>JAZUIB010000016.1:0-36526 GCA_045642025.1 Synergistaceae bacterium
TCTGCGGAAAATATTTTGACGGGTACAGCGAGTTGCAATAAGGTCTGACATGCACAAAAATATCTGTTATGCCTAACGCTTTGCAATTCTCAGCCGCTTCGGTAAATTTTGCGGCAAAATCCCCGCCTGAAAGCATATTTCCAAGCTCCATGTATGTGAACCATACACCCTTCACATAATTTACGTCTTTTTTGTATAGCGTACAGCCGCCTCCGGCAAAATTTGTGTTGCCGCCGCCCCTTGTAAAATTCTTCTCAGCTGTCTCCGCCGCAAATACAGGCGATACCGAAGCGAATATGAATGATACGAGCATCAGGACTGCGAAAAGTTTTTTGAGTTTGCTCTGCATGACATATACCTCCGAAAATATTTATAAAAACCAATTACGATAAAAGACAATGAATAATGCAGAATGAATAATGAAGAATTTTAAAGGCGCACCTCGCACTTCGTATTACCTTTAAGGGCGCACTTAGCACTTAGCACCTCGCAAAACCTTAGAACCGCTAAAATCATCGTCTTTCTGCGGACGGCGTAAGCCGTAGCGCAGAATCCAGCGACTTTCGGTCTATTTTTTCTAACGGGCAAAGCCCGTAACGTCACTGGACACTGCGCAAGCCCTTTGGGCTTCGCAGTGAGACGGTGAAGAAAAAGCTTAAAGCTTATTGCTTAATGCTCGCCGCTTATGGCTTTCTTCCATCCTGCCGTTATTGTACCATTTCCGAAAGAATTTACACCGCTTTTTTGCGTTTTTTCTAAGTGTTTTTACTGATTTTTACTGCCGCCCAAAAATGCAAAATTCTTAAAATTGGTATTGACAATATATATATATATATATATATACTCCACGTGTAATCTCATGAAAACGGTATAAAGCCCCGCCTTTTAGGCGAGGTGAGTGTTGCGAAATTTCTTGTGAGACAAATTTTAGGAGGTGTATTTGTATGAAAAAGTTTTTTGCTTTAATGCTTTTGGTTGGTGCGCTGTTTGTTCTCTGTGCTCCTGCATTTGCCGACGGAGATGAGTGCCCGATATGCGGCGAACATGCTGTCTTTTATAATCCCCAGGCGAGCCGCTATGAATGCGCGTGGTGTTACTGGAAGTTTTAGGTGAAGTTGGGACAATTAAGCACAATGGAACGAGCGGGCTTATTGCCCGCTCATTTTTTTGCGTTCTCCGATTTTGTTGTCCTCCGGTTCAAAGGTTACAACAGGGAACAGTCTGTTCCGCCGTGCGCTATTTCAGCTTGAAATCCCAGTATTTGCTGTAATCCTCATGCAGGGATATTCTCATGGTCTGTTTGCTCATGTCATAGACAGAGGTGTACACGGTCTCCCAAAAACCGTCGGGGTTGTCGCGCGTGCAGTGCGAAAACGCCTGGACAATTTCGTCAACGTGCGGCTGCATTTCGTCCATCGGCGTATTTATGTTGTAATCCTTTCCTGTTGCGCTGTCGTATTGGTAATGCTCTGAATACCAGAAAGGCTTGGTACTCTTTTTGTATGCCTGCGTGTAATACACGCTCTGCATAAGCCTGCGCATATTTTCTATGGAAGTTGCTTTGTCATAACCCTTCTTAATGATGTCCATGCGCTCAATACCGCAGGCGTGAGGCGTATAACCGTCAACCGACAGATAATAATTCGTCATTGCCTCCGGATTTTTAACGACCCGCAGTTCATTGTCCACTACTTCAACGACGTAAGATTCCTTCGGGTCTGCGATCATCCAGTGCAGTGTTGTAACGTCGGGTTTATTGACAAGATTTCTGCCTTTCAGCAGCTCAACAGCATGCGCCGCGCTTTCCGCGTTGTCAAGAACGTAGCGGACAACCGTAAGATACGGCAGGTCTTTTGCCCCTGGATTTGTGCTGTCATGTCCAACCTCTTTCGGAACGTAGTTTGAGTTGCACGTTACGCCTTTTTCGTTTATGCCGTCCAAAACCACGAACGGAAGCAGTTTTTTCATATCTTCGGAAAGTTCCCCGCTGTCTGCTTCCGCGAGGGAGACGTTTTGCATCATTACGACGCCCAGACTTGCGTAACGCTTGTCATTTCCCTCAACCCACACGACAAAATTGGGATCCTGTCCCATGAAAAAGTCGAAATTGCGCCCGTAAAAATTTCCGTTCACGACAGCGCTGCAGGCAAAGGCTTTTCCGTTGTCCGCCGCAGTTGTTATTTTGAAAAACTTTCTTATCAGCTCGGTATCGGAATAGACGCTCTCATCAAGGTCGTCATAGCGTGTCTTGTAAAGATAATCGGACACCTTTTCAACCTTCATCGCTTCCTCCGGCTTTTTGGAGTAATTTGCTTCGCTGTCCCCGTTGCACCCTCCGGCGAATATCACCGCCGAAAACAGCGCGGTAAGCGCTAAAAACGCAAAAAGCCCTGCAAATTTTTTCTTCATTCTGCTGTCTCCTTATAAAATTCAATCTGCTGCCCGCATATTATATCATACGCGCGACGGAGTAAAAACTCAGCAAAATTACTCAAATCAAACCAGCACGGCGCTGCATTAACCTGTTGTTCCGCACCGGCGAATAACGGCAAGTTTTTCAAGCCGCGATGCGCTTGCCTCCGCCTTTATTCAGGACTGACTGTTTTATAGTAATGCCCTTTTAGGTCGTTGCCGACTTTTAATATAACAGCAGGCTTGTTAATCAGGTTATGTGTCGCGGGGTCAACCGAAATTGTGCAGTGTGTCAGTTTCAGTTTCGCGGTTTCTTCAAGCGCTTTTGCTACAGCTTCTCCGTCTGTGCCGCCTGCGCGTTTAATTGCGTCAACAAGCCATTTTGCGGCATCGTACGCCATCGTTATGTCCGTAAATTCTTTGCCCTCATCGTGATATACCTTTCGGTATTTCGCAAATACAGACGCCATATTAGGGTCTTCCTGATAGGTGTGGTTAATCCAGTAGCTGCCTTTCAGCGCGTCTCCGGCTATCTCGCTCATAAACTCAGCGTAACCGTCTCCGCCTATGACTTTCACATTTAGCTGCAGTTCTTTCGCCTGTTTGATTATGAGCGCCATGTCTTTGCCCATGCCGGGCAAAAGGAGAACGTCAGCGCCGCTGTATTTGATTTTCGTCAGCTGCGCGCGGAAATCAACGTCAGTATCGCGGTAGCCTTCATCTGCAACGATTTTGCCGCCCTTGCCGGTGAATGATTTTATAAAATATTCGCGGAAACCGTGTGCGTAGTCCGAACCGACGTTGTACAGAATTGCTGCCTTTCTGGCATTCAGATCGCTGTATGCAAATTCTGCAGCGATTTTTCCCTGATACGGGTCGGTGAAACAGATACGGAAAGCATACGGCCGCACAGCGCCGTGTTCGTGCACCGTAACATACGGATTTGTGCCCAGCGTTGAAATATGCGGCACTTTTTCTCTGTCCGCAATCGGCGCAACAGCAAGCGAAGTTCCGCTGGTGTCTGTTCCTATAAACGCGCAGACCTTGTCTGCAAGTATCATTCTGCGAACGGCATTTACCGCGTCTTCACATTTGGATTTCGTATCTCCGGCGACAAGCTCAAGTTTTTTGCCGAAAAGTCCGCCTTGGGCGTTCACTTCGTCAATGACAAGCTGAACCGCGTTAGCTTCTGTCGTGCCGTAAATCGCAAAATCACCTGTAAGCGAGCCGAGATAACCAATTTTTATTGTATCTGCCTCTTTTTCCGGCTTATTGCAGAGCAAAAAACCGGCACACAGCAACACCGCGCAAACTGCCGCTGCCGCTATTTTTTTATTCATCCCCGCTCACCTTCTGTCTTTGCGGTACACGCAGCAATCTGCCGCCTTTTTACTTCTTCGCTCTGCGTTCTGCGTTTTTCATTCGAGTTAGTGAAACGAGCGCCAAGAGCGCGAACGCGCCGAAGCCTGCGTTGCAGCCTGACGAGGATTTTTTATGTTCTTCTCCGTCAAATTCCGCGTCGCCGTTAAGCTCCGCGACAGTTACAAGCAGCGGCAATATCTCGTCGCCGCCGGCGGGGAAATATTTGCCGTATTCAGGAATTTCAAAGGTTATAATCTGTGTTTTTTCATCGTAGTCTGCCTTGAATACACCGTACTTGATTTCGTCTGTTTCCTCGTTTGCACCAAGAAGCCCTTCGTCAGGCAAATCTTCGCCGGCGTTTCCTATCGGCAGTATGACAGCGAGTCTTTTGCCTTTTGCAGGCTCTATCGGAACGTCAAGCTTTACGCTTACTTTCAGCGTTTCGTTTTCGCCCGTTCCATCTGCGTGTGCTATTTTGAGTTTGAAGCCTGTTTTTTCCGTTATTTCCGTTATTCCTTTTGCACCGATAATGCTCTCAGGGTCTTCATACAGCGCATATTCCACCCAGGCTGCCAGTTCGTTGACTGCGCATTCCGCAGCACTGAAAATTTCCGGTTTCTCGGCAGAGGGAGCCTGCCCAATAGCTGTGATTTCCGGGCTGTTCTGAACAGCGATTTCACACTTGTACGAAAGTCCCGCACTTGAGGGATTGCTTAACGGTATCACAGGCTCATCGTCCAAAACGTCTTTCTTCCATACTATTGGCTGAGAATCGTCATCATACGGTTCCTGAGGATTGCCCTTTACCGCAACATACGTTTTGCCGGTCGGAATTGTTACAGACTTTTGGTTGGCATTGTCCCATACGGTTATGGAGCTGTTTCTTCCGTTGGTTACGCGGCAGTTGTGTTCAACAACAATGCGCGAGCCTTTTGCTATGCTGAAATCGTCAGACTGTTCAAGCGTCAGAGTGCCGGAAAGTGAATCGTCAGCTCCGCTGTGCGGCCCGGGTTGTTCCAAAATGCTGTCGCTGCATACGTCTATGACAGCCTTGTTTTTGAGTTGGAGACCGGTCAGCGTCATCTTATTGACTTTTAGAGTCTGTCCGTCAACCGTCAGTTTTCCGCCGATTTTGCCACCTGCCGTATCAGCACCGGCAGTCTTTGCCCCTTCCTCGTAAAGACCTGTGAATATTACTCCGGGTTTGCTGACCTTAAAGTCCTGCGCGTAGCTGACTCTGTTTTTGAACAGCAGCGTTATGCCTGAAGGAGCTACGGTGAATTTTTTGCCAGCGTTGTCTGTTCCAAGTACGGCGTAGCCTTTTTCGCCGTGTTCGCCGTGTTCAATGACATAGCTTCCGACAAACTGCGAACATTCGTCTTCCCCGTCTTTTATTTTGTCGGCAAAAATCCACAGCTTATAAGAGCCTTTCGGAAGTCTGCCAAACGGAACGGAAATTCCTTTGCCGTCCGCAACGTCCGCCAAGTTTGACACCTTCGCGTAGCTGACGTATTTCCCGTTGTTTTCTTCCGCTATTACAGATACAAAATCCGCCTTGCCCTGCCTTACGGCGTCCGAGGTGTAGCTGATTTTGGGCGGTTGCGTCTTGTATTCCAGCGTTTCTCCGTCCACCTCAAAGATTCCTCCGCCAAGAACAATCTCATGCGGCGCTTCAATCAGGCAGTAGCTCTTTGCGCAGCTGCCGAAGCTGTTTTTGTTTCTCTGCCTTACGGTTATGCCGGCGGGTTTTTCAATGCCGTCAGCCGCTTTCGTGCGTTTGAAGCCTTTGGACGGGTCAAAATCTTCAATCGTAAAGCCTTCTCCGATTTCCAGTTTTTCTTTCGCTCCAGAAGCGCTTTTGAAAAGATAGACAGGCTTAAAAAGCTCTGACCTGAGGTTAATCTGCAGGCAGGGGCGCACGTACTGCCTGATATATGCCTTTGTTCCGAAATCGGAAATATATCCGGCCTTGATTACAACGCACATGTTGCCGTTTTTTGACTCGCCTGGTGTGCGCAGATACCACATATCACCGAGGCTGAGGACATCGCGGGCGAGCTTGGACGTTCCCATTGCCCTTGCCTCTGACAGCGACATAATGAAAAGCACGTCATCGTAATCCCCTTTGAATACATCCTTCATATCGTGCTTTACTATATAGTTAAGTCCGGCGTCAGCCTCTTTCCACGTCAGCTGAGGACCGTCGTAATTCCTCATCTGTTTTTCGTAGTCGTTGACCCTTTTGCGGAAATCAGAGTCCGGATAGTTCGGCTCGTCCGGATCGTCCCTGTCGCTGCGGAACGGAATTTTGTCAAGATAGTCCGTTACGGTAATATAGCCGTACGTGCTGTCCTTTTTGTACACGCGCCAGTTGAACCCCGCAAAGGTCATTCTGTCGCCAACCATATCATTTCTGTCCGATTTGTAAACGCCGTAGGCAAACGCCGGCGAAACCGAAAAAACAAACGATAAGAGGGCTAAGATTGAAAACAGTTTTTTGAACTTTCTCTGCATGACATGCACCTCCGAAAATTTCTACTACTCAAAGTTATTATAGCATTTTCACAGAAAAATACACCGTTTTTCTGTGTGTTTTTTAAGTGTTTCTGCTGATTTCTGCTGATTTTTCATTGCGTATTTTTATGGATTTTCATCCCGCTTTTGAACACGAACAAACGGCGCGGGATTTCGCGCCGTTTGTTCGTGTCGCCTGCAACGGTTTTTTATTTGTTTTTTCTGAAATCGGGGAACAGTCCGTCCGTGTAGAGTTGTCTGTTTGTTTTTGAAAGCGCTGACGCAACACGGAATGCCGCGAGGTCATCATAGGTATTGCCAACGACCTGAACGCCGACAGGGACGTTTTTCTCCGACAGTCCCACAGGCACGTTGACCACGGGATAGCGGCTGAGCAGGTTCCACAGCGGCGTAAGGCAGATATCTATGCTTTTGTGCTGTACGCCGTTGATATCCGCAAGTTTATCGGGAGATGCTTCAAACTCCGCGGGGACTCTCGGTGTCGCAAGGCTGGGCATAACCAAAGCGATACAGCCTTCAGTAAACACTTTTTCCTGAATTTCCGCGTGCATCGCGTTAAGCATTCGTCCTGCTTCAATGAGTTTTTTGGGGCCGAAATCTTTCGCGCCGTTAAAGAATACGCCGCAATAGCTGCACAGTTTGTCTTCGTGTCCTTCGGCTATGGCAAGCAGTTCGTACATTTCCGTTGACATCAATCCGCCTATATAGGTCTTTCCAAATTTTTCCGCGCTCCAGTCAAGGTCAATGACGACAACTTCCGCGCCGGCTTTTTTCAGCAGTTCTGCCGTTTTGTCCATGGAAGCTTCGATTTCTTTGTCGCAGCCTCCTGGCAGCCAGTTCTTGAAGCGGCAGAGCGCGACTTTTTGTCCTTTAATTGATTCGTATTCCGCAGGGTATTCAAGTTTCGGACGTAGCGAGGAGTGAACTTTAGGGCTCGGTCCGCAGATGATGTTCTGCATTAGCCGCATATCACCGAAGGTTCTTGCAAGAGGTCCGAGCGTTTCGTAGGAAATTTCCGATGTCGGAACTCTGCCGAACGGCGGTTTGAAGCCGTAAACCCCGCACATCGCCGCAGGTATGCGTATAGAGCCTCCCATGTCAGAGCCTGTCGCGAGCGTGCAGAAACCTGCGGCAAGAGCAGCCCCAGACCCTCCTGAGGAACCTCCCACGCCGTAGTATAAATTCCACGGATTGCGCGTAACGCCGTAGAGTTTATTCCATGTCATTGAACTGACATAAAACTCCGGAACGTTGGTGGAAAAGAAGAGTATGGCGCCGGCTTCTTTCAGTTTGTCAATTATTGCGCCGTCGTCTTTACACACAGGCACGTCTTTCAGTATCAGGGAGCCCATGTCAACGCGCCAGCCTTTGACTTCGTTTTCGTTCTTTATTCCGACGGTAATCCCTTCAAGCGGGCGCGCTGTACCGTTTTTGTAGCGCAGTTCAGCCTCTTTTGCCGCTTTTCTCGCTTCTTCAAAACGATCAAAACAGATTGCGTTGACTTTGCCGTTGAAATTCAGATAATCTTTCAGTTCTTCACGCGAAGTGTTGACAGGACCGTTAAATTCTTTCACCCTTGCGATCTGTGCTTCAAGTACGTCTGTCGGTGTAATGATTCCGGCTTTGAACAGTTTTACCTGCTCTGTTGCGGGCATATACGCAAGTTCAGTCTGCGTGTATTTTTTCGCGGCGCACAGCGCGGGAGAAGCCAAGAGCGCCGCAAGCACAGACAGCGCCAAAACAACCGCCGGAATTTTCTTCAGCCGCAAAAATTTGTTTTTCATATCAAAGCCCTCCGTTATTAAATTTAACTGTATCAAATAATATTGCCATAAAACCAAGAGAGCGCCTAAACGCCCTCCATCGTTTACCCGACCGACATTAAAAACACGTTCGGCCTGGCAGAGATACTGTAGCATACAGTCTCAAAAAATACAACTTTTTTGTTTGAAAGGAATTGCACAAGCCACTACGCGGCTTTAATCTTTTTGCAACTTTTTCAGGGCTGTATGGTATAATTAACGCAGTTTCAAATTTGATGTGAAGGAGATGTCAGTTATGAAGAAAAAAATTGTTTTAGCGGCGTTAATAATCGCCTGTATTGCCGCTGTACTGTTTGCTTTCCGCGGCGATGGATACAAAGAGGCGAAGCTTTTGGAGTACGCGCCGAACAATGAAATTACGGGAAGTTATGACAAAACCCTTTCTGCAAAATGCGAAAATGGTGTTTTCGTAGGAAAAAAGAATGGTGACGTTATTGAGTTCCGCGGTATTCCGTACGCACAGCAGCCTGTCGGCGAGCTGCGCTGGAAAGCTCCGCAGGAGCCGCTTCCGTCAGACAAGGTGTTTGAGGCTTATCATGACGGGAAAAGCTGTCTGCAAACGCCCGACCCGTACGAAAGGGCATCGCTTTACGAGCAGGGAGAAGACTGCCTGTCGCTGAACGTGTTCGTAAATTCAAAGGACAAAAACACAAAGAAGCCAGTTATGGTTTTCATTCACGGCGGCGGTTACGAGCAGGGCGGCCACAGCGACCCGCTGTATGACGGCTACAATTTCATACGCGAAAATCCTGACGTTATCCTTGTGGTAACCACCTACCGTTTCGGTCTGATGGGCATAATAGATTTCTCACAGGTGCCTGGCGGAGAAAATTATATGGACGCCTGCAACCTGCCGCTGCTTGACCAGATAGCAACGCTTAAATGGGTTAAGAAAAACATAGCGGCATTCGGCGGCGACCCCGACTGCGTGACAGTATTCGGCGAATCAGCAGGCGGCGGAAGCGTTTCCAATATTATCGTCAGCCCGCTTTCAAAGGGGCTTTTCAAACGCGCGATACCAATGAGCGGAGCCTGCACCTACGGACAGACGAGAGCGGACAGCAAGGTGCTCACGAAAACACTTATGCAGCGTTTCAACGCGAAAAACATGGACGACCTTATGAAGGTCAGTTTCGAAGATCTGCGCAAATTCTGGGTTGACGAAGGCGGAATGACAAAATACAATTTCCCGATTATTGACGAACGCATGCTGCCGGCAGACACACTCGGCGCATGGAACGGCGCGGCGATAAAGGACATTGAGGTTATGCAGGGCACTACCAAAGACGAGTGGCGCTACTTCATTGAAGTCTTTGCCGATGACCTTGATTTCTTTAACCTCGTCAACGACGTTACCCAAAAAATGCTTGCGGAAAACGCATCGCCTGAATATCTTGAAGCGTCCGCAAAGCTTATGGATTATCTGACGAAAACCTACGGCAAAGAATGGGCTCCAACGGAATTCGGCAACGGGCAGTTCTTCCGCGCCGGACAGATGTATCAGGCAATAGCCCACGCAAAGCAGGGCGGTAAAGAATTCTTCTACCGCGTGGATAAGGAAGTCGAGGGACCGAAACAGGAAATACTCAAGGCATGCCACGCAGTCGAACTGCCGTTCCTCTTCGGAAATTTTGACAAGGAGCAGGCAAAAGACACAAAGGAAAACCGCGTCTATTCAAAGCAGCTGCAGAGAATGTGGGTCAACTTTGCAAAGACGGGCAATCCGTCGCTTTCCGCAGCGGACAATCCTGACGGAAAAGCCGTCGAATGGCTGCCCTTCACCAACGACACGAGAAAAGTTATGATTCTTGCGCAGGGAAATCTGCACATGGAAGACAATCCGGAAGCAGAACGCACCGAACTGGAACAGAAACTGATTGCGACAAATCCGAACTACAAGCATCTCCGCGGTCTTGCCCCTGTGCTTGACAGAATCGTGAAGATTCCGGGCAAAGAGGACAGTTTCAAGAAAGTAACGGAGAAACTCGCTGAACACGCGCAGAAAGTAAAAAACGCTAAATAACCGCCTGCGGCGTAACACACAGGGAGAGCCTTGTCGGCTCTCCCTGTATTTATTTTGACAATCAGACTGTCTCTATTCCAAGCTTTCGATATACTGTGCAGTACATGTAAAGATAACTCACGATACCGCTGATTAAGTCTGAAACCGGCTCTGCCCAGAAAACGCCCATTATTCCAAGCAGCGGTATTCTCGGCAGAAGAAGCGTGAGAGGAATAACTATAATAATTTTTCTGAATACAGAACAGAACACCGCCTGTTTTGCCTTTCCGAGCGCGGTAAACGTGGATTGTCCCGCAATCTGCAGCGCCATGAAAACAACGCCGAGAAAATAGATTTTCATCGGTATAACACCGGCTGACAGCATTTCCTTGTCTCTGCTGAATATACCGAAATAAAATCCTGATAAAAGAAGTGTGCTCAGCCAGAAAATTACTGTGTAAAATACAGCCATCAGCGTTTCAATGCGAATGCCCGCTTTTACCCTGTCAAAATTTTCCGCGCCGTAGTTATAGCTCAAAATAGGCTGCGCTCCGTGTGTTATACCGTGAATAGGCAGTATTATCAGTTCGCGCACGGAGTTTATTACAGTCATTATTCCTATGTAGAGGTCGCCGCCGAAAACGGAAAGTGCCGCGTTGCACACAGCCTGAACAGCGCAGGTCGTGGCGCTGATCATAAATCCGGGCAGTCCGAGTGTCAGGATATTTCCGACTTCTCTGCGGACAATTCGTAAACTGCGTGTTGTGATTTTCAGTTCTCTTTTTTTACTGCTCAAAAACGCCGTTACCCACGCTGCCGAACAGAACTGGCTGATAACCGTGGCAATCGCAGCCCCCTTTACTCCGAGATGAAGCACAAATATAAACAGCGGGTCAAGCAGAAGATTTATAAAAGTGCCTGTAACCGTAATCATCATTCCTGTTTTAGGAAAGCCCTGAAGATTTATAAAGAGGTTCATGCCTGTACCGACTGCGAAAAATATCGTGCCGAGCATGTAAATGCCGAGATATTCGGCGGCATAGCGATAAGTTGTGTCGCTTGCGCCGAGCAGATACAGCAGCGGCGTTTTTGCCGCAAAAACGAGCAGTGTGATTGTCAGACTGACAAGAATTTCGAGTGTGAAGGCAGTTGAAAATATGTCCTGTGCTTTTTGCGTGTCTTTTCTGCCTCTTGCGATTGAGCAGAGCGGGGCGGCGCCTGTTGAAATCCAGTTTACGAAGGCAGAAATAAGGGTAATTACAGGAAAACATAACCCAAGTCCCGAAAGAGCGTTCGCTGCGTCAAAAGAATCCATGTGACCGATATATATTCTGTCCACTATGTTATAAAGCAGCTGGACAAACTGAGCAAGCGTCAGCGGAACAGCCTGTGCAAGGATAAGGCTGCTCACCCTGCCTTTGCTGAAATCACCTCTGACCACAGCCTCTGACACTGAAATTCACCTCCCGAAAAAAAGGACTCTCACATCTGCGGCTTTTTCTGTACCGCACCTATATATCCCGCTGTTTTCCGAGCTTTCTGTAAACAGTAAAGTACATACAGAGAAAACAAGACAGTCCGCCGATTAAGTTTGAAATCGGCTCTGCCCAGAAAACGCCCATTATTCCAAACAACGGTATTCTCGGCAGAAGAAGCGTGAGAGGCACAACTACGATAATTTTTCTCAGTATGGAGAAGAATACAGCCTGTTTTGCTTTTCCAAGCGAGGTAAACGCGGACTGTCCCGCAAATTGCAGAGTCATGAAGATAAAACCGAGAAAATAAATTCTCATCGGTAAAATACCTGCGGAAAGCATTTCTTTGTCGCTGCTGAAAATGCCGATATAAAATCCTGACAAAAGCAGCGTGCTTATCCAGAAAATCCCTGTGTAACAGAGTGCCAGAAGCGTTTCAAAACGAATACCGTTTTTTACTCTGTCAAACTTTGCCGCGCCGTAATTGAAACTCAAAATAGGCTGCGCGCCGTAGGTTATGCCGTGAATAGGCAGTATTATCAACTCGCGCACGGAGTTTATTACAGTCATTATACCTATGTAGAGGTCGCCGCCGAAAACGGAGAGAGTAGCGTTGCACACAGCCTGAACAGAGCAGTTTGTAGCACCGACTATAAAGCCCGGCAGACCGAGCGTGAGTATATTTTTAACCTCTGCGCGCTCTATAAGCATATTACGCGCAGAAATACGCAGTTCTATCTCCTTTTTGTGCAAAAAAGCAAGCACCCACACAGCTGCACAGAACTGACTGATGACAGTAGCAATCGCAGCGCCCTTTACACCGAGATGAAAAACAAAAATAAACAGCGGGTCAAGCGCAAGATTTATAACTGCGCCCAAAATCGTCGTAAACATTCCAACCTTCGGAAAGCCTTGAAGATTTATAAAGAAATTCATTCCGGTGCTTATCGCAAAAAAGATTGTTCCGAGCATATAAATATTAAGATACTCTGCCGCATGGCGGTACGTAACGTCGCTTGCGCCGAGCAGATAAAGCAGCGGCGTTTTTACCGCAAACACAAGTACCGTGAGTACAATACTGACAATAATTTCAAGCGAAAAGGCTGTTGAAAGAATATTCTGCGCCTTCTGTATGTTCCCGCTGCCCCTTGCCATTGAACAGAGAGGTGAAGCACCCATCGAAATCCAGTTGACAAAGGCTGAAACAAGAGTAATTATCGGAAAACAGAGCCCCAGCCCCGAAAGGGCGTTGCCTGCGTCAAGAGCGCCCATGTGACCGATATAAACCCTGTCAACGATGTTATAAAGCAGCTGCACAAGCTGTGCCAGCGTAAGCGGAACTGCCTGCGACAAAATAAGGCGGCTGATACTGCCGTTTCCGAAATCGCCTTTTTTCAGCTGTCCTGACACCATGTAATCACTTCCCCGCCGCGTTTCTGTAAAAAGAGCATCCACATCCGTGAATGCTCAAGACAAAAACTGTCAGATTACTATTTTATTCCCACTCAATTGTTCCGCTGGGTTTCGGCGTGAGGTCAAACAGCACGCGGTTGACCCCTTTCACCTCGTTGGTAATTCTCTTTGTGATGTGCTGAAGCAGTTCAAACGGAACATTCTCAACTGTGGCTGTTACGGCATCCACGGTGTTTACGGCACGGATTACAACAGGCCAGTCGTATGTGCGGAGTCCGTCTGTTACTCCTGTTGATTTGAAATCGGGAACTATTGTGAAATACTGCCACACCTTGCCTTCAAGACCGTTTTTAGCAAATTCTTCGCGAAGAATAGCGTCAGATTCACGCACTGCCTCAAGCCGCTCTCTTGTAATCGCTCCTACGCAGCGGACACCGAGTCCCGGACCGGGGAAGGGCTGACGATAGACCATATTGTCCGGCAGTCCAAGCTGCTTTCCTACAACGCGGACTTCGTCTTTGTAGAGGAATTTAATCGGTTCTACGAGTTCAAACTCAAAATCGTCAGGCAGACCTCCAACATTGTGGTGCGATTTAACCGGTCCGCTTTCGAGAATGTCGGGATAAATCGTTCCCTGTGCAAGGAATGAAATGCCTTCAAGCTTGCGTGCTTCTTCCTCGAATACGCGGATAAATTCCTCGCCTATGATTTTGCGTTTCTTTTCAGGCTCTTCAACTCCGGCAAGTTTATCAAGGAAACGGTCTGACGCGTCAACGTAGATGAGATTTGCATCCATCTGATTTCTGAAAACATCAACGACCTGCTCCGGCTCGCCTTTGCGGAGAAGTCCGTGGTTGACGTGAACACAGACAAGCTGTTTTCCCACCGCTTTAATGAGAAGTGCCGCAACTACCGAAGAATCGACTCCGCCTGACAAAGCAAGCAGAACATTTTTATCACCTATCTGTTTTCTTGCCGCTGCAAGCTGCTCGTCTATAAATGCCTGAGCGAGTTCCGGCGTTGTAATACGCTGCATTGTTTGCGGCCGTTTGTTTGCGTCCATGTATGTACCCCCTGTGATAAGTATATTTTTTGAATGATTGATAAAATTATACTGCCAAGATGTTCATTTTCAAGAATTAATTTCAATACGCATATTATATTATTTGACATTCACAAAGGAAATAGTATAATCCGCTATACATAACAGTATCGGAGGTTTTTTCATGCATAACCGAGAGATGATTTTTAACAGAATAAAAAATTTCGTCAGAGATTACAAAAACAGTCATGAGACTGCCACAAGCTGGGGCACTCCGATTTGCGGCGTCGCTGACGCAAACGACAAACTCTATACTGAACTCAAAAAAATTGTCGGACCGTGGCATCTGCTGCCGTCTGAAATTCTGCCTCAGGCACAATCCGTTGTGGTATTTTTCATTCCGCTGGCGCACAGCATCGTAAACAGTAATATTGAGGGTGAGGAAAGTTCTCTTGAATGGGATACTGCCTATCTCGAAACAAATCTGCTTATATCCGAAACGGTTAATGATGTCTGTTCAGAAATTGAGGCGCAAGGTTATAAAGCGGCAAAAATACCACCAATCTCCAACAGCGAAATTGAGAAGAACAACGGTGACCCGTCTTTGACAAGCTGCTGGTCGCAAAGAAGTTCAGCGTATATTGCCGGTATCGGCACATTCGGCATAAACAACATGATAATTACAGAACAGGGCTGCTGCGGACGAATCGGAAGCTTTATAACGGAATGGAAACTCCCGCCGACAGTCAGACCTGATACCGAATACTGTCTCTACAAACTTGACGGAAGCTGCGCGGAATGTATAAAACGCTGCCCGTGCAAAGCCTTGTACATAAAAGACGGACAGGCGCAGTATGACAAAATTCGCTGCAAAGGTCAAGTTGACAAGTTTATCCGCACACTCCCGCTTGGCGCCGCAGACACCTGCGGAAAATGCAAAGCGCCTCTTCCCTGTTCTTTTACAAATCCTTCAAAACAGCACTGAAGTATTTGTTTAGCACTTAGCACTTAGGAAAATCGGCTGTCACAGGTCATCGGAAAAAGCAAATATAAAAGCATTAAGTAAGCTAAGCAGACAGCAATAAAAAATCCCCGAATAACCGGGGATTTTTTATTATTAAACTGACTGATTATGCTTAGTACATACCGCCAGGCATTCCGCCCATTCCTGGGGCACCCTGAGGCATTTCAGGTTCTGCCTTCGGTTTGTCGGCAACAAGAGCGTCTGTTGTCAAAATCATTGCCGCTATTGAACTTGCATTCTGAAGAGCTGAGCGTGTAACCTTTACAGGGTCAATGATACCGGCTTTGATCATATCAACGTATTCTCCTGAGGTTGCGTCAAGTCCCTGACCTGCTTTGAGCGTCGCGACCTTTTCGCAGATAACGTCGCCCTTCATGCCCGCGTTTTCGGCAATAATCTGGAGAGGTACTGACAGCGCGCGGAGAATAATCGTTGCGCCCGTTTTAATGTCGCCCTTGAGTGTGTCAATATATTTTTCAAGACCGCTGATGCAGCTTACAAGCGCCACACCGCCGCCCGGGACTATGCCTTCTTCAACTGCCGCGCGGGTAGAGTTGAGAGCGTCTTCAATGCGGAGTTTGAGCTCTTTCTGCTCTGTTTCCGTTGCAGCGCCGACCTGAATGACTGCTACACCGCCGCAAAGCTTTGCAAGGCGTTCCTGAAGTTTTTCTCTGTCATAGTCAGATGTCGTATCGGCAATTTGTTTGCGGATCTGTGCCGCGCGGGCTTCGATTTCTTTTTTGTCGCCCAGTCCGTTGACGATTGTTGTATTGTCTTTCGTAACAGTAATTTTCTTGGCTTTTCCGAGAACTTCGACACCTGCTGTATCAAGCTTAAGACCGACTTCTTCGCTTACAACTGTACCGCCCGTAACCGCGGCAATGTCCTTGAGCATTTCTTTTCTTCTGTCGCCGAAACCAGGAGCTTTAACGGCAACAACCTGCAGAATGCCGCGGAGTTTGTTGACTACAAGCGTTGCAAGGGCTTCACCTTCGATATCCTCGGCAATAATAAGAAGAGGCTTGCCAAGCTGGACTATCTTTTCAAGAAGTCCGAGCATATCCTTGACATTGCTTATCTTGCTATCTGCGATAAGGATATTTGCATCGTCAAGAACAGCTTCCATACGGTCTGCGTTTGTAATCATATACGGGCTGAGATAGCCGCGGTCAAACTGGAGACCTTCAACAGTTTCGAGCGTTGTGCCGAGGCTCTTGCTGTCTTCAACGGTGATGACGCCTTCCTGTCCGACCTTGCCCATAGCGTCTGCGATAAGTCCGCCGATCATCTGGTCATTGGCTGAAATTGCCGCGACCTGCGCGATACCATCGTGGCCTTTCACCTTCGTTGATTTCTTTTTAAGCGCTTCGACAACATTTGCCGTCGCAAGTTCCATACCCTTGCGGATAAGCATGCCGTTTGCGCCGGCTGCAACGTTTTTGATACCGTCGTGAATCATTGCCTGGGCAAGCACGGTAGCTGTGGTAGTACCGTCGCCTGCGACATCGTTTGTCTTTGACGCAACTTCCTTAAGAAGCTGTGCGCCCATATTTTCAAACGGATCTTCGAGTTCAAATTCCTTTGCAATCGTAACACCGTCATTTGTAATAAGCGGTGAACCGAATTTCTTTTCGAGAACAACATTGCGGCCTTTGGGTCCGAGTGTAATTCCGACTGTGTCTGCTACTTTATTGATGCCGCGCTCCATTGCTCTGCGGGCATCTTCTTTGAAAAGAAGAATTTTTGCCATAATAAATGCCTCCTACTATTTCGTGACTATTGCAAGAATGTCTCTTTCGCTGAGGATGAGATATTCTTCGCCGTCAAGTTTGATTTCCGTGCCTGAATACTTGCTGTAAACAACTTTGTCTTTGACCTTGACTTCCATTTTCTGGCGTTTGCCGTCATCTGTAATTCTGCCGTCTCCGACTGCTATGACTACGCCTTCAAACGGTTTTTCCTTTGCTGAATCCGGAAGTACGATGCCGCCTCTTGACATCTCTTCATGTTCAACTGTTTTAACTACTACTCTGTCGCCAAGTGGTTTGAGTTTCATAAAAACCCCTCCTGTATAATATAGTTTTGCAACCTTCTGCCTCTTGTTAGCACTCAGTTATACTGAGTGCTAAATTCAACAAACATAGTTTAATATCTGCTGACAAAAATGTCAACAGTCTATAGCAGGTAAAATTACGTATTTTCCAAATTTATTAAGTCGCTGATATATCTGTTACTTGCACTATTTCACAGTAACAAGCTCATAAACGGTGCTGCCAAGACCGATTTTTTCTCCGTGAGACAGCTGAGTTTTCCAGTCAGACTCGGGTGTTGTGTTTTTAAAATGGTCGTGGGCATCACAGAAACCTTTTTTTGCCATATTATCGCCAAGCACTGAATTTCTGAGCGGCTCTGCTTTCAGACAGGCGTCTGCACAGGCACGGTCAAGCGCCACAGGGTCAGCTGACGCGAAAATTCCGATATTCGGCAGAATAGGAGTGTCATTTTCCGGATGACAGTCACAATACGGCGACACATCAACGACAAATGAAATATGAAAACTGTCACGTCCTGCAACAACCGCTTTTGCGTACTCTGCCATTTTGGCATTCAGAAGCGGAACAGCATTGTATTCTGAAAATTCAATCGCGTCAAAATTGCACGCGCCGACACATCTTCCGCAGCCCACGCAGCTGCTCGTGTTTATACTCATTTTGCGTGTTTTTTCATTAAAAACAAGTCCGTTGTTGGCACATTCCTTAAGGCACATTCTGCAGCCTCTGCAGCGCTCTGCATCAATTTCAGGCTTACCGTCAGAGTGCTGGTCAATTTTTCCTGCGCGAGAACCGCAGCCCATACCTATATTTTTAATAGCGCCGCCAAAACCTGCCATTTCATGTCCCTTAAAATGCGTGAGGCTTATAAAAACATCTGCGTCCATAACTGCGCGGCCAATCAGAGCTTTTTTAACATACTCACCGCCCTCTACCGGTACTTCAATATCATCAGTGCCTTTGAGACCATCACCTATAATGACAGGACAACTTGCCGTAAGAGGCGTAAAACCGTTTTCCCAAGCACAGGCAAGGTGTTCAAGCGCATTTTTGCGTGAGCCCGGATACATTGTATTGCAGTCCGTAAGAAAAGGCTTTCCGCCGAGCTCCTTAATCAAATCTGCAAGCGCCTTCGCATAATTCGGACGAAGATAACTCACATTTCCGAGTTCGCCGAAATGCATTTTTATTGCGACAAATTTTTCTTCCATATCAATACTGCCGATACCGGCTTGTTTCAGAAATCTCTGAAATTTCTGCGGCAGACTTTCGCCGAAATAACCTGTTCTGAAATCTGTAAAAAACACTTTAGATTTTGACATTTTACATACACTCCCTTCTTATTGCTGCTTTATATATCCGAAGTCCGTTTATATACCGGAACAACGTTAACACTATTTCTTAATCAGTTTCTTAAGCTCTTCAATTTCCTTTTTAAGTTCATCTATCTTTCTGTCCTGAACAACTCTTGCGGAATTCAGTTCTCTGATTTCCGCAGCCTGCGCTTCAATTCTTTCATTCTGCTCTGCATTTTCAGCCTTAAGAGCTAACGACATTTCACGCTGTTCCCTGCTCTTTTCATCAAGAAACTTAATCTGCTTCTGAAGCGATGTCCTTGTAACAGCCGTTTCACCCTTGCCGAATTTGTAGCTGACTCCGGCATTGTAGGCGTTCTGATTATTGCCGACTGACGTTGACGCGCTGAGCATAAAGTTCGGTGACGGTTTATATGCCACACCGATTGCTCCTGCGCTTTCGCCTCTATAGCCGCCATAGGCAACTGCTCCGGCAAACTTGTCGCCCTCTTCTCCGCTCGGCTCAGCAAAGTGCAATCCGGCAAGCGCTGCGGATATTGCGCCGACTTCTTTGACCTCGGTTGACACAGCATTCAATTCTTGTCTGATTGCAGGGTCGCTGCCCTGAATTGCTTCATACAGCTGCGCTCCGTTGACTGCGTCTGTTGATGTAGCTGATACTTCACCGGGGGCAACATTGACAATTTTTCTCTTGTTATCTGCTGAACCTACTGATACCACGTTGCTCTCCGTAACGCTTGAATTGTGACCCAGCGCTACGCTGTTTCTAACACCTGCGTCTGTGATTTTTACATTGCTGCCAAGTACAAAATTATTGTCTCCGGCTATTATATTGTTGTTGCCAACCGCGTAGCTTCCGCTGCCTGAAACAACATTAGGGTCGCCGAACGCGCCTGACGCTGTGCCTGTGACTTCGTTGCCGTAACCAACTGCAGTTGAGCGTTCGCCGGATGCGACATTGCCGTAGCCTATCGCCGTTGCTCCGGCTCCAGTTGCCTTCGCGATTTCAGCACTGTTATAGTTTTGTGCCGCAACAGCATCATCTACAGATTTGAGAGCAGCATCAAGGATATTGAGGTTTTTCGCCGTCGTATTTGACATATCAACATAGCTGCCTCCGGTCATTCCTTCCTTCAACTCGGCATAGAGCGCGTCACCCGTAACTGCCTTCTTGTCATTTCTGGCAACAGCACCGCTGGTTTCAAGTTCAATGCTTTTCACGCTAAGGTCAGCAGTTCCGCCTGACAACGCCGCTATCGCATCAGTATTGGTCTTAACCTGCGTATCAAGCGCTGACAAGTTTTGCGCTGTTGTGTTGACAGCTTTAACATATGTTCCGTCTGACGGTCTAAGCTCACCGTACAACTGCCCGCCGTTTATTGCGTCCGTTGACGTTTCTGAAATATCTCCGGCCCTGAGGTTGGATATCTTCGTACCAGCTGCACCGGCAAGAGCAATCTCCGACTTGTCCGCGTTATAATGCACAGCATTTAAATCTTCGCCGGTAACAGTGCCTATTTCGCTTACAGTTCCGTCAATCGCTGTCTGTGTAAGCTTTCCTGTCGCCGAGTCATAACTGACAGCTTGAACCGCGCCCTTAAGCTGTCCGTAGGTTGCCGCGTCGCTGTCCGCCGTGCCATCCGCAACGTTTGTTACAGTTACAACGTCTCCTCCCGCGTTGAGCGTTACTTTCGTCTTTGTATCAGGGTTGTCGTACACAACCGCTCCCGGTATTGTTCCGCTTGAGGTAAATGCCTGCGAAAACACTGTATCGCCGCCTTCGTTGGTCATCGTCAGGACGCCGCCTGTGTAATTTGCCTCGACCACAGCTTTTTTGAACTGTCCGTAATTGACAGCGTCGTTTGTTGAAGTACCCTCCGCAAGGTTTGTAAGCCTGCGCGATATATTGTTCGCGGCATCACCGACCGAAACTTCATATTCTCCTGTCGTCACGGAGCTGCTTCCGAGCGCAACGGAATTTGCGTGTGCCGCCTGCGAACTGCTGCCGAGCGCTATTGCGTTGTCACTGCCTGCAACAGCGTTTTGACCAAACGCAAAGGTATAATTTCCGCCGTAGACATACGGGTCTCCAGCTGTTCCGCTGCCGCTTACGCTGCCCGCAACCGCGCCCGTACCGAACGCGAACGAACTTTCGCCGTACGCCTTGCCGCCGCTGACCTGCGTACTCGTTACATGTCCGCCGCCCGCAAACGAGCCTTCACCAAGCGCTTCCGAGCCGTAGCCTGTCGCCGTTGACGCCTTCGCCACAGCCTTTGTTTTATAACCAAGAGCAACGGCATTCGTCTTTGCCATAGTGTCCTGACCGAGCGCTATTGCGGCATAACCGTCAGCGTTAGTGCCGGCACCGGCGGAAAGCGCAGAGCCGCCGTGCGTTTCTGCCCCAAAACCCGCCGCAATCGAATAGTTGCCCGCCGCAGTTGACTTAAATCCCAGCGCCGTCGAAGCTTCTCCCGAAGCGTTGCTGTTCATTCCGAATGCCGCTGAGGCTTCTCCTGTCGCGTTTGTATCCCTGCCTAACGCCGCTGAGGCTTCTCCTGACGCGTTTGCTTTTTCGCCAAACGCGAACGAACTCTTTCCGTATGCCGTGCCGCCTGTTTTGTTGTCGCTGTCCGTAAGATAATATCCGCCGCCCGCAAACGAACCGCTGCCCTCGGCGATTGAACCATAGCCGATCGAAACGGAAGCAACACCATCAGCCTTAGTCCCAAAGCTCATAGCCGTTGAATATTGTCCTAATGCCGTTGTTCCATAACCCACAGCCGTAGAATTTTCGCCGTCGGCATTGGTATTCTCGCCCATGGCAACGGAAGCATTTCCTGCGGCGTTCGTATCTTTGCCGAGTGCTATCGCGTTGTCCTTGCCTGCATTGGCATTCAGTCCGAAAGCAAATGTGTAGTCGCCGCCGTAAACTGCCGCTATATGTTCACCAGTGTCTGGATTTGTAGTTTCTTCTGATACTATGCGACCCGCAACCGCGCCGATACCGAACGCGAACGAACTTTCGCCGTACGCCTTGCCGCCGACTATCTGCGTACCATTTACATGTCCGCCGCCGGCAAACGAACCCTCGCCGTACGCTTCCGAACCGTAGCCCGTCGCTGTTGACGCCTTTGCGACAGCCTTTGTTTTATAACCAAGAGCAACGGCGTTCGTTTTTGCCGTTGTGTCCTGACCGAGCGCTATTGCGGCATAACCGTCGGCGTTGGTGCCGGTACCGGCTGCAATTGCAGAGCCGCCGTGCGTTTCCGCACCGAAACCTGCCGCAAGAGAATAATTGCCCTCCGCAGCTGACTTGAAGCCCATCGCCGTTGAAGCTTCTCCCGAAGCGTTGTTTTTCAGTCCCATCGCAACAGCATAGTCTTTCGTTGCGTGGTTGTCGCCGGATTTAGCCTTAATACTGCCCGTGCCGGATTCTCCCGCTTCCCAAAGTGTGCCGCTTCCGCCGGAAATAATTGCCGAAACAATTTCCACTCCTGCCGCGTTTTTCAGTTTGAGAGTATTGTCCTCGTAAGAAGCCTGAGTAATAATCTGCCCGTAATTTACTGCGTCGTTTGTTGACGTTCCCGCAGCAACATTCGTAATCTTCCGCGTTATGCCCTTTGCCGCGTCACCAACTGAAACCTCAAACGTTCCTGCTGTTACGGAATTTGCGCCGAGCGCAACGGAATTTGCGTAAGCTGCGTTGGAATTCGTACCTATCGCGACAGCGTTTTCCGCTGCTGCCTGCGTATCGGTGCCAAGCGCAATTGAATTCGCGCCTGACGCGACTGTTCCCTGCGGCTTTGCAGAAACGCCAAGGGCAATGGCGTTAACCCCGCTTGCAGTCGTTCCGTCAAAGGTTACAGGCATCTTCGCCATGATAATGTTTTCAAAAGCATAGTTTGTGTACATACTCTCGCCGATTTCGTCAACCTTCTGCACAAATTCGGCATCGGACATCGCAAGACACGCCTCATCACCATACGTCGCCAGCATGGTGTTTATAATTCCTTTGACTTCAGCCTGCGCGTCAGTAATATCGCCCTTTATAACAGCCTTGCAGTAGTTCACCGCGTATCCCTTTTTCGCTGCGTCCGTAAAGGCGCCGAGTACGATGCTGCCTTCGCCTTCCGCGCGTGCGCCTGCGCCGATTGCCGAAGCGCCGTTTCCGGCGGCGCGCGTATCGCGTCCGACGGCTATTGATTCTGTTCCCGACGCGTAGG
Source organism: Synergistaceae bacterium (assembly GCA_045642025.1). Classification (GTDB taxonomy): domain Bacteria; phylum Synergistota; class Synergistia; order Synergistales; family Synergistaceae; genus Equadaptatus. The sequence goes on from JAZUIB010000016.1 coordinate 22,679, forward strand.
TCACGGTCGGGTTTGTCAGTTTGTTGTCACCGGTGCCTATCGCTATTGCGTTATTGGCGCCTGAGGCAGTGCCGTCTGCCGTTCCTCCGGCGTAGGCATAGCTTCCGAATGCGGAAGAACCTTCGCCGAACGCCGCAGAATGGCTGCCCGCAGCCGTTGCGCCGCTGCCATCTGTCACGTTTGATGAACCGAATGCCGATGCTTCGCTGCCAGTCACGCAGTTAAAATAGCCGACTGCTGAAGCATGGCTCGAATTTACGCTGTTTCTGTTTCCAAATGCCGACGCGCTGCCTGACGACGCTGTATTCGCATAGCCCACGGAGACGCTTTCCTCTGCCGCCGCAACATTTTCGTAGCCTGCCGATATTGAATATTTGCCTGACGCCGTGCTTTCGCTGCCTATTGCCGTAGCGTAATCCTTTTCTGCTTTCGCGTTCCAGCCTACTACCGTTGCGTACGCGGCATTCGCTTTCGAATTCCAGCCGACAGCCGTCGCGCCGCCTCCGCCGTCATACTGCTGCTCCATGGCGTGTGCCGCGTCGCCCAAATTGTTGTATTTTGAAGCGGCAACATAAGCCGCTCCGCCTGCACTGCTGATTTTTATCGTGTTTGCACCGTCAGCGGCAAGCGTAATATTGTCACCGGCTTCAAGCACCAAGCCGTTTGAACCTGTAATATTGTCACTTGTTGTTTCACCGTTTTTGATTTTGACCGCCGTGTAATTTGTCAGCTGTCCGAACGTCGCCGCGTCGTTTGCCGAAGTACCCGCTTTAACGTTCACAATTCTGCGCGTCGTGCTGCAGGAAGCATTGCCGACAGAGACCGTATCGCTTTCCGACGCGCAGGAATTAAAGCCTATCGCAACGGAATTCGCGGCTGTCGCACACGCGTAAGCGCCGACAGCTGCACCATTTCCGCTCGATACGCTTGACCGGTAACCCACAGACGTTGAATTTGCGTTTGTGCTGGTGGTTGCCATAGCGCCGACCACCGTAGAACTTTGTGCCGCGGCACAGGCCGCGTAACCGAGCGCAACAGAAAAGTCAGCACTTGCAGATGCCCTGTACCCTGCCGCAAGAGAACCTGGATTGGCTGCCTGCGCGCCGCCGTCTGTATCAAGGACTTTTCGTGCCATAATATATCCCGGCACGTCGCCATACGGAATATCCACTGATGTAATCATCACATTATCAGCGTTTCTCAAAGTAAGCGTGCCTCCGTCATAATCTGCTTTTGTAACAATCTGGCTGTAATTGACAGCATCTGTGAGATGTGTCCCTGCCGCAACGTTCACAATTCTGCGCGTAGTGTTGCAGGAAGCGTTGCCGACAGAGACCGTATCGCTTTCCGAGGCGCAGGAATTAAAGCCTATCGCGACGGAATTTGCGGCTGTTGCGCACGCATAAGACCCAAGCGCCGCTGCGTCCTGCGCGGTAACCATTGAATTATAGCCGAGAGAAGTGGAATTGACCGCTGTGCCTGCCGAAATGCAGGCAAACGCGCCAACCGCCGTACTGTTCTTCGCGCCGCTGACCATTGCCGAATTACCCAAAGCTGTGGAATATTCCCCGCTGGTGCTGACCAAAGCCCTGTAGCCTGCCGCCAGCGAGCCTGCCCCGTCAGCCGAGGCATTGCCGTCCGTACCGGAAGCACTCTTTTTTGCATCAATATATTCCAATGCCTCGCCGCTTGCCGGCGATACCGTCGCAAAGATAAACGATACGAGCATTAGAACTGCCGCAAATTTCCTGTATTGTCCAAATTTTGCCATCATCATACAGACCGCCCCCGAAAGATTGAATTTGAATGTTAAATATTGAATTTCTTGGTAGATGCTTGCCGTACGCTATTTTCCTTTGCGTTTTTAGCCGCTGATTTCAATGCGGACATATATTCTTTTTCTACCGAGGATACCGTTTCAGCCTGATATTTCCTATATTCTTCCGCCGCTTTTTTCATTGCTTGTTCATGGCTCACTTTGCCTGTACCGTCAAGCAGATTTTCTCCGTTTGACTCAAGGATTCGGTCTAAATGCTCAACATAGTCAGCCATGCGCATCGGTTTATGTCTGATGGCCTGAAGTTCCGCAAAGTCAAAATATCCGGAGACAATATTGTTGAGGATTTTCAGCTCATCCTCAGTCAAGTAATTTTTTGCTGTACCAATATCACTCAACACAGGCATTTCCCCTTTAAACGCCATAAGTCCCATAAACGGTTTAGAAGCATCCGCACGTTCATAAATCACTTCGGCTGCTGTGTGACCGTGCGCCGCATAGTGCAACTTATTCTGGACAATTTTGAAAAAACGGACCGTTTCATCGCTTTTCGGGTTATAATCTATACTGGTCGCATACAAATCCAAAACTTGACGGTAGAGTACTTTTTCCGATGACCTAATGTCGCGTATTCTGTCAAGAAGTTCTTTCCAGTAAGTTCCTCCGCCAAGTTGTTTCATCCGCTCATCATCCAAAACAAAACCTTTTCGCAGATATTCCTTTATAATGTCAGCTGCCCACATCCTGAACTGAATACCTCTGCGCGATTTTACACGATAACCGACCGAAATCACAACGTCAAGATTATAATAATTGGTAGGTTTTGCTGAAAATTCGGAATTTCCGAATTTTCTCATAGTTGTTTCCTGTATCAATTCACCTTCACTGTATATATTCTTAATATGTTCATTAATCGTAGATTTCGCTTTCTCAAACAACAGCGCCATCTGATCCTGAGACAGCCAGACAGTATCGTTGTCAAAACGAACGTCAACCTTTGCAAGCCCGTCTTCTGTTGTGTATATAACAAGTTCCGAATTACCGGTGTACACCGTCGTCATACAGACCGCCCCCGATATATTTAGTTCATTCACCGCATCCGATTAACTGTTAGCTGAAAGCCGCTGACCATACGCCTGCTTCGCCAGACATTGCCCTGTACCAGTCTGACAACATCCAACTAACCATTTTTCACACTAAAACATAAAGCATATTCTGCTCCACGTTTATTATAGCATTTTATCAGAAAAATTCATAGAATTTCCAATACCGCCTATGCCGAACACAGAGAGGCAAACATTTTACCGGACAATTCCAGCTTGAGTACGGAGCGCAGCGACAACTACATTTCTACCTACTACCTACTACCTTCTACTTTCTACCTGCTACTTGCTACTTTCTACTTCCTATCTACTACCTCCTACCTACTACCTGCTGCCTGCTGCCTCCTAGCTCCTACTTTCTACCTGCTGCTTTTTATCCGTCATTCTGCGGAAGTCCGTTAGGACTTAGCGCAGAATCCCGTGTCGTTGCCCCACAGGGGCGGATAAAAAACCAAATTACCATAAGAAACAATGACCTCAAAATCAATTACTATAAAATACAATTACCAGAAAAAACAATTGCTCTAAAACCCTAACGCTCGTTCCTCTCGCGTAAAGACGCTGGATACTGCGCAAAATCTGCGATTTTCGCAGCAAGACAAATCTTTTTTACTGTTATTAAGTCTTTTCCGCGCGGGCAAAGCCCGCAAGGAAAAGAAACAGTTCTATTGTCACCTTCAGAAAACATCTCATTTAGTCATTTGGTGTTTGTTGTTCGATAGTCGTTGTGTGTTTTTTCACACCCTCCATATATAACACTGCGGTCAGCCTTATGTTTTTTGAAGGGTGTCTTGTAATTTTGTCCGTTTTTTTATGTTTTTTCATCTTTTTTGAAGTTTTTTTGTAAAGTGGTTGCTTTTTGTGCCTGCTTGTCGCAGTGTTATATATGGAGACCTCTGTTTCTGAACTTCGCGCTATTTTAAATACGGTGAACCACAGCCAACCTACGGGGGATCAACTACCAGTAACCGGAAAACTTTATGCGCCTTGCGACGATGCACGTCTCGTTGAAGCCGGACCTTATGCGAAGAAGGGCTGCCCAAGTCTGTATCATCTTCGTATATTGGGTGGGTCTGTCAGAGACACAATCATTTTTTCAAACCGCGGTTTGAGTTTTTTCAGCACTTTGCACTTAGCACCCTGCACTTCGGGGAGTAAGTGAGGAGGAAATGAAAAGCAGCAAATAGGGATTAGCGGTCAGCTTTTAGTCATTAACTATTAGCTGAAAGTATTAAATGGATATTGAAAAGCTAACAGCTAACGACTGACAGCTGAAACAAATTGCCGGCGGGGTGTTCCCCAACCGGCTATTTTTGCGTGCTTTTGTTTTGTTGTTTGGTGATTGAAAGGAATATCGACAATTCAAACACAAGTGCAGATATAATCAATGTACTTGAATAAACGCCATACAACCACGTCAACTGTGTTAATGAATAATATAGCACGCTTTACAGCATTATCGTTTCTTTTCAGTAAGAGTAGTCTTTGAATTATTAATGCTTGTTCCCTCGTTCAACTGTCAGTTAAATACTGCGTAGCGACCAGCAAAAACGCCCGTTAGCTTTATTGCTTTCGGGCGTTTTGTGTTTAGAAGTTTTTTCTGTTTTTTACAGCAGTCGTATTTTATTCTTCTGTTGCTACAGTTTCTTCTGCCGTCTCAGTTTCTTCTAATGTTGTTTCAGTTTCTTCTGTCGCTTCAATTACATCATGAACTTCGACTTTGTTGTAACGTTCGATACCTGTGCCAGACGGAATAAGAAGTCCTATGATAACATTTTCTTTAAGTCCGACCAGGTCATCGACATCACCACGAACTGCCGAGGCTGCAAGAACCTGTGCCGTCTGCTGGAATGAGGCTGCCGAGAGGAAACTGTCTGTTGCAAGAGCAGCTTTTGTAACACCATGAACGACCGGTTTCCATTTCGGAGTTTCTCTGAGTCTGCGTACAAAGGCAACACGACCTATAAGTTGTCTGTATTCGCTCGTTCCCTGTTTTGAACGGACAACAAGCGTTTCAGGAGCAGTTTCGGCAATTTTGTCCAGTACTTCAGCTGTAATCTCTGTTCCTGCCAGAATTATGTCTTTGCCATCTGCATCTTTTACAGTCTCAAGCAGAATTTTGCCTTTAAGTTTCGTTGAGAGAGCGTCTTTTATAACTGTTTCCCTCGTAATAATTTTGCCGTTGGTCTCAATGCCGGAAATTTTTCCGTCAACAAGACCGCGTACTATGGCACCATCAATAATCTGCGAACGGTTTTCGACTACTTCTCCGTCTTCATCAAATGCCTGCGTCAAAGGATTTCCGATAAGATCGATAAGATGGTCATGCATTGCATCTTTCATATCGATACGGTCATTTGATTTCCATAGTTTAATGCTTTCTATACCGTAGTTGCAGAGAACTTTCACCGCTGTCTCATCAATGCAACTGTCCGCTTTAAGAACCACTTTGCCGCCCTGTTTTACGTCTTCCGCAAGCCAGCGTGAGTTCACCGCATTGTTGAGGAATTCGATATCTCTAACCTGTATTGGGTGCGGTGTTTCAGAAACGATCTTTGAAAGATCTTTGTCCGTAAGTTTGCTGCCCTTGGCAATAAGAATTTCTCCGGTTTTGGTATTTTCAAAATTCTGGATAATTTCTCTGCCTTCAATTGAGCGGCGGAATGCTGCATCGCCGAGTATTACAGTAATTTCACCTTCGCTGTCGGCTACGATAAGTTCTCCGGAATTTCCGCCGGGTTTGAGCATATCAGCAAGCAGAGCACGATCAATTTTAGGAGCTTTTTTCTTTCCTTTGCCAGGCTGCTGGTATTCGGCAGGAAGCTGTCTAATTTCGTACTTCTCAAGGAATTCCACGGACTGGTCAAGTGAGATTTCATTATTAGCTGCTATCTTACCTACAGCTTCAAGAAGCACGTCTTTCCAAACCAGTTCTCCTGAAACAAATGAACTGTCACCTTCTTCAACAACACGAACCCTGTTGATCGGAGCAACCTTACGAAGTATTGTTTCGATGTGCTTGTCATTGATTGTAACGCCCTGTGACCGGTAAACATCCTGAATACCGTCAAGCAGATAGTGTTGAACCGCTTCAAGCCCCTCGACTTCAAGAAGCTGTTGTGGGTCAATATAGCCTTCTGTCAGTTGCATTCCTTTTGTAATATGACATCCTTCAACTATACCGCTGCTGAGATTCTGTGAAAGAGGAATGTTAAATGCAACTTTCTCTTCTTCACCTGTTTCTTCATTTTCAACCGTAAAGATAAGTTTGCGTTTACCTTCTCCGACTCTGATTTCTGAAAGTTCGCCGTCAACTTCTGCAAGAATGGCGACTTTCTTCGGGCGCCTGACTTCGAACAACTGTTCTATGCGCGGCAAACCCTGTGTAATATCTTCGTTTGTATGTACTCCGCCTGTATGGAAGGTTCGAAGCGTAAGCTGTGTACCAGGTTCACCGATTGACTGTGCCGCAACAACACCAACGGACTCCCCAATAGAAACTTTGCGGCGCGTGCTGAGGTCTCTTCCGTAACATGTGCGGCATATGCCGTTTTTACATCCACAGGTAAGCGGACTTCTGACCCATACTGATTCAATGCCGCGCTTTTCGATGTCTTTGGCTTTTTCGTTTGTAATTTCTTCGTTTCTTTCAAGCAGTATTTCATCTGTATCAGGATCTCTGACTTCTTCGAGGCTGATACGTCCGGCAAGGCGTTCTGACATTGCAATCATAATCTTTCCATCCTGCTGGCGAAGCGGACGAATTTCTATACCATCGTGAGTTCCGCAATCCTCTTCGCTGATGATGATATCCTGTGCTACGTCAACCAGTCGGCGTGTAAGATATCCCGATTTTGCCGTACGAAGAGCCGTATCGGCAAGACCTTTACGGGCTCCGTGCGTTGAAATAAAGTACTGCAGTGTATTCAGACCTTCAACGAAGTTAGCCGTAATCGGGTAGCCTATAATTCTGCCCGATGGGTCTGCCATAAGGCCTCGGATACCTGCCATTTGGGCAACCTGCCCGCGTGAGCCTCGGGCTCCAGATTCAACCATGATACGGAGTGAGTTTGTAGATTCAAGACCGTCCATAATCTTATCTGAAATTTTACCGCCGGCCTCTGACCAAATAATGTCTTTCTCACGGAGATATTCGTCTTCTGTGAGAATACCCATGTTGTAATTATCTGTAAGGTCATTATCAAGAATCATTGTATCGTCAACAATCTGTCTTTTGGCTTCCGGAATGATTATGTCTCCGACACCAAGGCTTATGCCTGACATTGTTGACCAGTGATAGCCGAGCGACTTAATCTGGTCAAGCATTCTAACCATTGCAGCTTGACCGACCTGGTCAAAGGCATCGTCAAGCAACTTTGCCATGCTCTTTTTGTCCATGCGCTTATTGACAAAGCGGATATCTCTGTGCAGTGTCGTGTTGAACAACGCACGGCCCGGGCACGTCTGTATCCATTTGCCATTAGGATCTGCTTCGCCTTTTTCATTGACTGCCTCTGTTTTCCAGTTCGGAAGTTTTCTGAGGAAAATCTTCGAATGTACATTAACAAGGTCGTGGTCGAGAGCCGCAAGTACATCATCAAGTTCGTTGAAGTACATGCCTTCGCCTTTCTGACCATCGATCATTGTTGTAATGTAGAACATACCGAGTATCATGTCCTGCGTCGGAACTACGACAGGCTTGCCGCTTGCAGGTGACAGCAGGTTGTTTGACGAGAGCATGAGAACTCTCGCTTCTGTCTGTGCTTCCAGTGAAAGCGGAACGTGGATTGCCATCTGGTCACCATCGAAGTCAGCATTGAAGGCCGTACAGACAAGCGGATGCAGACGAAGTGCTTTTCCTTCAACAAGAACCGGCTCAAATGCCTGAATACCAAGTCTGTGAAGTGTAGGAGCACGGTTAAGCATAACAGGGTGATCCTTGATAATTTCTTCAAGCAGCGCCCAAACTTCTTCACGGCCTCTGTCTATGAAACGACGGGCTGATTTGACATTCGGGGCAAGCTGGAGCTCAACAAGCTTGTGCATAACAAACGGCTTGAAAAGTTCAAGTGCCATTTCTTTCGGGACACCGCACTGGTATATCTTGAGGTACGGGCCGATAACAATAACCGAACGACCTGAATAATCAACACGTTTTCCGAGAAGGTTCTGACGGAAACGTCCTTTTTTACCGCGAAGAAGATCCGTAAGCGATTTGAGCGGACGGTTTCCTGCACCGAGAACAGCTTTGCCTCTGCGTCCGTTATCAATAAGAGCGTCAACAGATTCCTGGAGCATTCTCTTTTCGTTGCGTACAATAATTTCAGGAGCATGAAGTTCCTGGAGTCTGTGCAAACGGTTATTTCTGTTGATTACTCTGCGATAAAGGTCATTAAGGTCTGATGTTGCAAAACGTCCGCCGTCAAGCTGAACCATAGGACGGAGATCCGGCGGGATAACCGGAAGAACTGACAGAACCATCCATTCAGGTTTACTGTCACTCTTAAGGAAATCATCTGCAACCTGGAGACGTTTTACAAGTTTGCGTTTCTTCTGTCCTGTACTTTCTGCAATTTCCTCACGGAGTTGTTCTGCGAGAACACTAATATCAATTCTCTTGAGAAGTGTAAAGACACCTTCTGCTCCGATTCCGGCTTCAAAAGCTTTGTCGTAGCTTCTGCAGACGTGTACTTCGCGGTCAATGATAACATCAGCGCGCTGGAAAGCAGATTTGCTCGGGTCAATGACAAGATAGCACGGATCTTCAATTGTCATTGTTTCTTCCTGTGCAGTAAAACGTTTCGGATACTCATCGTTAAGACGTTTTGATTCTGTTTCTGACAACACATCGCCTTTGGCAAACGGCATGTGTATCGCGGAAGTCACGATATAAGCTTCCTGGGCATTAAGCATTGCAGGTTCTGCAATAAGTTTTTTATCCTCGCTCTTTTTGGCTTTTGCTGCTTCTTCCGTTACTGCTTCGCGTGCGCCCTCATTGCCCTTTTTGTAGACATAGAAAGCAGGCTCGGCAGTAAATTCGTTGCCATAATCCTTTTTGTATTTATCATATTTTTCTTTTGTGAGAAGGTCCCCTTCATTAAGTGGGAATTCTTCTACTTTGCTGATTCTGTATGCAGGCTCTGCCCTGAACTGAGGGTCGTAGTGACGATGTACTTTGTCTTCTGACTGTGACACCAGTGTACCTTTAAGGTTTGAAAGTATGCCGGCGCTTACAACTTTGTATGCGCGTTCTCTGCGGCGTGACGGCGCAAAATAGACAACCTTTTCAAGGTCTTTCGTAGATGCACCTATAAGAAGACTCAAACGGCTTGGTATGCCGCGCAGATACCAGATATGAACAACTGGAGCTGCGAGCTCAATATGCCCCATACGTTCACGGCGTACACGGTTATCAGTAACTTCAACACCGCATTTGTCACATATTACACCACGGAATTTTGGACCGCTGCGTTTGTATTTTCCGCATGCGCACTCATAACTTTTTGTAGGGCCAAAGATACGTTCGCAGAACAGTCCGTCTCTTTCCGGACGAAGCGTTCTGTAGTTAATCGTCTCAGGTTTTTTAACTTCGCCTTTGGAAAGTTCTCTGATTCTTTCCGGTGAAGAAAGCTTAATGCGTACGCCGACTATTTCACGGTTGGTTGCGTCTGTCATTTATTCATCCTCCCCCTGGTCTGAATCTTCGTTTCCAAAAATTTCCTGTTCAATATCCTTGCCTTCTGTTGCAAACATTTCAGCGTCTATCTCTTCGTCAGTAACACGGAAACCTTCCATTTCAACTGACTCACTGCTGAACATAAGATCACTTGAACGGTTTTCAGTTTCTGCGCCAAAAACATCAATTGAGTCTATTCCAGAATCAGGACGCATTGAAACACGTTTAAAGCCCCTGTTTTCGTCTTCGTCACCGCTGATGACAAGCTCACCGAAAGTACCGTCTGAATATTTGATTTCAATATCAAGACCAAGTCCCTGAAGTTCCTTAATAAGAACTCTGAAACTTTCGGGCACACCAGGTTTTGACAGATTTTCACCCTTAACTATCTTTTCATAAGTCTTCAGACGTCCGCGAATATCATCGGATTTGATTGTAAGCATTTCCTGAAGGACATGTGAAGCACCGTAGCCTTCAAGCGCCCAAACCTCCATTTCTCCGAAACGCTGTCCTCCGAACTGGGTCTTACCACCAAGCGGCTGCTGTGTGATAAGGCTGTACGGTCCTATTGAACGGGCATGAATCTTATCGTCAACGAGGTGTATAAGTTTCAGCATATACATTACCCCGACTGTGACCTTATTTGCCATAGGCTCTCCGGTACGTCCGTCATACAGCGTAATCTTGCTATCTTCACGGAGTTCGGGATATTTATTATCTTTGACTTCAGCAAGCAGGTTTCTGATTTCTTCTCCCGTTGCAGAGTCGAAAACAGGAGTGGTCGTCTTCCAGCCGTTTTCTCTTGCAACAAATCCGAGCATCGTTTCAAGGACCTGCCCAAGATTCATTCGGCTCGGAACACCCAGCGGGTTAAGAACTACATCAACAGGGGTGCCGTCTGAAAGGTAAGGCATATCCTCTTCAGCCATAATCCTGGAGACACAGCCTTTGTTTCCGTGACGTCCTGCCATTTTGTCACCTTCCGTAATTTTACGGAACTGTGCAACATAAACCTTGATAACCTGACTGACACCGGGCGCAAGGTCTTCGGCATGAGTTTCTCTGTCAAGACGTTTAATATCAACAACCGTACCATATTCACCGTGTGGTACGCGAAGTGACGTATCACGAACTTCACGCGCTTTTTCACCAAAAATGGCACGAAGAAGTTTTTCTTCAGGCGTCTGGTCTGATTCACCTTTCGGTGTAACTTTGCCGACAAGAATATCTCCGGCTTTGACCTTTGCGCCTATGCGGACAATACCGCCTTCATCAAGATTTTTGAGAGCATCTTCGCCGACATTCGGAATATCGCGCGTAATTTCTTCGGGACCAAGTTTTGTATCGCGTGATTCAATTTCATATTCTTCAATATGAATTGAAGTGTAATAATCCTCTTTTACAAGACGCCTATTGAGCAAAATAGCGTCTTCAAAGTTGTACCCTTCCCATGAAACAAAGGCAACAAGCACATTGCGTCCGAGAGCAAGTTCACCGTTCTGGCAAGCCTGTCCGTCAGCAATAACTTCGCCGGCTTCAATCTGCTGTCCGTGAGAAACTATCGGTCTCTGATGAATTACAGTGCTTTGGTTGGACCGGCGGAATTTCGGCATTCTGTAAATATCCTTGTCATCAAGGAAATCCTCACTGCTGAGGTCCTGCAGAAGGTCACCGTGTTCTTTGATAAATTTTTCTTTTGCCTTTATGCCGTCCGTAACATCAATCTCTATACGGTCTGCATCAACATAGGACACAACACCTTTACGGCGGGCTACAACACATGAACCTGAGTCCTTTGCAATATTATGCTCTATGCCTGTTCCTACAAACGGTGAATCAGGGAATACAAGAGGAACAGCCTGACGCTGCATGTTTGATCCCATAAGCGCACGGTTTGCGTCATCATGCTCGAGGAACGGAATAAGAGCTGTTGAAATTGAAACTATCTGTTTCGGTGAAACGTCAATGTAGTCAAGTTCCTCAGGCCGGATTTCAATCGTGTTGTCATGATGGCGGACATAGATGCCGTTTTGTCCGGGAAGCGGATGGACATAACCACGTTCGTCGATAGGCATATCTGCACGGCCGATATAATATTCATCTTCATCATCTGCTGACAGATATTCAATCTGATCAGTTACACGACCTTTGACAACTTTTCTGCGCGGGCAGATAAGAAAGCCATATTCGTTAATCTTCGCAAATGAAGCAAGCGAAGTAACAAGACCGATATTCGGGCCTTCAGGTGTCTCGATAGGGCATATACGTCCGTAATGCGTGTGATGAACATCTCGAGCTTCAAAACCTGCCCTGTCTCGTGAAATACCGCCGGGGCCAAGTGCTGACAAACGACGTCTGTGAGTAAGCTCTGCAAGCGGGTTTGTCTGATCCATAAACTGCGAAAGCTGACCTGAACCAAAGAATTCGCGGAGTGCTGCCGAAATCGGACGTACGTTAATAAGATCCTTTGCCATTGCAGACGCAAGGTCGGAAATTGTAGTCATACGTTCGCGTGCAATCCTTTCCATACGGAGCATGCCTATGCGAACCTGATTCTGAAGAAGTTCGCCCACCGCACGTACACGACGGTTGCCAAGGTGGTCAATATCGTCAGTGTGCTCTTCCGTATCACGGAGTTTCATAAGACCGCTGATGATAGCCACAAGGTCTTCCACAGTAATAAGTCTTTCGTTTTCATCAATACTAAGACCAAGACGTTTGTTGATTTTGTAACGTCCTACACGGCCAAGACTAAAACGGCGCGGATCCTTGAAAATGCCGTGCACATATTCGATGGCATTTTCCATGCGTGCCGGTTCATTCGGACGCAGTGCTTTGAATATTTCAAGAGCAGCCGAGTCGTGTGAATCAGACTTATCATGATCGATAGTAGCCGTAACCGCAGGATCAACATCCCAAATCTTAACCGTCTTTCTGTTTGATTTGAGAAGCGCGTCAATACTTTCTTTAACAATGCGTGTATTCTTTGCCAAAACAGTTTTTGAGCTATCTATATTAAGCTCAATATCTTCGGCAAGAAGCATGCCCATAACATCGTCATTGACAATATCCTTTTCCTCAGACCGCGCGTCAAACAGCGCAAGAATGTCATCAGTTTCAGACACACCGTAAACACGGAGCATTGTTGCCACTGATACCTTTTTACGGTTATCAATTTTAACGGTCATCTGACCATCTGTTGCAAGTTCAAATTCCATCCAGGCACCGCGGTCAGGAATAAGTTTTGCGCCGTAAATTTCCTGTCCGGGAATTAAAATATCCTGGTTGTAGTAAATACCGGCAGAACGTGCCAGCTGATTGACAACAACACGTTCCGTACCATTGATGATAAACGTTCCTCTGTCAGTCATGGCAGGGAAATCACCAAGGAAAATATCTTCTTCTTTAATTTCGCCGGTCTTGTCGTTTCTCAACCTGATCGTCGCACGCAGCGGTCTCGACCATGTAAGGTCCCTGCTGCGAGCCTCATCAAGACTTGTTGAAACAGGCTCAACGGCATATTTGACGAATTCCAGAGCGAAAGAACCGTCATAGCTTGTTATCGGAAAAATTTCGTCGAAAAGTTCCTGCATACCCTGAGATTTTCTTTTCTCAGGATCTACATCTGTCTGGAAGAACCACTGATACGAATTGCGCTGAACTTCCACAAGATCCGGAAGTTCAGTCGGCTTACGCATACCGGCTCTTACCGCTTCGGCTTCTTTTCCGAACTTAACGCGCCGCTCAAACGCGTTTCCCAAAGATGTTGCCTTTTCCTGCATGGGAGCAGCCTCCCCACCAAAAATTTAGGCGCACAAAACGCCTATGATATAAATTGATGCAAATAGTCATTATAGCAAAGTTTTTTCCGGCGTCAATACCTATCTATATAAATTTCAAAAAATTCTTCCTGCTTTTTTCGCTGCGCCTTTTTTGTTACCATTTTCCCTTACATAACATACACTCAAAATCCCGCCCAAAATATTTCAACAAAACTATTGTTCACTTTTTAATATATTTTGAACTGCGAAAATTAACATAGGCAGAAATATACAGCAACAGCAATACTTTACAAATAAGTTGAGTTTATTTTTCGCTGAAAAATATTTTTGCAATTTTTTGCCCCATATCTGCATTTATACCGCTTTTTGCACTCCGTATTTGCAAACACCCCCCGATTTTCGCATTTGTTTTTCATTTATTTTTCATTTCATTTGCAATTTTTGACTTTGTGAATTTTTCACAATGCGGCATAAATGCAGTATACAGCTGACTTTATCCGCTGTTGTCTT
>JAZUIB010000017.1:0-8580 GCA_045642025.1 Synergistaceae bacterium
AGCTGGTTTGCCACGGTTTAATGGACTACGCACGCGCGCCATGCGATTTTTAGTTAATTGCAAATACGTTAGACGATGTACAGAACCGGATACTGCCTTGTGCGTCTACACTTCCGATGCTGTACAATGTACCGCAAGCCAAGGAGCAAAACTCCAACGGCGGAGAATACTGTACTCTTATTTTGGAAGATGTCAATAGGGGATTTGTGAAAATGTCAAAAAACAATGTAGTTATTGTTTGGTAAGAAAATTAAGTGAAAATAGCTTAAATACTTTATAATATAATGTAAAAAGGAAAAAAATTAAGATAAACGCTCCTATTTCTTCTGAATGTTCGTAGGAGTAAGTTATATAGGTGTATATTTTGAGTGCATTATATTTTTGCTTGTGTTAAAATGGTATAGCGAATTATACTTTGCAAACAAATTGCTTGCAGGGAAGGTGTGTAGGTATGAAATTAAAGACTACGCTCAATGGTAAGACTTTTCAGTTTCGGGATATAAAAGATGTTATGGCGAAGGCGAATGAGCCGAAATCCGCTGACCGTTTCCAAAAAATCGCCGCTGAAACAGCAACTGAACGTGTTGCCGCGAAAATCGTGCTTTCGGAACTGACGATTGGTGATCTTGTTGAAAATCCTACTGTTCCGTACGAAAAGGACGAGGTTACGCGCGTCAACAATGACGCAATTAACCGCCGCGCATACGAAGCAAAGAAGAATATGACCATCGGCGAACTGCGTGAATGGATTCTCGACCACAAGACAACTTCCGATGACCTTCGCAGAAATACATGGGCGATTAACGGTGAAGTGGCTGCGGCAGTTGCCAAAATTATGAGCGCGATGGATCTCGTTTACGGCGCGAAGAAAATTGTCCATCCTACCACCTGCAACACTACAATCGGTATTCCCGGCACTCTTTCATACCGCTGCCAGACAAATTCTGTCACAGATGACCCGCAAACGATACTTCTTGGCATTATGGAGGGTATTTCTTACGGCTCAGGCGATGCCTGTCTCGGCATTAACCCCGTCGAAGATAATGTAAATTCAACGCGCCGCATTGCTGAGGCTCTTTATGATTTTATGATGAAAAATGAAATTCCGACGCAGATTACGGTGCTTTCTCATATTACGACACAGATGGAATCGGTGCGTCAGGGTGTTCCTCTTTCAATGTTTTTCCAGTCGATAGCCGGAACGGGTGCTGCCTGTGACAATTTCGGCGTCAACAAGGCTTTGCTTGAGGAAGCTTATGCGCTGGCGCGTCAGAGTTGTCTTGGAACAGGTCCTAACTTGCTTTATTTTGAAACAGGTCAGGGGTCTGAAGTGTCAATCAATGCAGACGAAGGCGTTGATGAAATGACGCTTGAAGCACGAACCTACGGTTTTGCAAGAGGTTTCAACCCGTTTATGGTTAATAATGTTTCAGGGTTTATCGGTCCTGAAACAATTTACGACGGCAAGGAAATGATACGTGCCAATCTTGAAGACCACTTCATGGGCAAACTTATGGGGCTGCCTATGGGAATGGCACCCTGTTACACAAACCATACCTCAATTACGCAGGATGACCAGGAAATAGCGACAACGCTGCTGAACGCTGCAGGAGCGAATTATTATATGGGAGTTCCGGTCGGTGACGATGTTATGCTTGCGTATCAGGACACAAGTTTCCACGATGATGCAACGCTTCGCGAACTTTCGGGAAGAAAACCTGCGCCTGAGTTCCACAAATGGGCGATCAAAAAGGGTATTATGGACGATCAGGGCAAGCTTACTGAAATGGCAGGCGATGCCTCAATATTCCTCAAATAGGCGGTGCTTGAGATGAATAACGAAGAACTCGCAAAACTTATAAAGGAAATCACAACAGAGGTTTTATCCAAAAAACATGGCGCTGCACAGCAACAGATTACAGCGTCAAAGCCGGTCGTCTGTGACGGCGAAGTTCCGGATCTTTCCGCGGTTGACTATCGAAAACGCATCGATATTCCTAATCCGGCAGAGCCGAGAGAATATCTGGAGATACGCTCAAAAACAGACGCGCGTCTCGGTGTATGGCGCGCTGGTCCACGTCTCTGTACAAACACATATCTGCGTTTCCGCGCTGATCATGCAACGGCGATGGATGCGGTTTTTCAGGACGTTCCCGAAGATTATCTGAACAAACTCGGGTTGAAACAGTACAGTACAAAATGCAAATCAAAGGACGATTTTCTCACCCGTCCTGATCTAGGCAGAGAATTTGATGAGGAAACGCTTGCCGCGATTAAAGCCGACTGCAAGGTAAATCCGCAGGTGCAGGTTTATGTGTCGGACGGACTTTCAAGCTCGTCAATTGTGGCAAACGCCGAAGATATTCTCCCTGCAATTATGCAGGGGCTCAAAATGCATAATATTTCTGCCGGTACACCGTTCTATGTAAAATATGGACGTGTAGGAGCGGAAGATGTAATCGCGCAGGCACTTGGCGCTGAAGTAACGGTAGTTCTTTTGGGAGAACGCCCTGGACTTGCAAGCGGTGAATCTATGAGCGCATATATGGTTTATAAAGGCTATCCGGGGATTCCAGAAGCGAAGCGCACGGTTGTTTCAAACATTCACAAAAAAGGTACAAATCCTATCGAAGCAGGCGCGGCAATCGCGGAACTTTGTGTGAAAATGCTCAAAGAAAAAGCATCGGGTCTTGATTTGACAAGATAACTGCTGAAAATATAATGCAAAACCTCCGCAATTTGCGGAGGTTTTTATTCGTCTTGTCATAAATTGTGCTGAATTGCAGCGATTTGTTGTAATTTCGTATATATTTCATGAAAACTTTACATAAAAAGGTTTACAAAACAAAACTGTAGTGGTATAGTAAGTTCACTTTAACGGAGGGGGTAATAACCGTGACAGACAGAATGCTTGTCCGTGTGTTAGATATATTTGGTGCAATTATGTTCGTTGGCAGCTTGTTTTGTCTTTATATGTCATAGTGAGTTGTTGTTAATTATCTGAAAAAACTAACAATAAAGATATATTAAAGTTAAGTTTATTTTTGTGATCAGTCTCTAAAGGAAATGTTAAAACAATCCAGTACAGTGTTCAGGGTTGTTTTTTATTTTCGGTAGGTATGTAAGATATTTTTATCGCCATTTATGTATAGTTGCGTTATAATACAACGGTTATAGAATTTTTAAAGAATGGACGTGATGTTATGTCAACAATAGGTTGTTTTACCAATCTCGATGAATTTAAGAAACTGCACACACTTCCTGTTAGAACAACAGTAGAATCTGCGTTTTACGGAAACAATGTTATCCGCGTAAATAATGTCGCAGAAGCGTATGAACTTGCAAAAAACAGTGCAGGTACTGTTGAGTTAACAGGTATGCCTGTCTGCCACAATGCTGAAATTGGTCTTCCTAAAGATGCCAACGTTCTTCTTTTTAATGACGGCGCAGTTTTCGGACGTACGGCCGCAGCGCGCAGAATAGTTGGCTGGCCTGATGTAGATGTCAAAAAAATCTGCACGGTACTCCGCGAAGCAATCCACAACGCACGCGACAGAAAATTCTACACGGCAGACGCGATAATCGGTCTTGACGAAGATTTTATGACGCGTGCTCACATAATGCTTCCTGAAGGTCACGAAAACAACCTTTACAACTGGATGCTTAATTTCCAGTATGCAAACGAAGAATACGAAAAACGCTACGCAAATTCACGTCCTCTTCCGAACGATGGAGATATTTTTGTTTACGGCGACCCATACTGGTCACATCCTGATTTCCCGCTCGGACTGGCATTTTTCTCGCCTGAACAGAACTGTGCCGCAATTCTCGGCATGCGCTATTTCGGTGAATTCAAAAAAGGAACGCTCACGCTTGCATGGGGAATAGGCGCAAGAAACGGCTACGCAGCGTGTCACGGGGGTATGAAACGTTATAAATTAAAAGACGGTTCAGATAAAAAATTTGTGCTTGCTGTTTTTGGTCTTTCAGGCAGCGGAAAATCAACGCTTACACATGCAAAACATGACGGTAAATATGATGTGACCGTGCTTCACGACGACGCCGTTGTTATCAACGTCAAGGAAAAATACGCAATTGCGCTGGAGCCTGCCTATTTTGACAAAATGGCGGACTATCCGATTGGATGCCCCGACAACAAATATTTGCTTTCACTGCAAAACCTTGGTGTAACGAAAGACAAGGATGGAAGACTTATCGCGGTCAGCGAAGACATACGCAACGGGAACGGCAGAGCAATAAAATCACGTTACTGGTCGCCGAACAGAATAGACAGAATAGACGAGCCAATTAACGCGGTCTGCTGGCTTATGAAAGATTCATCGCTTCCGCCTGTACTTAAAATTAACGGCTCATCTCTTGCATCAGTTATGGGGGCAACACTTGCCACAAAACGTACGTCGGCAGAACACTTAGCTCCCGGCGTTGACCCTGACGCTTTGGTTATAGAATGTTATGCCAACCCGTTCAGAACGTACCCACTCTCAATGGATTACGAACGTTTCCGTCAGCTTTTCGAAGATGGTGTGGCCTGCTACATTCTCAACACAGGATTCTTCCTTGACAGGAAAATCCCGAAGGAAATGACGATAGAGATTCTTGAAAAGATAGTTGAGAACAAAGCAGAATTTGTACCGTTCGGAAATATTCCGGGAATTGAAATTCTCAAAATTGACGGTTTTATCCCTGATTTTTCAGATTCAGCGTACAAAGAACTTTTCCTTAAACGCATGGAAGACAGAGTTAACTTTGTCAATTCACGCGATGTCGAAAAAGGCGGAGTGGATGCATTGCCGGGAGATGCAAAAGAAGCCCTTGCACAGGTGACCGAGGCGGTTGAAAAAGCCTAAATACAAAAAGAGATTAAGCGGAGTCATTTCTCTGTGACTCCGCTTTTTGGACAAAAAATGACTGAGCAGGAATTTGAATTTTCACTTGCTGCCACAGACCCTTGTGGCAGAGTTAAGCATAAATATCTGTTGGAACTTTTTCAGGAGATGGCAGAAATTGACGCGGCAAAGTATAACTTTGCCGTGTTTCAGACGATAAGCCGCGGAATGACGTGGGTGCTGAGAAATTACCGGCTTGATTTTAGGCAGTATCCGTGCAGGGAAGACAAGATAATGCGCGTGAGGACGTACGCTGAAATTTACCGCAATCTGTTTTCTCTCCGCACGTTTGAGGTCAGAAACGCGGAAGGAACTCTGCTTGGCACAGCCAAAACGTGGTGGGTGCTGATTGACCTTGAAAGAAAGCGTCCGCTGAGGCTGGACAAGGTCGAAGGCATGGAAAATTTCCTTGCGAAAATCTCTGATGAATATCCTGAAGAAGTTAAAATTCCAGAACTTCAAAAAACTGATTTCAAATTTTCGTGGCAGGTGCGATGGCAGGATTTGGACGTTAACGACCACACCAACCACACTGTTTATTTCAGCTGGGCGCTGGAAAGCGTGCCTTTCGACGTGCCTGAAAAATACGCGCCGGTTTTTGCGGAAGCGCAGTATTTCAAGCCTGTGCCGCGCATGAAAATTGAGTGCCTTACGGAAAATATTCCGTGCGAAGGGCAGCTTTGCTTTGTTCATTCGCTAAGGGACGCGGAGGGCACGGAATACGCGCGGCTATTGAGCAGATGGAAAAAAGACGAACGTCTGAAAATTGAAATGATGTAAAATTTTTCTGTTGTATGTACAAAGATTAAATAAATTGGTACAATCTCACCTCATTTGTTAAATGTTGCAAGCTGACGGGAGGGTTGATATGGAATACATTTGGCAGTTTAACGGCAAAATCAACGCTATTGTGTGGGGGCCGTGGATGATTGTGCTTTTGCTTGGTACAGGTATATGGCTTACCGTTATTCTCGGATTTCCGCAGATAAGATATTTTTCAGCTACATTCAGGGAGGTATTCGGCAAAATTTTCCACAAAAGCGAACAGGAAGGAACGATATCTTCCTTCGCGGCAATGTCCACCGCTTTAGCGGCGACTGTAGGCACAGGAAACATAGCGGGAGTTGCAACTGCTTTGCATATAGGAGGCCCTGGGGCTCTTGTGTGGATGCTTATTTCCGCGTTGTTCGGCATGACAACGAAATTTTGTGAAGTGTCGCTTGCAGTGTGTTACCGTGAGAAAAATGAAAAGAGTGAAATCCGCGGCGGCACAATGTACATACTTGAAAAAGCACTTGGTATGCGCCGGCTTGCTCTGCTGTTCGCATGGTTCGCGCTCCTTGCCACATTCGGAACAGGCAATATGGTGCAGGCAAACTCAACTGCTGAAGGTTTTTATATGGCATTTCACGTTCCGCACGCATACACCGCAGCAATTTTGGCATTTCTGACGGGGCTGGTAATTTGCGGCGGCTTAACAAGAATCGCTGCGGTTACTACCTACCTTGTCCCGTTTATGTCAATTCTCTATATCGTTTGTGCGAGCGCCGTTGTTCTTAACAACGTACACAATATCCCATATGCAGTGTCAATAGCTCTGCAGGGCGCGTTCGGCAATCCTATGGCAATTCCAGGCGCTCTCGGAGGTTGGGCGGTTAAAACAGCAATTACTAAAGGCTTATCGCGCGGCGTGTTTTCAAACGAAGCAGGTCTCGGAAGCGCCCCAATGGTTCACTGTACTGCTATGGTTGAGCATCCGTGCATACAGGGACTTTACGGAATTTTTGAAGTGTTTGTTGACACAATAGTAATATGCTCGCTCACTGTGCTTGCAATTCTTACAAGCGGTGTTCTCTCCGCGCAGCCTGAACTTACCGGCGCACAGCTTACACTTGCGGCATTCAGCGGAACACTTGGCAACGCAGGTACGGTAATTTTGACCCTCGGGCTTGCTCTTTTTGCGCTCTCAACCATTCTCGGCTGGTACTGGTACGGCGAAACAGCGCTGACTTACATCTTCGGGCATAAAAGCACCGGCATTTACAAATCGGCGTTTCTTATTCTGCTCTTTGTAGGCGGCTGGGGCGGAACTGAAATGCTGGCGAATATTTGGGATTTGTCCGATACAATGAACGGACTTATGGTAATTCCCAACCTTATAGGGCTGCTGCTTCTTACAAAAGAACTCCGCAAAATGATCAAAGATTTTGACAGCAAACGAAAAAGCGGCGAACTGAAACTGTAAATGCCGCAGCAGAATAATGCAGATTAAAATGACCGGATTATTTTCGGTTGTTTTGTTTTTTTTGTGAACCGGAAATAGCAGCCTGCGAAAAGCAAAAGCTGGAGGAGTGTTGAGGCAGGTGTCGCAAGCGCGATTTTGAACAATGATATCGGCTGTGATCGGCTCATAAACCATGAAAAAGGAATTCGCACGCAGAACGCGCCTATTATGCCCTGCCACATTACAAAACGAGTCTTCCCGTAGCCGGAGAAGTATCCCTCAAAGCAGAACATAAATGAAACGAATAGGCAGTCTATCGCATACGCTTTCAGATAATCTGCCGCTGAACTGATTACGTCAGTTTTGCCTTTCGCGAACAGAGAGGCAAGCAAATCGCCGTGAAAGTAGGAAATCCAAGCGAAAAATATTCCGGCAGCGAAAGAAACTAATATCCCGTACAAAAGTGCTTGTCTTGCCCGCTCGTGCTTGCCTGCGCCCGCGTTTTGAGCGGTGAAACTTGCCACAGTCTGAGCAAAGGTGATCGGAACAAGCATAATCATTCCGCAAATTCGTTCGGCAACTCCGGCGGCAGCGGAAAAAGTTACTCCGAGTCTGTTGACGATTGCCGTTACAGCCAGGAAAGAAAGCGTTACCAGAAAATCCTGCAGCGCTATCGGTATTCCTACGCGCAGCATGGAATTAACCGCGTTTGAGCTGTATTTGAGAGCGCTTTTGGCATATTCAAACGGGCTTTTTCTTTTGAAAACGGTGATGAGCGTGAGCAAAACGCTGACTGCCTGTGCAAAGACAGTAGCTATTGCCGTTCCTGCGACAGGCATTTTAAAATATCCCGCAAGCAGAAGGTCTCCCGCAATGTTTGTAAAGGTTGCTATAGAGATTGTCAGAAGCGGTGTTTTTGAATCGCCAAGTCCTCTGAAAACAGCGCCGAGTACGCAGAAAGCAGTGGTGAAAACAAGTCCTGCGGAACATATTCTGCTGTAACGCAGCGCGCCTTCAAAGGCTTCAGGCGGTGTCTGCATGAGTCTTACCGCAGGCTCTGCAATCAGTTCCATAAGCAGGGTGACGACAAGCGCGAAACAGAGGAAAAATTTTGCGGAGGAGAAGACAGTGGAGGCTGCCAAATTGTAATTCTTTTCACCTATCCGCTGTCCGACAATGGTTGTTATGCCGGAGGCAATACCCATTGTCAGCGACATTACAGTCCAGATTATCCAAGCTCCTGTTGAAACAGCCGAAACGTCAGCCTTGCTGCCGAAATGCCCAACGATGAGCATGTCGATGACGCCGTACAAATTCATAAGCAGCATCGAAAAAAATACCGGAATTGCAAAACCGGTCATTTTTTTGAATACTGCGCCTTTTGTGAAATCGTTTTGTTCGTTCATTTGCATCACATAAAAAGCCGGAATATATCCGGCTTTGCGACTA
>JAZUIB010000018.1:0-55513 GCA_045642025.1 Synergistaceae bacterium
GTTTTCCCGTTCATAGCTTGTTGGCAGCGGGCTTGTCAGCATCATGAACGCATGACGTCGATGCGATTAAAGTAAGAAGATTTAACACACGGATGTCCGACCGGTGGAAAAAGCCTTCCGTAAGCTAACCCGACGGGACAGAGCTAAATCTTGGAGAAGAGAAAAAACGCTGTGCGATTTCTTCACCCTCCTATATATAATGTTCATAACTTTTGGTATTTGGAACACCCCCCCGATTTTTGCATTTGTTTTTTATTTACTTTTCAATTCATTTTCAAAATCTGCGATTGTAAAAAATTCACAAAGTGTCATAGAGTCAGTCTGTGACAGTGTTTAACCGCTGTTGACGAATTTCCGTCATACCTGTTCTAATTTGGGGTGTTCCATTTACCGTATCGTCTGAACATTATATATAGGAGGGCATGAGAAATTTGTCACGCCTCTTAAAATATCAGAAAGGAGATGAAGGTTATGGCATCATTTGAAAATGAGAGTACAGCATTAAAGTATCGAAATATTGTTTTGAATATACTGTATTGTCAAAAGCGTTGCGATATGATATTATCAGATTGTTAGAATTATAAATGTCTCCACCGATATCTTTAAAATCATACGGAAACTGGGGACATGGGAACTCTGGAGAATTCCGCGTCAGAGCGGGTGCCGAAGGTGCAAGGCGCAGCCGAGTCTCTCAGGCAGAAGGACAGAGCAACCATAAGTAAGGTTGTTAGTTGCCTTGTTTTTCAGAACTCCCGTATAAAACGGGAGCTAGTTTTGGTTAAAGGGGGAGTGTGGAAAACAGACAACTGACCACAGGCATTCAATGTCGCTGCATAACTCAAAAGGAGGAAGATGTATATGGATTTCACAACAGTTTCTAATTTACCCATTTTTTGGGTGCTTGCCAGTGTTACTGTTATCATTTC
Source organism: Synergistaceae bacterium (assembly GCA_045642025.1). Taxonomy (GTDB): domain Bacteria; phylum Synergistota; class Synergistia; order Synergistales; family Synergistaceae; genus Equadaptatus. The sequence continues at coordinate 927 of JAZUIB010000018.1, forward strand.
GGCGCTGCAGGCGTATTTCTACATCAGAGAAGCTAACATAGCCACAAGAGAATGCAACGTCAACCCTGAAATTCCGAAACAGGCATTCAGAATTGGCTTGATTTCTGCAATAGGACCTGCTCTCGGAGTTTTCATCGTCATGGTTGGCTTGATGGCTGCTATTGGCGGTCCGATGGCATGGCTTCGCCTTTCAATCATAGGAGCTGCTCCTACCGAGCTTGCGGCTGCAACCTGCGGCGCTCAAGCATGCGGTATGGAAAATCTCGCAGACCCCAGATTCAACGAACTTTGGATGCTTGCCGTTGCATGGTTCGGCATGGCGCTGAACGGTGCAGGCTGGCTTGTTTTCACAGGACTTTTCACCCCCGGTCTTGAAAAACTGCGCGATAAACTTTCAGGCGGAGACACAAGCTGGCTCGCGGCTATGTCCGCGGCTTGCTCAATCGGTATCTTTGCCTATCTGAACGCAAACAATATCATCACAAAAACGCGCGGCATCAATATTGGCGGCACCTGGGCAGCTCTCGGCGGCGCTGTAAGCATGATGATTATCGGCCGTGTTTTTGTACCGAAATGCCCCAAACTTGCTGAATATTCACTCGGTATAGCAATGATTATCGGCATCGCGCTTGCGCTCATGTTCGCATAGAAAGGAGAGAATTACCATGGCAAACGAATATAATCTCTCAACCTGGAAAAAAGACTGTATCAAAATAGGAGCTCCGACGAACCTGCTTGCAGCGGCAACAGCGTTCCTTCCGGTGCTTTACCTCTGCATGAAATACAACTGCTGGCCGAACATCAGCTATGTGCTTGAAGCCTGGCTGCAGACAGCGCTTCTTTTCGGCGCGTTCTATATTGTTGAACCGATTTCTTACTATGCCTCACTCGGTATGGCAGGAACCTACCTCAGTTTCCTTTCAGGAAACATAGGCAACATGCGTGTTCCCTGCGCGGCACTTGCGCTTGACGTTACAAAGAGCGAAGCCGGCACGATTCAGGCTGAAATCGTTTCCACAATGGCAATTTGCGGTTCAATTATCACAAACCTTATAGCAACCACGGCAGCCGCTATTTGCGGAGCCGCGGTAGTTGCAATTTTGCCGGATTCAATCAGCCTTGGTCTTAAGGTTTATGCATCAGCCGCAATTTTCGGCGCTACACTCGGTAATTTTGGTCTTAAACAGCCGAAGCTCGCGCTTTGCTCGCTTGCAATTCCTGTTGCGTGCAAAATGATAGGCGGTATGCAGGCGTGGATCGTTATCGTTCTTTCAGTTTTCGGAACGGTTGCAATCGCGCGTATGATGTATATGGCAGATAAGAAGAAAGCTGCATAACGGAGGCGACTATTATGATGTGGAATGAATGCAAAGATTTGCAGGACTATATCGTTTCAATGCGCAGAGATCTGCATAAAATCCCTGAGCTCGGCCTTAATCTTCCTAAAACCCGCGACTATGTCACGGCGAAGCTTGATGAATACGGTATTCCTTACAAACTTTCAGAAAAAGACAGCAGCATAATCGCGACTCTTAAAGGCGGCAAGCCCGGTAAAACGGTAGCTTTGCGCGCTGATATGGACGCGCTTCCGATTACGGAAGAAACAGGCTTGGAATTTGCGTCAACACATCCCGGATGCATGCATGCCTGCGGACATGATACGCATGCTTCAATGCTTCTTGGAGCTGCCAAGGTTCTTGCGGCTCACAAAGATGAGCTCTGCGGCGAAGTGAGATTTTTGTTCCAGACAGCGGAAGAAATATCAAAAGGCGCGAATATTGTCGTCGAAAACGGCGGAATTGACGGTGTTGACGCAATTTACGGCATGCACATTGGCTCAATTCTTGACAAGAACATTCCGGCAGGAACGTTTATTGTTTGCCCGGGCCCTGTAATGGCATCGTTTGACCGCTTTGTTATTAAAATTAAAGGTTCAGCCTGCCACGGTTCAACCCCTGAAAAAGGTATTGACCCGATTAACATTGCGGCTCACGTTGTTCTCGGACTTGAAGCGATTATTGCGCGTGAATTTAATGCCTGTGACCCGTGTGTTGTTACAGTCGGAAAAATCGCAGGCGGCAGCCAGTACAATGTCATCCCCGACGAAGTCGTGCTTGAAGGCACAACCCGCGCGTTCAAAGAAGAAGTACGCCGGAAAATGGCAACGCGCATTGAGCAGATTGCGAAATCAACAGCCGAAGCTTTCGGCGGTACGATTGAGTTCCTGATGGACTGGGGCGCTGCTCCTGTTATCAACACGCCTGAAAACGCGGCATTCGCAGCCGAAGCCGTTAAGGAAATTTTCGGTGACAATATGCAGACAAGCCGCCCTGCGCCGAATATGGCGGGCGAAGATTTTGCGGAATATCTTGCAAGAGTTCCAGGCGCGTTTATGTTCCTTAGCTCATCAAACCCTGCAAAGCATACGGATATCGCGCATCACAACAGCAAGTTTGATGTTGACGAAGATGTTCTTTGGATGGGTTCAGCAGCCTTTGTAGCCATTACGGAAAAATATCTTAACGCGTAAGCGTCTTTTACGGTGCACGGATTATGAAAAGTATGGGCTCGTTTATGGTTATATATGTTCTCGGTCTGCTTGTTTTCTTTTATCTGCTGGTAATTTTGCCTGGTAAAAGAAAAAACAAGAAGGTCAGAGCAATGCATGACTCGGTGCGTGCCGGTGACGTTATCGCCACAATTGGTGGAATTATCGGTACTGTCAAAGAACGCGACGAAGAAACAGCCACAGTTTTGATTGACGAGAAAAATGGTACAACGATAAAAATTGTCATTCAAGCAGTGCAGTCCATTCTTGAAAAGTCTGATGCATAACAAAAAACGAAAGTAAAAAAAAATCCGTCTCAAATGAGGCGGATTTTTTTTACGTTTTTGAAGTATAATTTAGTGGAGAGAAGATATGTACGGAGGATATGCGATGACATTTTTTGAAATACTCATAACCATATTGATTGCTGCAGTGCTTGTTTTGCTTGTTCTTGTGTTGGTAAAGAAACCGCAGCAGGAAAATCTTAAGGAGGATATTGCGCTGTTTAGGCGTGAACAGGCAGAAAATATAGACCGTTTCCGCGAGGAGCAGAGCAATAATATTGACAGGCTCGGCAGAAATATAGATGACAGGCTCGGTGCGCTGCAAAAGACAAATGATGAAAAACTTGCCGAGGTTAATAAGACCGTCGGCGAACGGCTGCAGAAGAATTTTGCCGACAGTTTCGGCATGGTGAATAAACGGCTTGAAGATGTCAACAAAACTGTAGGTGAAATCAGTGGTTTGTCGGGCGATGTTAAGGACCTGCGCAAGCTTTTTGTCGGTGTTAAAACGCGCGGAGTGTGGGGAGAAACGCAGCTTCGCGCGATTATCGAGCAGCTGCTTACGCACGATCAGTATGAGGAAAATGTTGCAACACGTCCGCGGTCTTCCGATCCCGTGGAATTTGCGATTAAAATGCCGGGCTTTGATGATACTCCGGTGCTTCTGCCTGTTGATTCGAAGTGCCCTATTGAAGCTTACAGCCGCATTATCGAAGCCGCCCAGCAAAATGATACGGCTGCTGTTGAGAGCGAGCGGAAGACGCTCCGTCAGACGGTGCTTAAGGAAGCAAACGATATTAAAAATAAGTACATTGAGATACCTTACACAACCGATTTTGGTATACTTTTTGTGCCGATTGAAGGGTTGTTTGTCGAAATTATGAGCATAAACGGACTGCGCGATGAGCTGCTGGATAAAAAAATTATCCCGGCGGGGCCTACTACCTTTGCTGCGCTGCTTAACAGTCTAAGGCTTGGTTTTCAGACGCTGCAGATACAAAAAAAAGCCGGTGAAATTGAAGTTTTGCTTGGCAAGGCAAAAACGGAATTTGAAAAATACGGCGAGGTCGTGGAGAAAACTGCAGGCTATATTGATAAGGCTTCATCTGCGCTTGAAACTCTTTCTGTAAGGAATAGAAAAATTACATCTGCATTGAAAAATATTGAAGCAGTTTCGGTTATGCCAGAGGATTTTTCCGGCGGCGAATAGACAAGGGGGGATTTGAAATGCGTCAGCTGATTCCGAAAAAAGAAATTTGGTCCATGCTTATCAAAGCTTTTTTCTCCGATGATTTCTGCGAGAATGTGCGTCTTATACCGTTTAGGATAAGACCGCAGAATAGCGCGGAAGCAACCCGTTGTTGTGTGTACAAAGACAGGGCTGTAGCCAGAAAAAGGCTGCTTGCTGCGATGGGACTGCCGATTGAGTGGGACGATGAAACGATACCGCTTGACCGGTATGCGCGTGAGGCGTATGAGGCAGGGAATGAATTTGAAAATGCGCTGACGATTTTGCAGACTGCGTGCGACGGATGTCACGGCAATGAAGTTTTTGTCACAAATCTTTGCCACGGTTGCCCTGCCGAAGCGTGTTTTAAGAGCTGTAAATTCGGGGCAATTAGTTTTGACGCGGAAAGAAAATCCGTCATAGACCAGTCAAAATGCAAAAAATGCCAACGCTGTGTTGAGGCGTGTCCTTACAGCGCGATTGTAAAAATGAGCGCGCCTTGTGAAAAAGCCTGTCCGTTAGGTGCGATACGCAAAGATGAAACAGGTAGGGCTTCAATAGACCCTGATAAATGTATAGCCTGCGGCCGCTGTATCCCTGCCTGCCCGTTCAGCGCGGTATGTCTTATAAGCCGTATGCTCGAGGTTTTAAAGGCGATAAAAGATGGCAGAAAAGTTGTTGCTCTGCTTGCTCCTTCTGCCGCGGGACAATTTGCGGAAACTAATGTAAAGCAGCTTAAGACTGCGCTTATCAAGGCGGGTTTTTACGATGCTTTTGAAGTAGCCTGGGGAGCAGATGTTACCGCAAGGCTTGAGGCAAACGAGTTCCGCGAACGTATGGCGCGCGGTGATAAGTTTATGACAACTTCCTGCTGCGCCGGTTATAGACAGCTTGTCGCAAAGCAGCTGCCGGAAATTGCGCCTTATGTTTCTTCGGTTGAAACTCCTATGCACTATACGGCCGAATATGTCAAACAGCATATTGAAGATGCTGTCGTAGTTTTTTTGAGCCCGTGTGCTGCCAAAATGGCGGAAGACTATTATGATGATTTTGTTGACTTTGTTATAAACTTTGGTGAACTTGAAGCACTGTTTGATGCGCTTGAAATAAATCCGGCGGAATGTGAGGAAACAGAATTTGTGCTCTCAAGCAGCCGTGAAGGGCGCAATTTTGCGAACACCGGCGGTGTTTCTGAAGCTGTTCAGGCTGCCATGCCGGAAGATATCCCCGTAAACATATGCAGAATAAACGGTATGAACAAAGAGAACCTTGCAAAACTGCGGCGTTTTGCGATTACGGGAGAAGCAGACGGCTGCAACCTTGTGGAGGTAATGTGTTGTGAAGGAGGCTGCGCAGGCGGAAATATGGTTATACGTCAGTGTAAAGAAGTTGCAAAACAGGTTGAGCAATATTCAAAGGAAGGCAACTCTCTGACAGAGTGAAGGCGATAGTAAATGATTCACGTTTACTGCGGTAACGGTAAAGGAAAAACTACTGCGGCGATGGGCTTGATTGTCCGTGCGGCAGGTTGTGGTATGAAAGTATTGCTTGTGCAGTTTCTCAAAGATGACTCGGGCAATGAACTGAAAAGTCTCTCTCAGCTTTCCGGTGTTGATTTTTTGCACCGGAGCGGCAGAGAAAAATTTACCTTTTGTATGACAGATGAAGAAAAGAAGTTCCGCAGAGCTGATTATGCAAGGCTGTTGGCTGAAGCGGAAGAAAGGTGCGCAGAGGGCGGATATGGTATGCTTGTGCTTGATGAGGCGCTCCGGGCAGTCAATCACGGCATACTTGACGAGACGGAGCTGCTTGGTTTTCTTGCATCTGTTAAGAATAAATATGAGGTGGTAATTACAGGCACACATCCGTCAGAGAAACTTATTGGGCTTGCCGATTATGTTTCCGAGATTGTGAAGCGCAAGCACCCATACGACAACGGAACTGTCGCTAGAGAGGGAATAGAATATTAAAAGCAGCGCAAAGCGCTGCTTTTTTGTTGAATTTTAAAATTCAGCCGAGTTTATGGTTTTATGTAACGTCCGATAAATAGGTTGACGCCTGTCGCATTATCGCGGATAAGGAAGATAAAGGGTCTGTCTGCTTTGAATTCAAGAGGTCTTTGCGGAAGTGCCATAGATTTCATGCCGACATAGGTTGCTGCCGCTGCTTCTGTCCCTGCCTCATACACGTCTATAAAGGTCTTGTGCAGCACAACACCGAGTGAGATATCAAGAAGTCCATTCATGCCGCTGAAGTTTGCGTTGTCTGTAAAGGCTGTCGTGACACCTAAAGTTTTCAATGTATCATTGAGATTGTAGTTTCCTTCCATTTTGAATTTAGGAAGGCTTATATGTATGTTTGTTCTTACAGTCTGCGTAATGAGATTGTCAATCTGCTCTGTACTGAGGGTCTTTTCAGCCGAGGCAAAGTGTCCGCTCTGCGGAAGTATAATGTACATTGACAACCTTTCGTCTTTGTACGGCAGTTCAAGCAGTTCAATCCCGTCTTTTTTAACGTAATTGAAAAAGCCTGTCTGATTCATAAAATTTGTTTTTGTCGTTTTGCCGTTAGCAGTGTAAAAGTTCGCTTTTTTTGTCAAATGGCTTTCAAATTTTGACTGCCAGTCTGATTTGAAGTATATTGCGTTTGTAATCGCGAGCGGAGTGTTTTTTGAAATCGAGCCTTTTGAAACTATATCCTTGATTTTACCGTTAGTTTTGTTTTCAACCCATTTGTTGATTGTTTGTCTGGCTTCTTCGGTTTTTGCGTAGTCTAGCGTTGTTACTTCCGAAAAGTAATCTGACGAGACACGTGTTTTATAGCTTTCAAAAATGTTTTTATCTGATGATGGCCATATTGCGTTTGCGGTGTGCAACTGAGCCGATTTGGGCGATATTGAGTTAATCCTGCTGATAAGAGAGTGCATTGACGAATGAACAGCAGGCGAGAAACCGAGCGCTTGTTCCATTTCTTTTGCTGTTTCACCTTTTGCTCCTGCATATACCATAGCAAGTGCTGTTGAAATGCTGTATGGTGAGAGGAACAGATTTTTATTGCCGTCTGAAGTTTCTTTATATAGTTTAATTGTCAGTTCATTAACAGCAAAAGCCGCATTTCCCTGTGTTCTTGCAGTGCTTTGTGTACCGTCACCTATAACTGATTTAATATCGCCGTTATTCTGTACCAGTGTGTTGACGGCATTTACAGCTTGTTTTAAATCTACACCTTTTCCGTTTCCGCCTGCGGCGGCATGTGATTTGCTGTCCTGTTTTATCGAACGTGCGAGATCTGCCAATTCTTTTGCGGTTGTTCTGTGTACAAATTCACTTGTGTCAACAACAGCGTATGCCTGTGCGGCAAAAAACAGAATAAGCAGTGTGGAAGTAAAAGTTTTTTTCATAAGTAAACTCCTTTTTATTAGTGCGTATTTATTTAATATTTATATATCCCTGACCGGAGAGTGAAACTTGTTTGGAAACAGTTTGCGCACCGTCCAGACGATAGACCGTGAATGTTGCCGCAGGGGTGAGTGTATGCCATTCACCGCTGTATATGGATTCTGAAGCGGAAGAACAGGATAAGCGGCATTTGTCAGGTATAAAATCTTCGGTTTGAGCATAGTACGGTCCGCTTTCCCATGTGAGTCTCAGCCGTGAAGTATTGTTGCCGTAGTTGATCATATTCAATGTAAATGTTGAACCTGAGGAGTCTGCAAAAGCCGTATGCTCTCCGAGCCATGTCGAAAGTTCACTGCTTTCACGTTTTACAATCATCTCGGCATTCCTGTTTTCGGCAATTGTACAAAGCGCATAGGAACTCAGAAGCAGAAGGATAGCAAGAGCTGCAAGCAGTTCTATAAAGGTATATGCCTTATGCTTTGAATGGCAGCATTTTTTGGAACTGGAATATATGAATGCTGTACACATGCTGCTCTTCCTTTCTGGGTATTATGCCTTCTGTCTGATTTTAACATGCGGACTGCAGAATGTATCAGTAAAAACTGCAGTAATAAAAAAGCTCCGAGAGACCGGAGCTGTTGTGTTTCGGCTAGTTGTGTTTTTCGTTAATAAAGAAGATAAAGATAAGTGAGCTGATAAGCAGGAAAAGCGGATAGTGCAAGTTTGTAATAATGCTTATCGGTCTAATTTTGTAACCAAGGCTTGCTGCCGCGGACACAGCGATAAGTATTTGTGCACCGTACGGGAGCGCTCCTTGTATTACACAGGAGAAGGTATCAAGCAGTGACGCTGTTTTTCTCGGGGAAATGCCGTATTCATTTGCCATTTCTTTTGCAATCGGGTTCGCCATAACTATGGCGACGGTGTTGTTGGCAGTTGCAATATCTACAACGCTGACTAGAATTCCTACACCAAGTTGTCCGCCTTTTCTGCCTCTGAATATGTTTCTGATTAAATTAAGCATAGTATCAAATCCGCCGTAAACTTTGACAAGCGCGCCTATTGCTGAAACCAAAATGGCGACCATGGCAGTTTCAAACATTCCTGCACAGCCTGTTCCCATATTTGAAAGCAAATCTACCGGTTGAATTGCTCCGGTTATCAGCATAATGGCAGAACCTATAGTTATTCCCAAAAGCAGTATCGCAAAAACGTTGAAACCGATTATACCGCCTGCAAGAACGAGAAGATATGGTATAACCTGAATGAGGTTGTAGTCATGCTGGATATAGCCTGAAACGTCGTAATCAGCTGAAAGCACGCAGAGGAATACAAGCGTGACAAGTGCTGCAGGTACGGCAATTTTGAAGTTTTCGCGGAATTTGTCTTTCATACCGCAGCCTTGTCCATTGCACGCTGCTATTGTGGTATCCGAAATAAAGGAAAGGTTATCGCCGAACATTGCGCCTCCAACAACAGAGCCTACGCAAAGAGGAATGTCAAAGCCGGAGGCCTTTCCGATTGAAACTGCAATAGGAGTAATAAGAGCTATTGTGCCGCACGATGTGCCCATTGAAAGTGATATGAAGCAGGAAACTGCGAAAAGAATTACCACCGCAAAGCGTGTCGGAATGAGAGAAAGAACAAAATAGGCAACGCTTTCAGCGCTGCTTCTTCCTACAACGCCTACAAAAACGCCTGCCGCAAGGAAGATTAAAATCATTGTAACGATATCTTTGTCGCCGATACCCTTGCCCATAAGAGTAAGTTTTTCTTCAAACGAAACAGCCTTGTTCTGCAGGCATGCAACAGTAAGCGCGATAAGGAAAGCTACTACAACAGGAATTTTGTAGAAACCCAACTCAAGTTTAAGCCCGTATTCGTACAAAAAACCTAGCCCGAGATAGAATACAATAAAAATACCAATTGGCAGCAGTGCTGCAAAATTACCTTTTGCTTTCATAATTAACTCCCCTTTATTTTGTGAAATGCATAAGTTCTTTGATTGTCGTTTCTGTTATCCCTGTTTTTATACTATGCTAGAGATACTGAATTTTGCCTGGATGAATTTTACCCCGTACTGCTGCGCGGCTGTCTGCCGGAAAACAACAAGTTTATACGGATCGCGCGTACGGAAACAGGTAAATCAGCGCGCAAAGATATTAAATATTGCTGTGCACCTCCATCTTTGTTTGGTTCCGACATGGTCAACACTCTTTACGAGTATAAAAACTTTTTAGCGTAATACTGATTATACACTCTTGATAGCCTGTTGCGAAGAGTTTATAATTACTTACCGATAATTTGTTATATTTAAACGGAGGAGAGAAACCATGCCTTACGATTTCAACGCAATAGAAAAGAAATGGCAGCAGAAATGGGAAGAAGCGGGAATTTTCAACGTTGAAACTGATCCGTTGAAAAAGAAGTTCTACTGCCTTGAAATGTTTCCGTACCCAAGCGGCGCGCTTCATATGGGACATCTTCGCAACTATTCAATAGGAGATATTATAGCCCGTTTTCTTAAAATGCACGGTTATAACGTTATTCACCCGATAGGTTTTGACTCTTTCGGTATGCCTGCGGAAAACGCGGCGATCAAACACGGAATTGCTCCGTCGAAATGGACAATGGCAAATATCGAGCACATGATTGACCAACTCAAGGCTGTGGGCTACAGTTATGACTGGCGTCGTCTTGTGCTGACCTGCGAACCGAAATATTACAAATGGAACCAGCAGATATTCCTCAAAATGTACGAAAAAGGACTTGTCTACCGCAAGCATGCTCCGGTTAACTGGTGCGATACGTGCAACACAGTTCTTGCGAACGAACAGGTCGAAAACGGAAAATGCTGGCGCTGCGGAAATCCTGTCACCAAACGGGGACTCGATCAGTGGTTTATCAGAATTACAGATTATGCTGATGAGCTTGTGAGATGCCTTGACGACCTTAAAGGCTGGCCTGAACGTGTTCTTACAATGCAGAAAAATTGGATAGGCCGTTCGGAAGGCGTCCGTTTTACGATGGATATTGCTGATATAGACCTTAATTTTGAAGCCTATACTACACGTATTGACACAATCTACGGTGTTACGTTTGTAGCGCTTGCGGCAGAACATCCGTTCGTCGAAGAATTTGCAAAACGTCTTGGCGGCGAAAAAGGAGAAGAACTCCGCGCCTTTGCAAAACGTATCAGCAACAAGAGCAATATTGACCGTGAAGCAGTTGGTGTTGACAAGGAAGGTATGTTCACAGGGTTTTACGCAGTTAACCCGTTCAACGGTAAAAAAGCACCGATATGGATTGCTGACTACGTTCTCACGGATTACGGTACCGGCGTGGTTATGGGAGTTCCCGCGCACGACCAAAGAGACTTTGATTTTGCAAGAAAATACGATATTCCTGTAATTACCGTTGTGCGCCCGAAAGACGGAGAAATTCCTGATGGCGATACGATGAAAGAAGCTGTCCCCGCATACGGAATTTCCTGCAACTCAGGAGAATTTGACGGACTTGAAACAGAAGAAGCCAAGAAGAAATTTGCCGAATGGATTGAAAACAAAGGCATCGGCAAACGCGAAACACAGTTCCGTTTGCGCGACTGGCTTATCTCACGTCAGCGTTACTGGGGGACACCGATTCCTGTTGTTTATTGCGACAAATGCGGCGTAGTTCCTGTGCCTGAAAATCAACTTCCTGTTGAACTTCCGCTTGACGTTGAAATTCCGAAAAACGGCAGTAACCCGCTTGTTACGCGCGAAGACTGGGTTAACACAACCTGCCCGTGCTGCGGAGGTCATGCTCGCCGCGAAACCGATACCATGGACACCTTCTATGATTCCTCATGGTATTTCATTCGTTATGCCTCACCGTGGGACAAAGACAAAGCGTTTGATATAGAAGACGAAAAATACTGGATGTCCGTTGACCAGTACATCGGCGGTATTGAACATGCATGTCTGCACCTTATCTACGCGCGCTTCTTCACGAAAGTGCTTGCAGACCTTGGAATGCTTCCGAAAGATATGCGCGAACCGTTTGACCGTCTTCTCACGCAGGGAATGGTTATTAAAGACGGAACGAAGATGTCAAAATCAGTCGGCAACGTTGTTGACCCTGACGAAATCATCAAAAAATACGGTGCAGACACGGCAAGGCTTTTTATACTTTTCGCGGCGCCGCCTGAAAAAGACCTTGACTGGTCGGAACGCGGCGTGGAAGGTACCTTCCGATTCCTAAGCCGTGTTTGGAGACTTGCTGAAAGCAATCTTGATATGCTGAAAAACGCTTCCAAAGAGAGAGTGTCTATTTCAGATATCCAAATCCCCTCGCTGCGTGAACTGAAACGCACAATTCACAGCACGCTTGACAGAGTCACAAAAGACATTCGCGACGAACGCCAGTTTAACACGGCAGTTGCACGTCTTATGGAACTTACCAATGCGCTTGTGGCATTCAAAGCCGAAACAGAACAGGATAAGGCTGTAATGCGTGAAGGCATTGAAACGCTGCTGTTATGCCTCTGCCCGTTTGCACCTCATATCACGGAAGAACTCTGGCACCTCATTGGCAATGATTCCTTCCTGTCAGCTGAAAACTGGTTTGAAGTTGACAAAACAGCGCTTGTGCAGGACGAAGTAACGATAGTTCTTCAGATTAACGGAAAACTCCGCGAACAGTTCAAGATTGTGGCAGGACTTTCAAAAGATGAACTTGAAAAAGAAATTATGGCACGTCCTGAGACGAAGGCACGCCTTGAAGGCAAAGAAATCGTCAAAGTTATCGCAGTTCCTGGAAGACTTGTGAACGTTGTGGTGAAAGGGTAAAATGCCTGAACTCCGGCTGGTTGTCGCCTCCGGCACCTCACAGCGGAGGCTTCTTGAGGAAACCGCAAAGGAACTGGAACAAAGAGGATACGCAATGTCCGCTAGACTTGAAGGCGGAGAGTGGCAGCCGCTGCTCTCCGACAATATGTCTGGCGGACTTTTTGATGAAAACCGTTTTCTTATAGTAGAAGATGCAGAAAGCATGGGCGCGCTGCCGGAGCAGTTTTCTCCCATGATTGAAAAAAACTCGCCGGTTGTAATTATCCTTGTATATGAAAATGACCCGAAAAAACTGATATCTGGAACAATACTTAAGAAATGTACTGTGCTTAAACCTGCTGTATTCCCGCGCTGGCCGAATGAACGGCAGCGCTGGGTTGAGAATCTTGCACGTAATATGGATATAGAGCTTACGCGAGATGCGTCTGCACTGATTGTAGAACTTGTAGAAGACCCTGAAGAAATTCGCGGACAGCTTATTACGCTTTCGGCTCTTAGAAAAGGAAAGCCTGTTTCTGCTGTAGATGTTGAAAATTTCTGCCTTGATGACGGTAGTAAAAATCTTCTAAGACTTCTTGACGGAATATGCAACGGAGAGAGTGTGACTGCACTTAAAAGTCTGTCAGCAATGCGCAGGGCAGCACAGTCAGGAGACATTATCAAGCTTACCTCAGCACTTCATAACCGTTTTCGTCTGGCATTTTACGGAGCAGCATTTCCGCGCCTTGCGAATAATTTCAAAAATGCTCTCGGAGCGCGTGATTATGCTTGGAAACTTGCTCAAAATGCAGCACGACGCTTTGGTCCACGTGCACTTTTCCGTTTTCTCATAGGGATTCTCAGACTTAACGCTGGCGAAAAATCAGGAACTTCAAATGGCTGGCACGATTTGGAATTCCTTGTAATAGAGTTGTTTGGAGAATAATAACTAAGTGTAACTACTGAAATAAAAATGCGGCATAAGCCGCATTTTTATATAAAAAGTATATTACTTGAGAATATTGCGCTTTGTAAGAATCTCTATACAATGATTATATATCATTGCCTCTGCTGTGCCGTTGCTGAATTCTCCAGGACTCAATAAGCCCTTTTGAGGGTCTGCATATATCTCTCCGAATACTGCATCATCTTTATCAAGCCATGCATGTAACTGATAACCGTATTTGTTGCTGTTTAGGGTAAATTCAATTACATAAAGTCTTCCTGCAACCTTGGGACTGCCTTTGCTTTTTTGCAGTTGTTTCGCAGTTTCTATGGATTTGCCTCTGAAAATCTCTTTACAGAAACAACATATAGTTCCGTCTTTAAAAGTGACGGAATTGTTGTCAGTGTAAAGAATTACATCGTCTGAACGCCCAAGTTGTTGCCAGTTGAATTTTGTATCTGCTGGAGCATCGCAACAGAGGGCAGAAATCAAAAACAGAACGGAAAATATAATAAGCACAAACTTTTTTGTCATAACAAGCTTTCCTCCGTAAGGGCAGTAAAATCTAACCTTGTAAATTACAACTGTACCACCATTATATATAAGCATAGCTGAGTTGTATAGCCATATAGTATATTTTATATAATGTACCTTTACTATTTTGTGAAACTTTGTTAAAATTTCACAAAGTTAGGAGCAGTGTAAAGCAGATGATCAGAATTGATAAGTTCCTGAAACTGTCTATGTTGATAAAGCGCAGAACGGTTGCTCAGGAAATGACTGAAATAGGTGCTGTGCGTGTTAACGGAAAACAATGTAAGCCGGCTGCAACAGTCAAAGATAACGATATCGTCGAGATTGCATATCCTAAAAGGATACTCAAGGTTAAGGTCATTTGTGCAGAGGAACAAATTCTGCGTCGTCGTGCAACGGCATATGAACTATTGTCTGAACGCAGAGTTGAACCGGAAGAAAGGCCTTGGTAGCAGCATATGTCTGTTAAAATCAGTGAACCAACAGTAGAGCGTCTTGTTCATTATCATCGGGTATTGACACAGTTTGCCAAAGATCGTAAACGTGTTGTGTCTTCATGTCATATTGCTGAGGTGCTTGGTATCAAAGCAAGTCAAGTGCGCAAAGATTTGTCATATTTCGGAGAAGTCGGACGTCGCGGCATAGGCTATAATGTTGCTGTCTTGTGCCGTCATATAGTTAAAATATTGGATACACCTAAGATTTGGAAAGTTGCTGTGGCTGGTGTGGGCCATTTGGGAAAAGCATTAATTGGACACTCGGATTTTTACAGTGATAAAATTGAAGTAGTAGCATTATTCGATGTGGATCCTGAAAAAATAGGTAAGGAAATATACGGTATTCCATGTTATTCAGACTTGGATATGGCAGCTGTTATTCGTGATAAAAAGATCGAAATCCTTATTCTTGCTGTTCCTGACAGTGTTGCCCAAAGTTGTATTGATACTGCGGCAGTTTCGAAAACGCTTAAAGGAGTTTTGTCTTTTGCGTCATCGGCAGTAACAGTTCCTGACGGAGTACTGTTTTACAGAGTAGATTTTCTCGCAACACTTGAAAAAATGTTTTTCTATTTAAAGGCCGATGTTAAAAATTGATGGTAATACAAAGGACTGTTCACGGAAAAGGTGGCGCATAATGCCAATTTATGCTAAAATCTCTTCCGTTGGTTTTATATTGTGTGGCAGCAATCAGTATAACGTATAAATGAAAGGGGATTTTATAATGCTAGGACAACAGAGTGGTATTATGGGTATGGTATTGCCGTTTGCAATTTTTATCGCAATATTCTATTTTCTTATCATACGTCCGCAAAAAAAACGCGAAAAAGCACATACTGACATGATTGCAAGTATTACTAGAGGATCGACAATTGTTACAGCCGGTGGTTTTTACGGCAAAGTATGTGATGTGCTTGAAGACAGTTATATTATCGATATGGGCGATGAAACTGCAGGACAGTCGATAAAAGTCCGCATTCTCAAAAGTTCGGTTGCCATGAAGAAGGAATCCGGAGAGACTGAGGCTCGTCCGAAAAAAATGAAACGTGTCAAGAAAGTCAAAGCAGAAGCTGAAACACAGACTGAGACTGCAGATACAACAGAAACAGTTGTGGCAGAAGAAAAAAAAGCAGAATAATTATGGAACTTACGAAACGCGTTTGTACGTTTCGTTGATTTGTCAGGAGGCATAAGCATGGTAAAGAATGACAAGTGGCGGCTGCTTTTGGTTGTCGCTGTAATTGCTCTCTCAGCCGGTATAATTGCTTTTAAACATAGCGATATTAAGCTGGGACTCGACCTTAGAGGCGGTGCGCACATCGTCTTGCAGGCAAAGGATAACGGAGCAACTCCCGTTACACCTGAAAGTATGGAAACTCTTATTGCTGTTCTCCGCAGCCGTGTTGACCAGTATGGAGTTGCAGAGCCGATTATTCAGAAACAGGGCACAAATCGTGTAGCGCTTGACCTTCCAGGTATTTCGGATCCTCAGGCAGCGCTTGATTTAATCGGTCGTACAGCTGTTCTTGAATTTAGACAGGTTCTTGGTACATCTCCTACAGTTCCTGCAAAACCTGACCGCAAGAACTATGAAAGCGATGAAACATTTGACTCTGCTGTCAAAATGTATGAAGAAGCCAAAAAGAATGCCGATGAGTATGTGCAGAAAATGAAGGAGCAGACGCCTGATGCGGAAGACATTAAGAGCGTTAACAGCGTTGACGGTACAGGATATCTTCTCGGCAAACTTTACGTAAGCGGGAAGCAACTTACAAAAGCAGAAACGACATTTGACCAGTTGGGTAAAGCTGCCGTTTCCATTACCTTCAATAACGAAGGTGCACAGCTTTTTGATTCAGCCACAGCCGTAAATATTGGCAAACAGATTGCTATAGTTCTTGACGATACTGTTATATCAGCGCCTGTGGTTCAGCAGAGAATTACTGGAGGTCAGGCACAGATTACAGGTAAATTTTCAACTGAAGAAGCAAACAGACTTTCGATTATGCTCCGTGCCGGTGCGCTTCCTGTAGATGTTGAAGTTCTCGAAAACCGCTCGGTAGGTCCTACTCTTGGCGCAGACTCAATTGCCAAAGGTATTAAATCTGGTCTTATTGGTCTTGGGCTTGTTATACTCTTTATGCTTATTTACTATGGTATGCTTGGTTTGGCAGCAGACCTTGCACTTGTTGTTTCAATGATGATTGTTATAGCAAGTCTTATTGGTTTCAATGCTACGCTTACCCTTCCTGGTATTGCAGGTCTCATTTTGACAATAGGGATGGCAGTTGATGGTAATGTTCTTATTTACGAAAGAATGAAAGAAGAAGCCAAAATGGGCAAAACTTATCTAGCAGCTCTTGAGTCTGGTTTTAGAAAAGCTCTTGTCGTTATTGTTGACTCTAACGTGACCACGATTCTTGCGGCCTTCATTCTTGGGTATTGTGGAACAGGTCCTATTCGTGGTTTTGCAGTTACACTTGGCATTGGTACTGTTGCGGCCGTTTTCTGTAACGTTGTTGTTACACGTTCGATACTCGGTATTATGCTTTCAGCCAAAGACAAAGGCATAAAGAAGTAGGAGGCTGATATCATGTTTGACAATGTTAAATTTAATTTCCCGTTCATGAAATACAGAAAACTTTGGATTGGAATAAGCATTCTTTTCGTATTTCTTTCTTTTGGCATGCTTTTCTCCAAAGGTCTTAATCTCAGTGTTGACTTTACAGGTGGTCTTGTTTTCCAAGTTAAATTCGCCAAATCGGCTGAAGTAGCCGATGTTCGTGCAAGTCTTGCTAAGATAGGACAGGGGCAGGCTACAATACAAAAATATGATAATGGCAATTTCCTAATTCGCCTTCAGGAGTCAAGCGGTAATTTGCAGAAACAGGTTAACGACCTGCTTAAAGCAGATTTTGAAGGAGCACAAATTCTTCAAGTTGACAAAGTTGGACCTGTAGTAGGCGGAGAACTTCGCCGACAGGCGTTTATAGCGCTTGCAATTGCTCTGCTCGGGATTCTTATTTATATGGCATTTCGTTTCCGTTTCCGTTTCGGCGTTGCAGCGGTGCTTGCGTTGTTCCATGACACAACGATCATGCTGGGTATTTATAGCCTTACAGGAAAAGAAATTTCCATAACATTTATAGCAGCGGTGCTTACAATTGTTGGTTATTCGCTGAATGACACGATTGTTGTTATGGACCGTATCCGCGAAAACTGGAAAAGTGTTAGAAATGATGGCGTTCTTAATGTCATCAACACATCAATCAACGAAACGCTTACTAGAACAATTAACACTGCACTGACAACTCTTTTGCCTGTTATAGCTATGCTTTTGTTTGGCGGAGAAGTTATCGCTAACTTTGCATTCGCATTCCTTGTCGGTATCATCTTTGGTACATATAGTTCAATTTATGTGGCTGGTGGTATTGTTGCAGAATGGTATTTGCATTCACCCAAAGCATAAGAAATATTAAAATCTGTAAAAAAGGAGAGGCTTGCCTCTCCTTTTTTATTTTCGTATATTTATTATCCGTTTTTTGTTGTATCATATATATGATAAAAAAGTAATCGGAGTTGGTATATATGAAAAGCACGATGTTGGTAATAGTCATCGCAATGTTTGTATCTGCTATATACTCCATGCAGAACAATAGTCTTGTGTTTGTAAAATTCTTATCGGGTGTATGGCAATTTCCGCAGGGAGCGTGGGAAGTTTTTATCTTCTATGTAGGTGTATTCATTATGTTTATTCTGTCTTTGTTTGCTGATTTTGGAACAAAACGTAAATACAAACAGCAGATCAAAGAACTGAAGTTTCAGCTGCATGAAGCTGAGGAAAAAAAGAAAGCCCTTATGGCAGTTTCAAGTATTAGTGAAAAAGATGTTGCAGACAAACTGGCTGACTGTAGTTACTTGAGCGCTTGTCCTGTTGATTCACATAAAGGTAATTCTGATGAATCCGTTAATATGGAGCAGTTGTCATGGTAAGTCGTTGCTCTAAAACGCTTTTCAAAATTCACCATACTAGTGACTATACTAATGAAATAGCCGAACGTTTTGGTTGCTCACTTTTTCAGGCTGCTCTTCTTGAAATGCGTGGAGTTACGCTCAACACTTTTCGTTCAGTTGTCGATATGTGGCTCAATCCAGATATGGAGCAACTTCTAAGCAGTCTTCAGCTTGGAGAGACCAATAGTGTTGCAGCAGATATTTTTCGTGGATTGAATGAAAATTCCAATGTCATTGTATATGGTGATTATGATGTTGACGGGATTTCTGCTACCACTATAGCTGTTAGTATGGTATTGCATAAGCGGGCCAAAGTACGCTATTTTATACCTCATCGTTTCAAGCAGGGGTACGGGGTGCATATGGATATTGCCCAGATTATCGCAAGACGTAGGTGTGACCTTGTAATAATTGTTGATTGCGGCACACAGAACATAGAAGAGATTAAACATATACGTTCTGCCGGAATTCCTGTGGTCGTTCTTGACCATCATCTTGCAGAAAATGGGATAGCGCGCTGCGAAACAATGGTAAATCCGCATCTGTTGGGAGATTCTATAGCCCGTAAACTATGTGCTGCCGGTGTTATATGGTGCTGGGCATGGCAGAATGAATTAATATCAAAAGAAAAATTGTATGCAATGCTTGATTTGGTGGCACTTGCTACTATTGCGGACTGTGTCTCCCTTGCCTCACCGCTTAACCGTATCCTTGTCAGAAAAGGTTTGGAAATTATGCGCAAAACTCCTCGTCAAGGTCTTTCCATGCTTATGGAAAAACTTATGATTAACCAAGGGACAGTTTGTGCGGAAGATCTAGCTATGAAAATTATACCTTGCCTCAATGCGACAGGCAGACTTGAAATTGCTGACCTTGCTGTGGATATTTTTTTCCCAAATCAAGATTTACCACAAAAAATTGATAAGATTATTGCGCTCAATCACCAGAGAAGGGAACTTTCTACAAGTATTTTAGAACAGATTGCAGATGGTGAAGATGATGGTTATAAATATGTGTTGTCTGATTCTAACTGGTCTGCTGGTGTATTGAGTAGTGTGGCCAGTAGAATTTGCAGTGAAAGAAATACCCCTGTCGCACTTGTTGCTGAGGTGGGAGATATTATGCGTGGTACGTTGCGTATGCCTGCAGGTGGAGATGCAGTTGCCGTACTTGCAAAACTAAGCGATAAACTTAATACATGGGGTGGACATCGGCTTGCAGCAGGTTTTAGTGTGCTGCAGGATCAATGGTTGGAAGTAAGAAACGAACTGGAAGAAATACTGTCCAATGTAACTGTTACAGAAGAAAAAGAAGAATTGCTATGCTGGAATCCAGAACAGCTCAATATGGCAATATGGAACGAAGCATTGCAGCTCGGTCCGTTTGGTATGGATAATTCCGCCCCATTGCTTTACTCACCATATAAAGGCTATATGGAAATGCAGCCTTTGGGTAGAAACGGGAAACATCTTAAAATTGAGCTTGGCAATGCTACAATGCTTGGTTTTAATGCGGTTACAGCTCTCATGAATAACAGGAAGCCCTTTGAGGGTTGGATTTACAAACCTAGGCTTGATACATGGAGAGATGTTACATCGCTGCAGTTTATTCTTGAAAAAGTTGTAGATTACTGAGATGGAAAAGGATAGACCTGTAGTAGGTATTGAAAATGTTACTATAATGACAGGACAACGAAATAACTCTGTTTCCTGTGCTTTTCCTAACGAAGAAGAAAGTAAGGCCTGTAGAAAAAAATATTGGCTGGCAGCTCCAGAATATCAGCGAAAATCTGAGATATTCCACAAGCGTTGGATTGCATTATGGGATAGACTTATCCTTCACTTTACTGCCGACGAAATGCAAAAAGTAGGTGAGGCTTTCGTTTTTGCCGCTGGCGCACACGGAAGGCAGATGCGCTATTCCGGTGATCCCTATATGCTTCATCCTGTTACGGTTGCTCTCATTCTGTCCGGAACTGCAATGGACTGTGATGCTATTGTCGCCGCATTGCTTCATGATGTTTTGGAAGATACGCCTGTTTCAGCAGAAGAGCTGACAGAATACTTCGGTGAAAATGTATTTACTCTTGTAGACGGTGTTACCAAACTTGGCAAACTACCATTTAAATCAGCAGAGGATTATCAATCTGAAAACCTTCGAAAAATGTTTGTTGTTATGGCAAAAGATATTCGAGTTGTTCTTATAAAATTTGCAGACAGACTTCATAATATGCGTACTATTTCTGCGCATCGCCATGAAAAACAACTTGTCATAGCTAGAGAAACGCTTGAAATTTATGCTCCACTTGCTCACAGACTGGGTATTTATCAGATTAAACGCGAACTTGAAGATCTTTCCTTTAAAGTTCTAGATCCTGAAATGTTTGAAGAAATCAAACAACGTGTTCGCAAAAAGCTTCCTGAAAGGGAACGAATTATTACAAACGCGCTTGAGACTCTTTCAGAAAAGCTCACAAAAGAAAAAGTTAATGCCACACTTAAAGGAAGACCGAAACATTTTTACAGTATATATGAAAAAATGTTGCGTAAAAATATATCAATGGAGCAATTATATGATCTGCTTGCGTTACGTGTTATTGTAAAGACAGTAGCTGAATGTTATCAGGTGCTTGGTATAGTTCATACGATGTGGAAGCCAATACCTGGTCAGTTTGACGATTATATTGCCAATCCGAAACGTAATATGTATCAGTCATTGCATACTACGGTTGTTGGTCCTCACGGTGAACCTCTTGAAATTCAGATAAGAACCTGGGCAATGCATTATTACGCTGAGTATGGAATTGCTGCACACTGGAATTACAAAGAAGGCGGCGGAATTAAGACTGATGTTATGGACGAACAGCTTACGTGGATAAGACGTGCCTTGGAAGAAGCTAAACTTGGTGACGATGCTAATGATGGCAGCTTTCTTGATACGCTTAAAACTGACGTTCTTTCTGCCGAGGTTTTTGTTTTTTCACCCAAAGGCAGAGTCGTTTCTGTACCCACAGGGTCAACACCTATAGATTTTGCTTATGCGATACATACAGAAGTTGGGCATAAATGTGTAGGTGCGCGTATTAATGGCAGAATTGTGCCTATGGATTATACGCTGTGTAACGGTGATATTGTAAGCATAATGACCTCACCTACGGCTAAGCCATCTAGAGACTGGCTTAAATTAGCCAAGTCTGCGCGGACAAGAAATAAAATCCGACAATGGTTTAGACAGGTAGACAGACAGGAACGTGAAGATAAAATCAAACGTGGCAGGGAACTTCTTGAAAAAGAGGTACTCAGAAGAAACTCCGCAGAGGAAGTCCCTTTCGAAAGACTTATTCCGAAACTTAATCAGGTTGTTAGGGATATGGGAATGCTGAATATCGAGGATTTGTATGTTGCCGTTGGAAGTGGCAATGTATCACCTGGTGGAATATTTGCCAGAGTAAAGAGTAATGTAGCAAAAGTTAAAGAGGAAGAACGGATTCCTGTATCGGTGCTTTCGCATAAAGAATCTGATTCCGAAATTATCGTTGATGGAGCACATGGTGTTTTTGTTTCTTTGGCGCAATGCTGCCGGCCTGTTTTTGGGGATGTTATAATCGGATATATTTCGCAGTTACGTGGTATAACTGTGCACAGAAAGGACTGTGCAAATATCACAGCCAAAGATGCGGATAAAATAATAAATGTTTCCTGGGGGAGAACAAGGAGTAAACTATATATTGCTAGGTTGCGAATAGAAGCAGCTGACAGGTCAAACATCGTAGGAGATATTGTACAGTGTGTTACTAATATGGGAGCTTCTGCGATTAGCATCCAGGCAAATGTAGTAAATAATTCCCGTGCGCGCATTACACTTGAAATAAAAGTAAAAAACGTAGAACAACTATATGAAATAATTGGGAAAATTAATGCTACAAGTGGAGTAATAGAGGTTATAAGGGGATAATATGAAAGCGATTCTTCAAAGAGTAAATTGTGCTGATGTAAAAGTTAACATGCAAACAGTAGGAAAAATATCCGAAGGGCTTTTGGTCCTGCTGGGTGTTTTCGAAGATGACACAAACAATGATATTCAGTGGCTTGCCGATAAAATATGTAATCTGAGAATTTTTGATGATGAAAATGGAGTCATGAACCGCTCCTTAATTGATAAAGGAGGCAGCATGCTCATTGTTTCACAATTTACACTATGTGCAGACTGTAAAAAAGGACGCAGGCCTTCGTGGCATCTTGCAGCTAAACCAGAATTTGCAAAAGAAATGTACGAACGTTTTATAAAAGATGTACAGATACTAGGTGTCAAAACTCAAAACGGTATTTTTCAAGCAGAAATGAAAGTTTCCCTTTGCAATGACGGGCCGGTAACAATAATACTTGACAGTAAGGAGTGTTGTAGATGAAACTGCAAAGTTTTCCACTTGGTGAACTGTGGACTAATTGCTATATAATATGGGACCAAAGTAAAAAGGGTATAATTGTCGATCCAGGAGAACAGTCGAACAGTGTGACAGATTTTATCAGAGATAATGATATAGAAGTTGAATATATTCTGCTGACACATGGACACTCGGACCATATAGGTGGTCTGGAAGATGTTCGAAACCTTGCAAAACATGGTGTGGCTATTCATGTTGGTGATGCAGAGTGCCTTACTGATCCTAGGAGGAACCTTTCAGTAGTTTTTGGCAAAACTTTTGCTTTTGCTCAGGCAGATAAAGTGTTGAAAGATGGAGATAGACTGACAGCGGGCAATATTGATATAGAGGTTATCTATACCCCTGGACATACTCCAGGCGGAGTATGTTACTATCTTAAAGATACAGATGATGAATTATTGTTGTGCGGAGACACTCTTTTTGCGCGTTCCGTTGGTCGGTCGGACCTTCCCGACGGCAACGAAATGACACTTATTAACTCACTTCGTAAACTTGAGCATTTCAAAGATGATTTGAAAGTATACCCAGGGCACGGTCCATCTACAACAATTGGTGAAGAAAGAAAATTTAATCCTTACTGGCCTAAATAATATGAGCAGTCTTAAAACATCAAATATAACTGAAGAAGAAATGCCGCGTGAAAAATTGCTTAAATACGGTGCGGATAAACTTACAACGGCAGAATTGATAGCTATTCTTCTGCGGACAGGCACGAAGTCTCTTAATGTTCTTGAAATGTCCAGTAAACTGCTTAAAGAAAACGGTGGATTACAGGGCTTGTGCAGAATGTCAGCAGCAGAATTAAAAAGCGAAACTGGTATTAAGGATGCAAAATCTACTACACTTGCTGCCGTTATGGAACTTGGGCGGAGAATAGCCAGACTTCAAAATGGTGAGAAAAGAGAAAGTTGGCAGGATATATTGAAGTTTCAGGCCGATAAAATGCGTCATTTTGACAGAGAAGAGATTTATGTTCTGTTTTTAGATAAATCTGATAAAGTTCTTGAAGAAACTACCATTTCTTATGGGGGTATAAACGGGGCCTTTATTGATGTAACACTGCTTTACCGCAAAGCTGTTAAAGTTGGTGCAAAAAATGTAGTTATGATGCATAATCATCCGAACGGCATATTAATGGCGAGTGGCGAAGATAATGAACTGACTGAGTGTGTTCGTAACGGGTTGAAGACTTTGGAAATCAAGTTAAAAGGACATTTTATTACGGCAAGAGGTGAAATAATATTAATTTCCTAATGCTAAAATGGTATAAAATGAGATAATATTATTAAAGAAACAATTACTGTAGCTAGTCCATGCTTTGCAGTCTATATGATCTATATGATATGAGGGTGGTAAAATGTTTGGATTAAACAAAAAAATATTTAATAGTGAGATAGGAATTGACATAGGAACAATAAATACCGTTATTTATGTTAAGGATAAGGGGGTTGCGCTCGATGAACCTTCTGTTGTTGCTGTACGCAAAGTGGGTCGTAAAGGGTTACGCGAAATTATTGCGTTCGGTCGTGAAGCAAAAAGCATGGTAGGCAGAACTCCTGTGGGTATTACAACTATATCACCGCTTTCAAACGGAGTTATAGCTGATTTTGAAATGACAGAATATCTTATCCGCCATTTTATGAGTATGGCAACAGAATCTAACAGTATGTTCTCTCACCCAAAAGTTGCAGTCTGTGTGCCTGCATGTGTTACCGAAGTCGAAAATCGTGCTGTAGTTGAAGTTACATTGGCAGCAGGTGCAAGGGAGGCCTGTGTTGTGGAAGAACCTCTTGCTGCTGCTATGGGGATAGGGCTTCCTATTAATGATCCTCAGGGCAGTATGGTAGTTAATATTGGCGGTGGTAGTTGTGAAGTCGCTGTTTTGTCGCTTGGCGGAATAGTTATTAATCAGGCAATAAGAATTGCTGGTAATGCTATGGATGAAGCGATTGTATCAATGATGCGGCAGAATTACAAACTTGCTGTCGGCAACAGTACAGCTGAAGAAATTAAAATTGCTATAGGGTCAGCGCTTCCCATGGAACAGGAACTTAGGATGGATGTCAAAGGTCGTGACCTGCTTGATGGGCTTCCTAAGGCGGCTAAGATTACGTCTGTTGACGTAAGAGACTCGCTTGATATTACCATTACACAGATAGAAGATACAATTCGTTCAACACTTGAGCAAACCCCTCCCGAACTGGTCCGTGATATAGCAAATCAGGGTATCGTTCTTACGGGCGGTGGTGCTTTGCTACGTGGCTTGGATATGCGGTTGGCTGATGCGCTGAATGTTCCTGTGCATATTGCAGAACAGCCCTTATATTCTGTAGCAATAGGTCTTGGCAGGTATCTTGAAACACGTGTTAATCCCAAGACGAAAGGTATAACTGTAGAACATAAATCATTGTAATTTCGATATGCGTAACGTAGTAAACGAAGATATAAAAATTATAATATGCGGTGCAGTGTCATTCTTTTTGGCACTTTTGGTATATTTGCTGATTTCATGTTCAACTGCATTGCATTACTATGCTATAGACTGTGTCAATAAACTTTTATTTATTCCAGAATATCCGTTTAGGACTGCACGAGACCTTGTGTATTACAGCGGTACACGAATGTTTGAAAGAGAAAATCTTCGACAACAGCTTGCACGGTGTCAGCTCCAGAACAGAAAACAAGCTGCTCTTTTGCAGAAAGCCGGAATTAAAGTTCCGCCTATTACGGCATCATTCGTTTCTGCTAGAGTTGTTCTTCGCTATCCTGACAACTGGTGGAGAGAAGCCAAAATTAACAAAGGTAGTGCTGACAAAATTCGTAGCGGGGCTGCGGTTGTTTCAGACGGTTATCTTGTTGGAAGAATCACGCGTGTAGATAAACATTCATCATGGTTTGAAATGATTACGTCTTCATCATTCTTAATGGCTGCTGTTATTGATGAAACACGTGATCTCGGTGTGGTTTGCGGTGATAATAAAGGCAGATTACGCATGCTTTATGTTATGAATAACACCGCTGTAAAAAAGAATATGAAAATATCGACTTCTCTTGTAGGAGATCAGATTCCGGCAGGATTAATGATAGGCATGATTGTAGGAAAAGAAGCGGCCGAAGAAGGTTATATTCCTCTTAAAGTTTCGTCTGGAGCTCATATGACGCAACTTTATGACGTAGAAGTATATGTTGACGGAGTAAATTAACGATGCTTACTCTTTTTATTTGGTTATTACAAGATATTTTTCAAGTGATTTTTATGGGAGTATTCCTAGTTCCTGATTTTTTCTTAATTACCCTTATATATGCAGGGTTAAAGCCTGAAAGCGAACACAGACATACACCTTTCTGGTATATTATTACAGGGTTTATTGGTGGTTTGTTCTGGGATTTGCGCTGGACAAATATTATTGGTTTGACGGCAGGATTAAACGGAGTTCTTCTTTCTGCAGTTTTTGTGATATGGCATATTATCCCGGCACAGGGAAGAAGCGAAAGAGCGCTTACGGGATGTATGTTGGGAGTCCAGTTTATTTCAGCTTTTGTCCATATGTTGATGTGGACAGTATCAAGTGCGGTTACAATTCGACTGTTTATAATACAGCAACTTATGGGAATAGCAATTATTTTATTCCTGTCTTTTGTCTACAAAAAGGCTATTCACAGACATGTCTAATATACAGTATGACAAAACCGAACTGGAAAAAAGGTTCCTTATACTGCGAACTGTAGTTGTCATTACATTTTTAATTCTTGCCGTAAGTCTGGCCTTTTTCCAGATCATACAACGCAGTGAATATGCGAAACTTGCTTCGCAGAACAGACTTCGCATTCTACGTATAATACCTCCCCGTGGTGTAATATATGATGCTAACGGAGAGTATTTGGCTGTCAATGTAAGGACCTTTAGTATCAGCGGTTATCCGATTGATTTGCGTGACCCTGATAAGCTCAAACTGGTCATATCGATTTTAAAACGTGGTGGAATTCCGAGTACGGAAAAAGAAATTAAAGAAAAAGTACAGAAACAATATTCTGCACCGTATCGTGCTATTACCATAGCAACTAATTTGACATTTGCACAGGCATCACAACTGGTTATGGATAAAAATTTCAGTGATTTGCTTACACTGACTCCTGTATGGAAAAGAAGTTATCCTGCAGGTGCTGATGCTGCACACGCCGTAGGGTATATTGCTGAAATTACAAAAGAAGAACTGGAAAATCATCCTGAATACCAAGGTGGAGATCTAATCGGTAAAACTGGGGTGGAGTTGTGTTATGAAGAACAATTGCGTGGAATACCTGGCGAAAAGGTAATTGAAATTGATTCAAGAGGGCGGTTGCTTCGACAGATTAGCTATACTCCATCTGTTAAAGGAGGAGACATTAAGCTCAGTATTGATCTTGGCGCACATAAATACGCTAGAAAACTACTTGGAAATTTCCGTGGTGCCATTGTTGCTCTTGATGTCAGAGACGGTTCTGTTGTCTGTATTGCTTCATCTCCTTCATATAATCCCAACACTCTTGTATGGGGAATTACTAGCGCGGAATGGGCTGAACTGCTTGACAATAATAAACGGCCGATGATGAATCGTGCAATTTCCGGAGCATATCCGCCGGCATCTACGTTTAAAGTTGTAACAGCATCAGCAGGTTTATCAAGCGGAACAATTACTACCGGTACGAGTTTTACGTGTCCAGGATATTATGAACTTGGAAAGAGAAAATTCCGTTGTTGGAAACATGACGGACATGGCAGTGAGACCGTTGTGAAAGCATTAAGAGACTCTTGTGACGTATTTTTTTACAATACATCCTGGAATATGGGAATTGACAAACTTATTGCGACAGCTTCGAAATTTGGTGTAGGCAAAAAGACGGGTATAGACCTGCCTTCAGAAAGTGCGGGGACACTTGCCGGCCCTAAATGGAAAAAAAAGAAAATTAAAGAAAACTGGTATGGAGGAGATACCGTAAACTACTCAATAGGTCAGGGGTATCTTCTTATGACCCCGTTGCAGGTTGCTAGAGTATATGTCGCAATTGCAAATGGTGGCAAACTATTTAGACCTAGAGTTAATTTGGCTTTACCTGTAGAATATGATGAAATTAACCTGTCATCCGATATTATACGTACCCTCAGACAAGGACTTGTTGAAGTTGGAAGCATAGGAACCGGACGTGCTGCCTCGGAGTACGGTGTTAATGTTGCAGGCAAGACCGGTACGGCACAAAACTCACACGGTGATGACCATGCGTGGTTTGCAGGTTATGCACCTGTCAATAAACCACGGTACGTTGTTGTTGCTATTGCAGAAGCTGGAAAAGGCGGTGGAGCAATTACAGGACCTATGGTTGGTAAAATGCTTAATTATCTTATTAACCATAAGGGTGAATTGATGTTCAATGACACCGATCTAGATGAGCCGAAATTAAATACTCAAAGTCAGTCTACAACGGCGGAAGATACAAATAACAGACAAAGCACCGATGTCAGGAAAAGAAATAGTAATATAAACAGTAACCATGATTTAGGCAGTAATGTCAATGCTAAAGCTGCGAAAAATCAAAATAACAAAGATACTAAAATGAAAAATAATGATAGAAAACAAAATATGGCAAAACAACAGACTATGGAAACTGGTACTGAAAAAACATCCAAAACGCAAGATGCTGATGTTCAGAATAAAAATGGTGGGCAATAATGAGAATATTTGAAAATAGTAGAATGGATGTTAGAAGAGGTCTTAATGTTTATATGCTAGGGGCTACGGTGGCACTTTTCTTGTTGGGGGTCCTGGCTATTTACAGTTCCTGTTATTCTGTCGTGACACACACGTCGTCATATGCCGTCCGTCAGATCATATTTGGTTTGTTTGGTTTTCTCTTATATTATCTGATCATCAGAGCAGGCTATAAAAATATGTTGCAAATTGCAGTCTATCTTTCTGTGCTGACGATAATAATTTTTTTGTTGGTTCTTGTGATAGGACACACATCCAAGGGGGCACAGAGCTGGTTAAATCTTGGTTTTATAAGAATTCAGCCTTCAGAAATAGGAAAAATAGCTTTTGCTCTTCTGCTTGCAAAATTCTGTGCAATAACACCTCCGAATAATATGCGAGGATTGTTGCTTATCTTTGGGCTGCTAATGCTTTTTCTCATCCCAATTTTAATGGAACCTGACCTTGGCAGTGCTCTTGTATATTCGGTCATGTTTTTTGTTTTGCTTATTATCGCGGGAGCTCCGTCAAAACTGCTTTGGGGCATGCTTGGCTCTGGAGTGGCGATGCTTCCCGTAGGATGGTTTTTGCTGAAACCATACCAGAAACTTAGAATACTTGTTTTTATAGATCCTTCAGTTGATCCGCAAGGGGCAGGTTATAATGTTATACAGTCGCGTATAGCCGTCGGCTCGGGCGGATTTTTTGGAAAAGGATTTTTAAATGGTACGCAGTCAAAATTGCATTTTCTCCCAGAGCCTCACACAGATTTTATTTTTGGGGTCTTTTCTGAAGAATTCGGCTTTATAGGATGCATAATCGTCCTTGTTCTATTTGCCGTGTTGCTATGGAAAATGATAGAAATTGCTTCTTATACACGTGAACCTGATGCTAGGTTATTATGTTGTGCGATAACAGCATGGATATGGTTCCAGATGACAGAGAGCATTGCAATGTGTATGGGACTTGCACCTGTTACAGGTCTTCCCTTGCCGTTATTCAGTTATGGAGGCAGTTCATTGGTGGCTGTCCTGATGGGACTTGCTTTGGTGCAGAGTGTGTCAGTTACACTATCAAAAGAACGTTTTTAAAATATAAATAATATGGCTGTCGTATAATAAGATTTGGTAGTATATTGACTTTTTTGATAGCATATGTTTCATAAGGAGGCTGTTTTATGCCGGAAAAATTTTATGCCGATCAGCGCAGAGCCTTGTTGTCCAGCGTCAAAAGACCATCGCGCTATATTGGCTGCGAGTATGGTTCAGGACCTGTTAAAGAGGGTAACCTACTTAGAGTATGTTATGCGTTTCCTGATGTATATGAAGTTGGGATGAGCTATCTTGGTTTTCAGATTCTGTACGCTCTTACCAAAGAAATTCCTTTTGCTGATGCAGAGCGTGTATATGCGCCGTGGCCTGATTTTGAAGAAATACTTAGAAAATCTGGAACAGAGTTATGGGCACTTGAAAGCAAACGTCCGATAAGAGAATTTGACATACTGGCATTTACATTGCAATATGAACTTTGCTATACCAACGTGCTGACAATACTCGACTTGGGCAAAATTCCGCATTTTGCAAAAGACAGGAAAGATAATGACCCTATTATAATTGCCGGAGGTCCCTGTGCGCTAACACCGGAGCCTGTGGCTCCTTTCTTTGACGCATTTGTTATTGGTGACGGAGAGGTTGTAAATCCGGAAGTGTACAGAACGTTATTCGAATTAAAAGGCAGGAGAAGGGCTGAAAAACTTGAAGCAATTTCAAAGCTTGAAAGTGTTTATGTACCTCAGTTTCCGCAGGAACGACCTGTTTGCAGAAGAATTTCAGAGAAAATTGATGATAACTGGTTCAATAAAAAAATGATTGTTCCAAACACGAGTATCGTGCATGACCGCATTACGGTTCAGGTATTCAGAGGATGCACTAGAGGCTGCAGATTCTGTCAGGCAGGTATGATAGATAGGCCTGTGAGAGAGCGTTCGTCTGATTCGATACTTACTCAGACAAGAGCATTGTTGAAAAATACTGGATGGGAAGAGATTGGCTTGCTTTCCCTTGCAACATGTGACTGGAGTGGTCTGTCTTCATTTGTTGCCAATATTAATCCTGAACTCGAGGAAACACATACAAAACTCAGTCTACCCAGTCTTCGTGTTGATGCGTTTTCGGTAAAACTTGCTACAGAACTTCAGGCTGTCCGCAAAAGTGGGCTTACCTTCGCTCCTGAAGCCGGTACTCAGCGTCTTCGCAATGTAATAAATAAAGGTGTAACAGAAGAAGATATTGCAATGGCACTTGAACAGACATTTGCAAACGGTTGGGATAGAGTAAAGTTGTATTTTATGATGGGGCTTCCGACAGAAACAGAAGAAGACCTTTTCGGAATACTCGATATATGTAGGCAGGCGCTTACAATTGCGCATAAACACAAACGCAAAGGCGAAATCAATGTTTCACTTGCAGGATTTGTTCCCAAAGGACATACCCCGTTTCAGTGGGAAGCCCAACTTGACAGAGAATCACTTTTTGAACGAGGCAGTTGGGTAAAACATCAGATTCGTAGCAAAAAAATAACACTTGCATATCATGAACCTAAGCAGACCTATCTTGAGGGGGTTTTCGCACGTGGAGATTCAGTGCTTGCAACTGCTGTTGAAGAAGTGTGGCGCAGAGGACAGCGTTTTGATGGCTGGACTGAACACTTTAATTTTGAGCGCTGGATAGAAGTATTCAGAGACCTTGAAATTGATGCTGATAAATTTGTTGCGGCACGTAGTCTTGATGAAAAACTTCCGTGGGATCATATTGACTGTGGAGTTTCCAAGGAATACCTGTTGCGCGAACGTGAAAACGCATATAAAGGCATTGTTACTAGAGACTGTCGCAAAGGCTGCAACGGATGCGGCTGGCAGAGAAAAACGGATATGGTGAACTGTCATGCATAGAATACGGATAGTTTTTGAAAAAAAAGACTGGTTTACATTTGTAAATCATATGGACCTTCCGAATATATTTTCTCGTGCTGCGAGACGTGCGGGACTTTTGTCGGAATATACGCAGGGCTTCTCGCCTCATCCGCGTATTAGCCTTGGGCCTGCGCTTGCCATCAGCGTAGAAGGCAGAGAGGAACCTGCAGAATTCTGGTTTGAAGAATGGCATGACAACAGTTTACAACTTTGGAATGATCAACTTCCAGAGGGGCTTCTCATTTTGAAATGTGTTGAAATTGAGGACGGAGGACCTAGCCTTGCTAAATTTACAACAGCTGCCCAGTATCGTATACGAGGTGTTTCAAAACAACTTACTGAAGAAGACTTTAATCTTCTTAAAAATACAGTAGAACAGACTGCCCCGTTATGGTATGCAAAAAAAACAGACGGTATAATTACATTGATTGCAGGAGAACTTAACAAATGTGGAGGAACTTTGTTTGTTAGAACTCTGAAGGAATCAGGTGTCATTTCCGGCTGGTCTGATTTATATATTATAAGAGAAAAGGTCGGTACATGGGATGAAGCCGGTCAGCAGTTGCTGCCTCTTGTTTAAAGCGGAGTCGAGTAATGAGTGAAAGCAGTGCAAAACAAATAATTGCCAATCTAATAGATCCTGAGGAATCAAGAATTGCGATTCTCGATAACCATGGTAAACTTTATGACTTTTTTATAGAACGTATGTTTGATATTCAGCGTACGGGAGAGATTTACAAAGCCAAAGTTGACAGCGTGCTTCCAGGAATACATGCAGCTTTTCTGAATTTGGGCGACGGTAAAAATGCTTTTTTGTACCTTGCTGATGTCAAGAGCACGGAAGTTAAAGTTGGAATGGACATGCTTGTGCAGATTGTTAAAAATCCACGCAAAGGGAAAGGTGCCAGAGTAAGCCCTAGAATTTCGCTTGCCGGAAGATATGTGGTGTTTATCCCCAACGGTCATGAAACCGGAATATCCAAACGTATTGAAGATGAGGCAGAACGTGATCGTCTACGCAGGATTGTTAGAAAATTTAAGCCTGAAAACTGCGGCATGATAATACGCACAGCTGCAGTTGGAGTGGATGATAGCGCAATTGAATCTGATATAAAGGAACTTGAAGATTTGTGGAAAAATATACGGTTGGCTGAGGATAAGAGTACAGCTCCGAGTTTGATACATAGAGACTTGGGGCTCATAGAGCGTGTGCTTCGTGATGAAGTGTACGATGATATCAGTGAAATCGTTGTTGATACAAAAGAAGAATGCGATAATGTTAAAGCGTGGATCGCACAGTTTATGCCTGAAAAAGACATAGATATACATTTTTATGATAACAGAACTCTAATTTTTGATGCTTATAATATTGAAACACAGCTGGCTGAAGCGCAGAAGAGAAAAGTTTGGCTTTCTTCAGGCGCATTTCTTGTTATTGACCAGACAGAGGCACTGACGGTTATTGATGTTAATACCGGAAAATATACAGGGTCAAAAAATCTTGGTGATACTGTCTTTAAAACAAATATTGAGGCAGCATGTGAAATTGCCAGACAGTTGAGATTAAGGGCCGTCGGCGGAATTGTTATAATAGATTTTATAGATATGGCAAACGAAGAAGATAACCGCAGGCTTATTGCAGAAATGCAGTCACGATTACGCAACGACAGATATAAGGCAAGGGTATTCGGAGTTACTGAACTTGGTCTTATGGAGATTACACGTAAACGGGCACGTTCGGATCTGCGTGCAGAAATGATGCGCGGTTGCCCGCACTGTGCAGGGCTTGGCTTGGTTGAAAGAGAAGAAAATATGGCTATGCATATTAAGCGTTTCATACGCAAGATATGCCGAAATTCAGATGCTGAGGCACTGCTTGTTGAATGTTATCCTACGATAGGTCGTTATATAGCAGATACAGTTCTTGCTGCATGGGAAGAAGAGTTCTCAAAGAAAATTGTTTTACGCGGCTGTCCCTATTTTTCATGGGGCAAATATAGGCTGGAAATGCAGGATACTGCTGATAATGTTGAGTGCAGAGTAAAATCGCTGCAAAAAAAGGAGGGCTGGACAAGTGTATATAGGACGACTTCAGCTTAGAGGATTTAAATCTTTCGGAGGCTATCATGATTTAATTTTGCCTCCTGGGCTGACCGCAATTGTCGGTCCTAACGGAAGCGGTAAGAGCAACTTGCTTGATGCACTTCGTTGGGCTTTGGGTGACAGTTCTGCTGCCCGTCTTCGTATAACAAGACAGAGCGACCTCCTTTTCCAGGGCTCCGCAAGTCTTAGTAAAGCAAAAGAAGGTGAAGTAATACTTCAGTTTCGCGATGTCGGCAGTACTAGTATAGTTAAGCGCCGTATCACCGCTCCTGACGGTGCCACATCGCTATTGATTGACGGTACAAAAAGTACGTTGTCAGACCTTGAGGAGATGAAAACGCTCTGGAAACTTGACGGTGACCGTTTTGCATTTATCGGACAAGGAGAAGTGGCTGAAGCCATTCAGGAACGTCCAGCAGAAAGAAGAAAACGCCTTGAAGCTCTGTTCGGTACTGAAATATACCGCAAAAAACGTATGAATGCCGCAGATAGGCTTGTTACAGTAAAAGAAGAATATGATCAACTTAAGAACCTTATGGCAGAATTTGAAACTCGCCGTAATGAGATTAAGCCTGAGGTTGATCGTGCTAGGAAATTAAAAGAGATCATTGACGGTATAGAAGATGACCGCAAGTTGCTTTACTGGATGCGTCGTACAGCAGCAGAAGGAGAACTTGTAAAGATTAGTGAGGAAACTGCTGAGTCGGAAAATACTAAGACCAAACTCAATACTTGGTTATTATGTTGGCAGAGAGCATGTGAAAAAACTGAAGAGGCACTTGAAGAAATAGCTAGGTCGCAAAAAGAGCAGACATGGGAGCTTGAACAGTGCAGAAGCCGTTTTGAGAGTCTGACGAAATCAGGCATCGCTTCTGCATCATCGCTTCGTTCTGCAAAAGGGCGTTTTGTCCAGGCTAGAGAAGATATTGAAAGGTCACGGCAGCATTTGACCGAACTTCTTTTTGAACAGGAGAAAAATCAGCAGGAAAATAAAAAAGCGGCTATGGTCTTACAAAAAAGCCATAAGGCGCTTGAAGCAATCGAGAAAAAATGGACGGAATTCAATACACTGCTTGATGAGCAGAAAGCCGAGCGCGAGGAACTTAACAACAAACGCGGAAACCTTGAAGCTGAACTTGAAAAAGTGAAAGCAAAACTTAATTTTCTCGGTAGAGAGGTGCTGGAACTGTGCAACAAGCGAAGCAATGAGAAAGACCCGCGCAAGGATATAGACAGGGAGATTAAAAAACAGGAAACTCAGCGTGATATGCTGCTTACAGAACAGGAAGAACTTGTAAAGACACACGGAATGCTCTATGCAAAAATTCAACGGCTTGCAACTGAACTGCAGCAGGCAAAGAGGGTAGCTTCGCAGGCGCGTTCAAAACTGAATGAAGTAATGGATGCGCTGCAGGGTGATATTTATCCAAGACCTGTACAGTTTCTGCTTTCTGCAGCAAAACTGAATAGGCT
This sequence comes from Synergistaceae bacterium, assembly GCA_045642025.1. Classification (GTDB taxonomy): domain Bacteria; phylum Synergistota; class Synergistia; order Synergistales; family Synergistaceae; genus Equadaptatus. Next base: position 35,901 of record JAZUIB010000018.1, read on the forward strand.
CAACGCGGCTCCGCGCGCTGTGATTGATGTATTCAGCTGCGATAATTCGCTTTCGACGGCTTTTGAAGCATTTCTTGGTGCGAAACAGTTCCACCTGCTTGTTGAAGATATTGACGAAGCAGGACGCTGCATTGACAAGCTTAAACAAAATAACGGAGGTCGTGTTACTTGTCTGCCGCTTGAACGTTGCAGACCGCGTTTCCCGAATTATGACTATATGCTTCCGGCATCGGGTATAGTCGGTTGGGCAGTCGATTTAATCAATGTAGAGGAACACTGGCTCCCTGCAATTCAGCACATTATGGGAGACTTACTTGTGGTTAAGAATTTTGAAACAGGCAAACAGCTTGCCCGCGAGGGTTTCAGAGGTCCCATAGTCTCTATGGAAGGCGATGTGTTCCAGCCCGGAGGGACTGTTTCTGGCGGTAAACGTCAAGACAGTGGGAAAGCAATAAAACTCAAAGCGCAGCTTTCAGTGCTTGAAAAAGAAGCAGAAAATGCTACAAAGCTTGCAGAAGAACTTGGAAAAGAATATAAAAAACAGGAAGCGGAAGAGATGCAAGCTTCCGATAAAAACGAAGAGTACACAAGAAAAATTCGCGAGCTTGACGGTCAGATAGCCTTGCTTACAGACCGCAGGGAAAGCTATGCCAAAGAACAAAAACGCATGGAAGGTGAAAGAGAACGTCTCTTCGACTCCATAAAGAGCGAAGGCGGTCACTGGCAAGAAATACTTGCTGCGATCAGTGACCTTGAAAAACGCTGGGATGAACAGGGTGAAGTAGAAGATGACCGCAAGCTGATTGAAGAACGAGAAAAACTGCGGTCTGAAGTTGCGGTTGCTGCGGAACGCGCGAGTGCAAGATTTGCTCTTATGGAACGTATCAACAATGAGATACGCTCTGAGGAAAACAAAATAGCTGCTCTAGATGAAGAACTTTCTGAGCTTGATTACAAGTGCCTGCAGGAAAAAGCAGCGCTTTCGCAGATTGGCAAGGAATGTTTGAATATACACAACCGCAGGCAGGAACTTATTGCAGAGATGAATAAACATGACGGTGGTTATTCTAAACTGCAGAAACGGGAAAAATACGGATCAAAGCGTGTGCAGAATGCGGAACTTCGTCTGCGTGCCGCCAGGGAAAGATTTTCCGCGGTTGAGACAAAACGTGCGGCATTGCACAAAGAAATCGAAGAAATGATTTCCAGCTGGGAAGAGAAATATCCTTATCCAGGTAAAGACGTGCTTCCGGATGATGTCAATCTTGAAGAACTCCGCAAAAAAATCCGCGACGGTGACAGAAAAATCAAACAGTGCGGCGATGTCAATATGGGTGTGCTTTCGGAGGATGACAATCTGCAGCAGAGACTTGGTTTTATGGAAGCGCATATGGCAGATGTCAAAGGGAGCGCAGATGAACTTAACAGACTGATTACTGAAGCTGATAATAAAGCACATCAGATTTTTACCGATGCCCTTCAGCAGGTTGATGATAAGTTCTGCTCTATTTTTCGTACACTTTTCGGAGGCGGCGAAGCGCACCTTGAAATGACAGATGCGCCGACAATATGGGAAACTGGTGTTGATGTAATAGCGCGTCCGCCGGGAAAACATCCACTTGGTATAGCGCAGCTTTCCGGCGGTGAGAAATCACTTGCCGCAATTGCTCTGCTGTTTGCTTCAATGGAAGTTGCAAACTGTCCTATGGCTGTTCTTGACGAAGTTGACGCAGCACTTGATGAAGTTAATCTGCGCAGACTTTCAAATCTTGTTAAAGAATACGCCCAGCGCAGACAGATACTTTGTATGACACACCGCAGAATTACAATGGAACGGGCGGATGTGCTTTACGGTGTTACTCTTCAGGAGCCTGGTTTGTCTCAAGTTGTCGGTGTCCGTATGGAAGACTGGGCATAATGAAAAAATATGAGGAATTGCTCAGGGGGGCACTGAAAATTAGGCAGCCTGAAGCGCAGAACGGGTTGCGTGTTAATATTGACACAATCCTTCTTGCTCATTTTACACAGCCGAAAAAAGGTGAAAAAATTCTTGAACTAGGCTGTGCGCACGGGGCAATTTCTTTGATACTTGCAAAACGAGGTTTTGACGTTACGGGAATAGATATACAGCCGCATCTGATTGAACTGGCTAAGGAAAACGCAGAATTCAACGGTATAAACGCTGTGTTTAAAACAGCAGACCTAAGGGAATATAAAAAACTGTGGGCTGCGCAGAGTTTCGATAGAATAGTGGTCAATCCACCGTATTTCGAGGCAGATGCTAGCAGCGAAATTAGCCCGTCGCCGGCGATTGCCTCTGCAAGACAGGGAACTGACTGCAATTTGGAAAATATCGCCGCAGCAGCGCGGTATCTTCTGAAAAACAAAGGCAAACTTGATATTATTATGACTGCGTCACGCGTTGCGGAGCTTTTTGAATTACTGGAAAGAAATAATACGTCTGTAAAAAAAATCCGTTTTGTTCATCCGAAATACTGTTCAGAGGCATCTGTAGTGTTAGTTGAAGCTGTTCGTGCCGCAAAAAAAGGAAACTTTGTTATGCCTCCGCTTTTTGTTCTGGATGCGGATGGAAAAGAAACTAAAGAAATGTTTGAAAATTATTTGTTGTAAAGGAGACCGAAATGCCGCTGACTGTTGTTCCGACACCTGTCGGAAATCTGGAAGATATGACGCTCAGGGGACTTCGCGTGTTGCGCGAGGCCGATGTTATAGCATGCGAAGATACACGGCATACACTGCAACTACTTAATCATTATGAAATTAAAAAACCTCTGATTTCCTGTCACGAACATAATGAAAAAGAGCGTTGCAATGAAATTGCACAACTTGTCAGAAGCGGTAAAAATATCGCCCTTGTTTCTGACGCAGGGACTCCAGGTCTGTCAGACCCAGGCGGAATAGTTGTTAAATATATGTTTGAAAACAATTTGCCTGTTGATGTGCTCCCAGGAGCTAATGCGCTTCTTCCTGCACTGTTGCTGTCGGGTATCGAAATGGAAAGGTTTACATTTATCGGATTTCTTAAAGGGAAAGACAGCGAGAAAAGAAAAACGCTTGCTGAATATGCCGAAGTTAAAAATACGCTTGTTTTTTACATGGCTCCGCACGGACTGCTGAAAGAAATTGAATTGCTTGCTTCGGTACTTGGTAACAGAAAAGCATCACTTGTTCGTGAGATATCAAAAATACATCAAGAAACTGTTACTGCCGCGTTATATTCATTTAAAAATTTAATCACACAAGAACAGCTTCGCGGAGAATTTGTCTGTGTTGTTGAAGGTGCTTGTGAACAGAAAACGGATGACATGGAATGGCTTGGAGAAGCAAAAAAACTTTATGGTACTGGAGAAACAATAAAAAATGTTGTAAACTTAATTGCTGAAAAATACGGGGTAGCCCCGAACAGGATAAAGAAGGCTCTTCTTGGCGCAAAATAATTTTTGGGAGGCATTGCAATGTCCGAAAAAAACTTTTATATAACTACACCGATTTATTATGTAAATGATGTGCCGCACATAGGTCATGCTTATACTACAGTTGCCGCGGATACGCTTGCGCGCTGGCACCGTTTGGGCGGGGACAAAACATGGTTCTTGACCGGAACTGACGAGCATGGGCAGAAAATTCAGAACTCTGCCGAAAAACGCGGTATTACGCCGCAGGAACTGTGCGATGAGGTTGTACAGAATTTCCAGAAACTCTGGAAAGTGCTGAATATATCCAATAATGATTTTATCCGCACAACCGATGACCGCCATGTTGAATTTGTGCAGAGGGCATTTAAAAAACTGCTTGATAGCGGAGATATATACAAGGGAGAATACGAAGGCTGGTATTGTGTGCCATGCGAGACTTACGTGCCTGATGCACAGATGGGCGAAGGCAATACTTGTCCGGACTGCCACCGTCCGCTTGTTAGAATGAAAGAGGAAACCTATTTTTTCAGACAGTCAAAATATGCCGAAAAACTCCTCAAATACTATGAAGAAAATCCTGACGCAATTATGCCGAAGTCACGTTACAACGAGGTTATAAGCTACATCAAATCAGGGCTTCGAGACCAATCGATATCGCGTACAACGCTTAAATGGGGTATACCCGTTCCTGGTGACGATAGGCATGTTATTTATGTGTGGTTTGATGCGCTACTTAACTATGTATCGGCATTAAGCAGCGGAGAGAACACCGAAGAACTTAAAAAATTCTGGCAGGCTGCGCATCACCTTGTGGGCAAGGATATAATCCGTTTCCACTGTGTAATATGGCCAGCTGTCCTCATGGCGCTTGGTGTCGAGCCTCCGAAACGTGTTTTTGCTCACGGCTGGTGGACTGTTGACGGAGCAAAAATGTCAAAATCTGTTGGAAATGTTGTTGACCCGTTTGAAATGGCGGATGTTTACGGAGTTGATGCGTTCCGTTATTTTCTGCTTCGTCAGGTTCCTTTCGGACTCGATGGTGACTTTGCTGAAGCCGCGATGGTACAGCACATAAACTCTGACCTTGCAAATGACTTTGGCAACCTGCTTTCCAGAAGCACTCAGATGCTTGTGAAATACCGCGGCGGTAAACTGCCCCAGAATATTGTTACAACGAACCTAGATAACGAAATCCAGTTAATGGCCGAAGAAACAGTTGAAAAAGCGGACGAACTCATGGACAGATTTGCCTTTGACGATACGCTTAAAACAATCTGGGCGTTTATAAGCCGTTGTAACAAATATATTGATGAAACAGAACCGTGGAAACTCGGCAAAGAGGGCGACGTTGAACGTCTTGACGCTGTTCTTCGTACGCTTTGGGAAGCCTTGAGAATTATAGCGATACTTATTGCTCCATTTATGCCTTATGCGGCGGAAAAAACGTATGCGCAACTCGGAGTTTACGACTCTATCCTTGACGGAGCGCGTGCCGCATGGCAGTGGGGCAGCGATTTTGACGCCGCAGTCACCAAAGGCGAAATACTTTTTCCACGCATTGATGTTGAAAAGTGGACTGAGGAAAGAAAAATCCGCGATGCTGAGCGTCTTGTAAGACAGAATCCTGCAGCGGCAAGAGATTACGGAAAACACGAAGAAGAAACTACAATAGAAATTTTCTCGCAGCAGGAACTTAGAGTTGCGCTTGTCGAAAAGGCCGAACCCGCGCAGAATTCAGACAAACTTTATCTGATAACAATCGATCTAGGCTACGAAAAACGCACTATAGTTTCAGGCATACGCAAATTTTTCAAGCCTGAAGATTTAATTGGTAAGAAGATAGTAGTGCTCTGCAATCTCAAACCGGCAAAAATTCGCGGTAACGAATCCAATGGAATGCTGCTGGCGGCTGCAACAGCGAAAGAAGAACAGCTTACTCTGCTTACAGTTATGGACGATACGATTCCGGTAGGTACGAGAATAGGATAAACACGTTGCTGATAGACTCTCACTGTCATCTTGATGCTGAATACTTTCCCGACGGACTTGAAAGAATGCTGCAAACTGCATTCGGCAAAGGTGTCCGTCGGATGCTTTATGTCGGCTGTAATTACGAAAGTAGCCTGAACTCAGTACGACAGGCTGAGAAATACCAAGAAATCTATTCTGCAGTAGGGCTGCACCCGGAAGAAACTGCCGGAATGTCGCATGGCATAACCGACAAGCTGAAATCACTTGCTCACAACAACAAGGTTGTAGCAATCGGCGAAATAGGATTAGATTATTACTGGGATACGGAATACTGCGAATTGCAGAAAAAAATATTTGCAGAGCAGATAGTGTGGGCAAAAGAGCTCAATAAACCAATAGTTGTCCACGTTAGAGACGCAAAAAACAAGGCAGACGGAGACGCTATGAAGGACGTTCTTGAAATACTGACCACGTACGGTGCCGCAAAATGCGGCGGTGTAATTCACTGTTTCAGCGGAAGTTATGAAGAAGCAGTAAAGTTGCTTGATATAGGTTTCTATGTTTCTTTCAGCGGAATTGTTACGTTTAAAAATTCCGGAGAACTGCGCAAAATTGCAAAACAGATACCGCTGGACAGAATACTCTGCGAAACAGATACACCGTATCTTACGCCTATACCGTACAGGGGACATAGCAATCAGCCGGCGTACATTGCCGAAGTCTATAAATGCCTTGCGGAGCTGAAGGGTATGGAAGTTGAAAAATTTGCCGAAGCGGTTGAAAACAACTGCCGGAATTTGTTTAAATGGTAAAACGGAGACAACTATGTTTGAATACAGAGTAATTGCAGAAGACAAAAAAACTGGGGCAAGAGCAGGAGAATTTGTTACTCCGCACGGAGTTATAGAAACTCCTGTATTTATGCCTGTTGGAACTCAGGCAACTGTCAAGGCAATTGTTCCCGAAGAACTTGAAGCACTTGGTGCTCAGATACTACTTTCAAACACATATCATCTGTACATGCGCCCTGGCGAAGACATTGTCGCTGAAGCTGGCGGCCTTCATTGTTTTATGAATTGGAAACATCCCATACTAACAGATTCTGGCGGATTTCAGGTGTTTTCACTCGGTGACCTGAGAAAAATCAGCGAGGACGGCGTGGAATTTCGTTCGCATATAGATGGGAGCAAACATTTCATGCGCCCCGAAGATTCAATCGGGATACAGGAAAAACTTGGTGCGGATATTATAATGGCATTTGATGAATGCGTAAAACTTCCGGCTGAAGAGGAGTATTCGCAAAAATCAATGGAGCGCACCGTTCGCTGGGCAAAACGCTGTAAAGAATTTCACGGCCGAGGAGATCAGGCACTTTTCGGCATAGTTCAGGGCTGTACCTTTGAAAAACAACGTATAGAGTGTGCTCACAGGCTGCAGGAAATTGATTTTCCCGGCTACGCAATTGGAGGACTGTCTGTCGGCGAATCCCACGAGGAAATGTACCGTATACTTGACTGCACAGTACCGGAACTGCCGAAAGACAAACCGCGCTATCTTATGGGAGTCGGTTTTCCGACGAACCTTGTTGAAGGAATAGCGCGCGGAATAGATATGTTTGACTGTGTCCTGCCCACACGCAATGGCAGAAACGGAACAGTATTTACGCACGAAGGCAGAATGAATTTGAAAAATCTGAAATACGCGAGAGATTTTACAGAACTGGATTCTAAGTGCGACTGCTACACCTGCAGAAACTACACACGAGCTTACATACGACATCTGCAGACTGCAGGAGAAATTCTGGCAGCACGGCTCTGTAGTCTGCACAACGTACATTTCCTTGTAAACCTTGTCGCTGAGGCCCGCAAAGCGATAATTGACGGAAGTTTTACACTGTTCCGCAGAAAATTCATGGAAACATTTATGGACGGAGCATATCTTAATGAGTGAAATTAAACTCCGGCTTGAAAAAAAATATTCGCTGACAACGGAAAGCGAACGGCTGGAAATTAAACGCGCGGCAGAATTTATAAAAGCCGGTAAACTCGTTGCGTTTCCTACGGAAACCGTGTACGGGCTAGGGGCGAATGCGCTTAACGAAAACGCTGTGCGCAAAACTTACGAAGCGAAAGGGCGTCCATCGGACAATCCGCTGATACTTCATGTTGCGTCTGTTGAAATGGCGGAAAAACTTGTTGAACTTAACGATATGGCGCGTATACTGATAGAAAAATTCTGGCCGGGACCTTTGACCTTAGTGCTTCCGGCAAAAGATACTGTGCCGTATATAACACGCGGAGGCCTTGAAACTGCGGCCGTGCGTATGCCTGACAATCGGATTGCGCTTGAACTTATCCGTGCCGCAAATTTGCCGATATCCGCGCCGAGCGCAAACAAAAGTGGACGTCCCAGTCCTACCGACGCACAGACAGTGCGTGAAGATTTGGGCAGCGCAGTCGCACAGCTACTTGACGGCGGAGAAACGAAAATAGGTGTGGAATCAACAGTATTAGACATAACAGACTGCTGTCCCGTACTGCTTCGTGCGGGGGGAGTGTCGAAAGAGAAAATAGAAGAAACGCTCGGTATGGAAGTTCTGCTGCCGCAGGACAAAAATATAATAAAAAGGTCGCCTGGGACACGCTACCGCCACTATGCGCCCAAAACTCCGCTGTTGCTTGCCGAAGCTGAAGACGCAGAAAAACTTGCCAATGGTAGAAAATTTGCATGGCTCGGAACGACGAAATGCTCAGGCAGACCGATTAAGACGGTTATATTCAAAGACGAAACTGAATATGCCCACGAAGTGTTTAGAACGCTTAGAATTCTTGAAAATTCAGGGGCAGAAATCATAATTGCAGAGGTACCGTCGGAAAAGGGTATAGGTCTTGCGTTAAAAGACAGATTAAATCGTGCCGCAGGTAATTGACGGACATAAAAATAAATGATACAATACACTGGTTATTCGGGGCGTAGCGCAGTCTGGTTAGCGCGCCTGGTTCGGGACCAGGAAGTCGGAAGTTCAATTCTTCTCGCCCCGACCACTTTCTGAAATAAACCGAACGGAAAGCCGTTCGGTTTTGTTTGTCTGCAAAACAGTTTTTTACAGAATAAGAGGAGATTTTTGCTCTTGTATCTGTTTGTGTTAATCCTGTACAGAATACAGGTTAATGTAATAATTGGCTGTGTCTGCGGCACTGCGGAGATTTGTCGCAGCCATGTGTCCTGGGAATATTTTGTAATCTCTCTGCAGTGAAATCAGTTTTTTCAGTGTGTCTGCCAGCTTTTTACTGTCACCGCCAGGAAGGTCGGACCTGCCGACTGATGAAGCAAAAATTGTGTCGCCTGTAAAAATAGTGTCCTCAACTATCAAACAAACACCACCGAGCGTGTGCCCTGGTGCTGAAATAACGTGAACCTGCAGTGTTCCGACAGATACGACGTCGCCGTCACCATAATTCAGCGTGCTGCATATTTTTGGAAAAAGCCTGCACACAAGAGGGTCGCTGCTGTGTTCGTAAATGTCAGCCGAATTCATATAGACAGGTATGTCAAAATATTCTTTTAACTCCTTAACGGCGCCTGTGTGGTCGTAATGTCCGTGAGTAAGCAATATGGTTACAGGCTCATGGCCGTTTTCTTTAATTTTCGCGATGATTTTTTCTGCCTCTCCGCCCGGGTCGATAATAGCGCATTTTTTTGAGTGCTCGTCACAGAGAAGATAGCAGTTTGTAGTGCCGTAGCATACAGGGACGTGTATTACGCGCATTCCTAAAACACCTCAACTGCAGTATCTGTTTTTGCTGTTACTTCGCCTATTTCTGCAGCCTGTACTCCCGCGTCTGCCAATGCCGCAAGAAGTTTGTCCGCCTCTTGTGTTGCGATAAGCAGTCCGCCGGAAGTCTGCGGGTCAAAAATAATATCCTGGAGTGCAAGCGGCACAGAGTTTGCAAATTTAATCATATTTTCCGCGTAATTTCTGTTATTGTATGCGCCGACAGGTATAATTCCTGTTTCAGCAAGTCTGAATGCGGCAGGATAGTATGGTATGCAGTCGCTGTATATACGCAGTGTGCATCCGCTTCCGTTTGCCATTTCCGCAGCGTGTCCCGCAAGCGCGAATCCGGTAACGTCTGTGCAGCTGTGCACGTCAAATTTTTTCATAATTTCAGCCGCGGTTTTGTTCAGCGCCGCCATATTTTCATAAACAGTGCGCATTTCTTCTGCGGTCACAAGTCCTGCGTCGGCCTTGTCAGCGGTCAGCATTATTCCTGTGCCTATCGGCTTTGTTAAAAGTAGTTTATCGCCATGTTTTGCGCCGGTATTTTTGAAGATGCGTGAGGGGCTGACAAAACCTGAAACCGCAAGACCGTACACAGGCTCTTTGGCGGTGATTGTGTGTCCGCCGGTGATTATACAGCCTGCCTCCATTGTTTTGTCATAGCCTCCATGAAGTATCCCCTCGGTTTGTTCCAAACTCATTTCATATGTGACACAGAAGATATTAAGCGCCAGCTTAGGTATTCCACCCATGGCATACACGTCGCTGAGCGCATTGGCAGCGGCAATCTGACCGTAAAGATAAGGATCGTCGCAGACCGGCGGGAAAAAATCAACGGTATTTATCAGCGCAAGGTCATCAGACAGTTTGTAAACGCTTGCATCATCTGCCTTGTCATAACCTACGATAAGTTTTTCATCAAACGGAGTTTCAAATCTGCTTAACAGTTCTTCGAGCGTCCCGGCTCCTACTTTAGCCATTCATCCGGCGCAAGAAGACATTGAAGTAAGTTTTTTGCTCATAGCTAAACCTCTGTGTCGTATATCGTTTTAAAGCCAGTGTCTGTTACAGCGACTATCTTTTCAAGTTCATCTGTATGTTTTTCGTAGTCCGGAAGCTGCTGCGCTTCAAATTTTGTGCAGGTGCCGCAGCTTGAAGACAACTCCCTGGGCACCGGCATGGTTTGTGCCGGTATACCCATAGATTCACAGTATCTTTTGAAACGTGTAGCGCCGAAATGGCTGAAAAATGTAGCAATATAAACCATAGCTATTTGGTAACAGTGATAATGCATTCTCCTTCTTTCTCGGTTGTCGCTACATTATAACCTAAATTTCCCGCAAAGCGTGTAATATTTTCTTTTGCGGCAGTGTTGTCAACAATTATTTCAAATTGTTCTCCGCCGGTGTCCATAGCTTTTTTTAGCATAAGTACCGGCTGCGGGCAGGAAAGTCCTCTGGCATCAAGCATAACTATACCTCCTTGTTGTCCGCGCAGTTGGCAAAGCCGATTGCGGCGGTGATTATAATTCCGATAATAACGGCTATTTTGCCGTTAAAGGTGGGACCTGCAGCTGAAGAAGCCAGCCCGAAATTGTGGCAGAAGGCTGCGCCTGTGAGAAGCCCGAGAGATGTTACAGTACTGTCCGTGTTGCCTTCGCCGGAAAGTATGAGCTGCCGCAGAGGGCAGCCGCCAAGCAGAACGCTTGCCATTCCGACTAAAGCCATACCGAGGAAATTCCAGAGAAAATCTGTGTGGGCGACAGGCTGAGCGTCAAAGCCGAGTCTGAATTTGCCGATAAAAACATTGACCGCAAGAGCTGCAGCGAAAATTGCGACAAATCCGAGCAGAAGGCGTGTTTCTTTAAAGAGAAGAAGGTCTCTGAAACCGCCTGCCATGCAGAAACGTGATTTCTGACAGAGATAACCGACGACAAGTCCGGCGCAGAGTGATATCGCAATCGCGGCATGCGCTTTGCCTGGACCTTTGACATCGGGAAAATTGCCAGAGAAAAATATAAATGCGGGGGCGGCGATAAGGAGAACAAGCAGCGCAATCTGCATTATCGGCATAATGGCGCCTTCCGCCGCCGGAAGCCGATAGCTTCTTTTCAGCGTGTAGCCTTTGTTAAGGAAAAATACGCCGGTAAGTATGCCGATGAAGAAACCTGCAAGTCCGATGACAGCGTTAAGGTCGCCGCCTGCCAGACGGAGTACCATTCTGAACGGGCAGCCGAGGAACATAAGCGCGCCGACCATGACAAAAAAGCCGAGAACAAAACGTGTCATAGGGGCAGAGCCTCCTCTTGCCTGAAATTCCTTGCCGCAGACTGCCGCTGTGCAGCTTCCGAGCACAAGTCCGATGATTTCAGGTCTTATGTACTGGACAGGCTGTGCCCTGTGAAGACCAAGCGCGCCGGCAGTATCCCTGATAAAACAGGCGATGCAGAAACCCATGTTGGCAGGGTTGCCGAACTTAACCAGCAAGGCAGAGATTATGCCTATAACAAGACCGATGACAACTGTAACTTTCTTTGAATCCATGACAAGCCTCCGTAAACGTGACAATGATTTTGCAACGAATAGATTTTACGGTGCCGTTTCAGGCAAAGCAAATAAAAAAATATACTTAACTAACAGGCTTAATAGAAAAAACAAATAAAGCTAGATATTTTACTGATTAACATGATATACTCATATACAGAAATGATATATTCAGTTAAATAAACATACAAAGGCAGTAAAATATTGAACAAAACAGAGGTGTCTCATGATATACGCAGACAACGCATGTACCAGTTTTCCTAAACCGAAGCAAACAGCCGATGCGGTTTATAACTATATCGCATATACAGGTGTTAACATAAACAGAGGCGGGTATACTTCAAGTTACGAGGCTTCTGATATTGTGTTTGACTGCAGGGAACTGCTCAAAGATTTTTTTGGTGCTGATGACTGTAAAAACGTTGTCTTTACCCAGAATATTACCCAGAGTCTCAATATCATACTTAAAGGATATCTGAAATCGGGGGACCACGTGCTCTGTTCATCAATGGAACACAACGCAGTAATGCGTCCTCTATGCCAGTTGCAGAAACATGGTGTTGACTTTGATAGAATCCCATGTGATTCTGAGGGTTTTCTGCAATTTAACGAAATTGAAAAACTCATAAAGCCGAACACAAAAGCAATCATTATGCAGCACGCAGGCAACGTATGCGGAAGCATTATGCCCATTGAAAAAGTCGGCGCACTATGCAGGGAATATGGTCTGCGTTTCATTGTGGATTCCGCACAGACCGCAGGGATACTTCCGATAAACATGGAAAAAATGAACATAGACGCGCTATGTTTTACAGGGCACAAGAGTTTGCTCGGACCGCAAGGAATCGGCGGTTTTGTGCTGAAAGAAGGCCTATCGGCAGAAATTGAGCCGCTTATTTCCGGAGGAACAGGGAGTATCAGTCATACGGAAGATATACCTAATTTTATGCCTGACCGGTTTGAGCCCGGAACTTTAAATTTGCCTGGTATAGCAGGGCTGAAAGCGGGAATTGAATGGATACAGGCAAAAGGAATTGACAATATTTTTGCGCATGAGATGGATTTAACGAAGCGTTTTATTGACGCGGTACACGGCATTAAACAGCTAAAGATCGCAGGTCCGCAGGGAACAGAAAACAGAACAGGCGTTGTCAGTATTTATACAGACAAACGCGATTTAAGCGAGACAGCCTATGCGCTTGACAGCCGGTTTGATATACAGACAAGAGTAGGACTGCACTGCGCCCCGTCCGCGCATAAAACTCTCGGCACCTATCCTGCAGGGACAATACGTTTTTCATTCGGTATTTTCAATACTGAGGACGATATCGAAGCGATAACAGATGCTCTTAAGGAGGTGCTGTAAACATGGAAATAAAACAGCTGCGAAGTTTTATAGCAGTTGTCAAATATGGTGGTTTCACGAAAGCTGCAGAAAAACTATATCTTGCGCAGCCGACGATAAGTTTTCATGTTCGCGCGCTTGAGGAGGAACTTCATACACAACTGCTGCTGAGAAACACAAAAAACATCTGCATAACGGAAAAAGGGCATGAACTCTTTGAGACAGCCATCAACATCGTAAACCTCGAAGATATGTTGTTAAAAAAATGGCAGAACGGTGGGGAAACAATCATACAGCTTGGAGTATCCACCATTCCGTCAGGCTATCTGCTGCCGAAAATAATTCCTGCGTTTCGCGCGAAATATCCGTCGGTACGCTTTATAATAAACCAGAGCGACAGCAAAGAGATTCTGAAAGGTCTTGCGAATGGTGTTTACGACGTTGCTCTTACCGGCATGAAAACAGACCGAAACGCGATAGAATATTACACACTCTGTGAAGACAGACTTGAACTGATAACGCCTAACACAGAAGAATACAGACAGTACGAAAAAGATCAATTCCCTGTCGGCAGACTGCAGACTCTGCCCTTTATCTTAAGAGAAGAGGGCAGTGCAAGCGGACTGTATGCTTCGGAAATACTCGAAAGCCTGAAACTTGACGAAACGAAAATGAACGTAACGGCAAAACTTAACGACCAGGAAAGCATCAAAAATCTTGTGGCTGCCGGAGTAGGTGTTTCCATAATATCGGGCAGGGCTGCTGCCAACTACGTTAAAGACGGAGTGCTGCTGAGTTTCTGCCTGCCCTCTGACGTAAAAAGAAACTTCTACATGGCAAAGCGTAGAAACAAAATACTGAGCAGTGAAGCAGAAAAATTTATACAATTTGTTCAGACATTCTTTGTGAACGGGCAGGCGAATTAAAATGGAAAAAAACAAACTGCGCAATATACCCAAAGTAGATCAGGTGCTCGCCTGCGACGAGCTGGCAGCCTGTTTTGAAAATACAGAAAGAGAAGTCATAGCCGATGCTGTGCGTGCTGTGCTTGATAAAATGCGCGCGGAAACAATCGCCGGTGAAAAAACGGAACTCTCTGCAGCGGCCGCGGCAAAACGCGCTGCCGAAAAATTAAAAAATGCGGATACACCCAGCCTCAGAAAAGTAATAAACGCGACAGGCATAGTTCTGCACACCAATCTCGGCAGAGCGCGTCTCTCGGAAAAAGCGGCAAAAAACGCAGCTGAAATTGCCGTTTCCTGTTCAACGCTGGAATATAACCTTAAAAGCGCTTCGCGCGGAAGCAGACACGACCATATTGCGGGGCTTATATCACAGATTACCGGTGCGGAAGACGCTATAGTCGTTAACAACAACGCTGCCGCCACGCTTCTGTGCCTTGCCGCGCTGTTCAAAGGCAAAGAGGTGCTTGTTTCAAGAGGAGAATCTGTTGAAATCGGCGGGGCATTCAGAATTCCGGAAATTATGGCACTTTCCGGCGCTATTCTGAAAGACGTCGGTACAACCAACAAAACGCACCTTTACGACTACGAAAGAGCCGTCTGCAGAAAAACAGGCGCTATACTAAAAGTACATACAAGCAATTACCGGGTCATAGGTTTTCAAGAAGACGTTCCGCTCCGTCAGCTTGCGGAACTTGCCGCGGCAAAAAAACTTCCGCTCATTTACGACATGGGCAGCGGACTTATAGTTGACCTGCGTGAGTACGGTATAGATGAGCCGAACGTTAAAAACGCATTTGAAGACGGTGCGGACATAGTTCTGTTCAGCGGAGACAAACTCCTTGGCGGGCCTCAGGCAGGAATAATCGCCGGAAAAAAGAAATATATTGACATTATTAAGAAAAACCAGTTGGCAAGACCGCTCAGAGTTGATAAAATAACTCTCGCAGCGCTTGAAAGCACATTCAGAAGCTACAGAGACAAAAAACAGGCGCTTTCGGAAATTCCTGTACTTGCAATGCTTACCGCTCCTACTGACGAAATCAGGGACAAAGCGGAAAAATTTGCTGTCAGCCTCGGAAAACTGAAAGCGAACATTGCCATTCAGAAAGAAACTGGAAGAATAGGCGGCGGGACTGCGCCCATGTTCAACTTAAAAAGTTGGGCTGTTTCAGTTATTCCGAAAGAAATATCTGTTGACAGACTCGAACGCGCTTTGATAGACTGGGAGACACCGATAATAGCAAGAATAAGCGAAGACAAACTCCTGCTTGACATGCGGACTGTAGCCGACAGCGAACTTGCTGCGGTGCGCGAAGCGCTAAAAAAACTACTGTAACAATTAAAAACGGAGGTAGATAGGTGCTGGTGTGCCTTCCGGTCTTCAAAACCGGCGCGGGTGGTTAAGAGCCGTCTGGGTGAGTTCGATTCTCACATGCCTCCGCCAGCAAATTAAGCGCAGATCCATGCGCTTTTTTATTTACACCTGCAAATTTACAAAATCCTTCACGGGGTGATGCAAATTGAACAACGTAATAATCGGAACAGCAGGACACGTTGACCATGGCAAAACAAGTCTAATAAAGGCCTTGACCGGCATCAACGCGGACAGACTCAAAGAAGAACAAAAGCGCGGCATCACAATAGAACTTGGCTTTGCCGACATGCGCACGCCCGAAGGCACAGACATCGGTATAATAGACGTCCCAGGACACGAAAAATTCATAAAAAATATGCTTGCCGGAATAGGCGGCATAGACATGGTGTTGCTTGTCGTTGCCGCTGACGAAGGTGTAATGCCGCAGACTGTCGAACACCTTGACATCATGCGCCTGCTCAACATCAAAAAAGGAATAATAGTAATCACAAAAACAGATACAGTCGAGCCAGGCTTTGTCGAACTCGTGGAAGAAGACATACGAGAGGCGGTAAAAGGAACATTTCTCGAAAAAGCACCCATAAAAGCAGTATCTGCTGTCACCGGAGAAGGGATAAACGAACTGCGGCAGCTGATATACGAATATGCAAAAAAAACAGACAGTAGAAACAACAACCCATCACTGCTGCGCATACCTATAGACAGAGTATTTACAATCTCAGGCTTTGGAACTGTTATTACAGGCACCTTGACCGAAGGCATGATAAAAACGGGACAGGAAATAATGATATATCCGCAGGGACTGTCCGCCAAAGTACGCAATCTCCAAGTTCACGGACAAATAGTGGATGCAGCCTATGCGGGACAAAGAACGGCAGTCAACCTCCAGAACATCAAAAAAGATGAACTGTCGCGCGGCAACGTGCTTGCCGCATGCGGAAGCCTTGAGCCGTCGCTCATGGCAGACGTAAAACTCTGCCTGCTCGCAGACTCAAAACGCACAATAAAAAACGGCGGAAGACTGCACTTCTACTACGGCTCGGAAGAAGTGCTCTGCAAAGTTGTGCTTTTTGAAACAGAACAACTTGAACCCGGAAAAAACTGCTACGCTCAGCTGCGCTTTGAAAAACCTGTCGTGCTGAAACAGGGAGACCCCTTCGTCGTACGCTACTACTCACCGCTTGAAACCATAGGCGGCGGAACAGTGCTTAACCCGAACGCGCCGAAACACAAATCTGGAGACAGCAAAACAGTTGCTGCCCTCAAAGTGCGCGAAAACGGAGACGACACCAGCCAACTTGAGCAGCTGCTGAAAGACAAAAGCACCTCCTTTGCGCCGCTGTCTTCCATAGCCGGACAGCTGGGACTGACAGACGAAGAAGTGCAAGCGCACATAAAAAAACTTATATTTGCGGGAAAAGCTGTTAAACTTTCGGACAACATATATATTCACGTCGATTACACGAACATGCTTGCAGACCACGCGGCAGGGCTGCTTTGCGAATACCACTCAAAAAACCCATTGCTTGCAGGAATGCTCAAAGAAGAATTTAAAAACAAACTGGCAGCGGCGGCAAAAATCAAAAACACAAAATACCTTGAAACAATCATACACTTCCTTGCGGACACAGGGGCACTCAAAACGGGAGTCAACTCAGTAAGCGCGCCTGACTTTAAAGTTGTTTACACCAAAGCGCAGCTCAAAGCAATGGAAAAACTCAAACAATACTACGAAGCCTGCGGCTGCGAAGCTCCGGAACTAGAAGACGCCATAAAAGACTTTGCAAACAAACAGGAAGGGCGGCATCTCCTGCTTGCGATGGAAGCGGAAGGCACACTCACGCGCCTTGTCGGCAACAGCTATATCAGCACAGGTGTACTGACAAACATACTTGAAAAAATAAAAATCGACCTTGCCGAAAAAGGCAGCATAACACTTGCCGAAATGCGCGATAAACTCGGTACGTCACGCAAATACGCTCTGCAGATACTGGAATACTGCGACAGAATAAAACTCACAAAACTCGAAGGAGAAAGCAGAGTGCTATACTAAAAAACAAAAAAACTTGCGGCAGTAATCCGAATATGATACACTGCTATTACAAAATAACATTATCCTCAGAAAAAACAAAATAAGGAGTGTCGCGGCATGGTAAAACTCGAATGGAACAGAATTAACGGAGCAAAAGTTATTGACAAACAGACAGAAGGAGTGGCATACATCGCATTTGAAAACAATGAGAACACAGGCTTTGTTTTCAATATGCTTGTCGCTGACACAGACGAAATCGAAGCACTGTCAGATGCCTTCCGCGTATTCTACGGCTATGCGCAGTACTATCTGCAGATGAGCAACACCGATATGCTGCAGCACGGACTTGACGACCTTGACGGAAAAGGCTGGATAATAGATGCCAACTATGCAGGAATACGACTTCTTGCAAAAAACAACGCCGGCAGTGCGGCGGCACTGACAAAATCAGACGACAAATATGCGCAGAAAATCAACCTGTTTCTGTCAAAAGTAGAAACAGAAGCACAGATGAACGACATACTCTGCAGCCTTGGCGACGCAGGCGGAATGGCATTTATGTTTTAACGGTCGGTTAAAAACTGCAAACAGCCGGAGGATTACGCCTCCGGCTGTTATTTTTGCCGGTGGTTACGCAAAATGCAAATCGCGAGTAAAATAAAATCTCACTTTAGATTTCTCGGGGTGGAAATGTACATAAAGCATGATTAGGAGATGGTATAAATGAAAAGGTTTATTACAGCGGCAGTTCTGATTTTTGCTTTGGCTTCGGCAACGTTCGCGGGGTCAATATTACCGACAAGCGCAGAGTGGAACACGTCAACAGGCGGTGATTTAACTTTTACCATAGCAGGCGCGGCAGGCATTATCAGTTACGAAGAGGCAGTAAAGGTCGGAACAACGCCGCTTTATTTCACTTTCAGTGGCGGCAAGGGTGATTTTGGCAAAGAAGATTACAAATTTGAAAGTCCGACACTTATGATTTACGCTGACGCTTTGAAAAAAATGAGCAACGCAGCATACAGCCTTACTGTTACAACAACAAATAAGGCGGCGAAAACCGTCACAGTTGCGGACACAGACATTGCTGTTGACCTCACGTCAGAAGATTTTGCCGGCGTTGGCGCGGTTATATTTGAAAAAGAGGGCGCAAAGACAACATTCAACCCGTCCGAATTCAGTTTCGCAAGCGACGTGCTTACAATCGCAAAAGGCAAGGTCGCAAGCGGTAACTATAAAGCGACTATTTATGAAGGCTTGCCTGTGACGCTTGCCGTGTCAGGCAATCCTGAAAAACAGTCTGAGGAAGAAAAGCAAGAGGAAAAGCAAGAGGAACAGAAACAGGAAGAAAAGAAAAGCAGCGACAGCGGAAGCGGCGGCGGATGCAACGCGGGATTTGAAATGCTTGCCCTGCTTTGCGCTGTACCGATGATTTTCAGAAAGAAACAGTAACGACACTTGGTTCTGCACACTAAATTCTTCAGATTTCCGCAGAAAAACGGAGAGATATGAGCAATAAGCATTAAGCTAACAGCTAATAGCTAAAAAACAACGGCTTGGAAAAAAATCCCAAGCCGTTTAATTTTGCTTAACCTGCAGGCAACAGTGCCGAGGTTTTTTACGGGGCAGTATTTAACTTTGCCTGTTTATTTCGTTCATAAGCTCGCTGCACAGCCCGTCAATGCCGAACGGCTTCAGCTCATTTACAATCCTGTCAAAAATTTTTGCGTCCTTCAAAATTCTTATGCTGTACGGATAATTGAGGTCAAGCCCCCATGCAAGCTCTGCAAGCCTGTAATCGGAAAGCGATTTCCCAAATCTGTAATCGCTTCTCCCCGTGCTTTTTATGCACTCAACCAGCTCCTGAGAAATGCCCTTGTATTCGCGGTGGCGTGGAAGCATATCAAAAACGGTGCCGTTGTCTATCCTTTGCTGTACCTGAAAGAAAATGTCAATTTTATCCGCGTCGCGTATCAGCTTTACAAAACGAAGCGCAAACTGCGGAACTCGGCATTAAATATGACAAAAAGGGCAGTCCTTGGAAAGTCGAACTCGGCGTAACAGGCTACACCGGCAAACGCGACAGCATAGGCGTAAACCTCGGAGCAACATACGAGTTCGGGAAATAATTAGCGCTTAGCAAAACCATTGAAACAATAAAATC
>JAZUIB010000019.1:0-48193 GCA_045642025.1 Synergistaceae bacterium
TCTCACCCCTCCTATATATAATGTTCAGACGATACGGTAAATGGAACACCCCAAATTAGAGAGGGTAAGACGAAAAAAAGACAACAGCGGATAAAGTCAGCTGCATACTGCCATTATGCCGCATTGTGAAAAATTCACAAAGTCAAAAATTGCAAATGAAATGAAAAACAAATGCGAAAATCGGGGGGTGTTTGCAAATACGGAGTGCAAAAAGCGGTATAAATGCAAAAAAGAGGCAAAAACTTGCAAAAAAGATTTCAACGAAAAAATAAACTCAGCCTGTTTGTAAACTGTTGCTGTTACTGCATATTTCCGTATTGTTCCATTTTCTCGGTTCAGAAATGCGGCAAAAAGTAAACAAAAGTTTCGTGTTTTTGCCGGAATTTTTTATAAGATTGGTGCTTTATGTTTGTCCCATAGTTTTGCTGCGTACAGTCCGCCGAAAAATGCAAGTGCGATTTGCACAAGGTTGACAAGAATGTATATGCCGCTGTTCGGAATTAGATCCATGTAGAATCCATCTGGCTGTAATTTACCGCCAAGTTTGAAATAGACCAGCTCGACAAGGAAGAAGAAAAGAAACTGCAGCCCATATATCCAAATCATTTTTCTGCCAATTTCGCCCAAAAGTTTTATTTCTCTGCCGCCGCGCAGTTCGTCAAACTGTTTCATCAGCATAAGCAGCGCGACCGCGCCGCAGGCGCCGCCGATGCCGCTGATAAAGAGGCTTGCGGCGCCGTAATCGCCGTAATTGCTGATTATAATTGCCGAGCCGGACGAATGTGCCGCTATTGTAAAGAGATATGTTCCTGTAAACAGCAGAAAAAGCGCAGGGCGTTTTTTCAGATCAAGTATGTCAGACGGAGTATGACGGCGAAGGCAGAAGCCTGAAAGCATTATCGCGGCTCCGTAAAAACCGCGCCCTAAGCCCCATGGCAGCTGATTGAGACAGCGGAAATGCACTTCAAGCGAAGCGAGACAGAGCAGCGCAAATACTGTCAGTATGAATTTAGGCGCGGAAAATTCTTTTTTGAATTTCGGCGCAAGCAGTGCAAAAATTATGCTTGCGGAAAACATTGCCGGCAGAAACCAGAGAGGGCAGATTGATGGCATTATGTAGGTGTTGGAAGGGTCTGCGGGGCAGGCTGTCACGCCTTTCATAAGGTTTGTGAGAAACGGAAAGCGCGGCAGGACAAAGGAGCCGTAAAGCAGATTGGCAAAAGTGGCTTTCCAGTACAGCGGATAGCCTGTGTCAAATATTTTGAAACGCAGCGTGTCAATTATTCTGTAAAAGATTATCAGCAGCCAGTAGGGGATAATCAGCTGCTTAAAACGGGCAGCCGCAAATTCTCGCAGACTTCTTTTGTCAGGATTGTAGTTCATGCCTGCTATGAAGAAGAAAAACGGCATACAGAAAGCAATGGCACTGTTAAACGAAGAAAATCCTGTGTGTATTAAAAAAGTGTACAAAAGACAGAAGCATTTTCCGTAGTCGATGTAATTCAAATGCCGTGTGTTAACGTTAGTGTTCATCTGTTATCTCTCCTGTATAGTTATTAGTTATGCCGGTTCGTATATTTCTATGCCTGTTTTTGAAGTTTTCCCACGCGCAGCCAACAAGCACGCACAATACCACAGTAGCCGATATTTGTATTATGTGCGGCAGAAGCGTTGCCGCGCTGTACGGATAGAGGATATGGTTGTAATAGCAGGGGTTTGGCTGTATTCCGCATTTGAGGAATATAACGTCAAAAATGAAAAAGAACGGCGTGTGCAGCAGGTATATCCATATTGTTTTTCTGCCTGCCAAAGCAAGGGTGCTGAAAAGTTTTGTGCCGCCATATTTTTCTTCCATACTTTTCAAAAACAGCAGCAATACACAGACAGCGGCAGAACCTCCCAAGCCGAGAATGAAAAGGCTGCAATATCCGGCTTCGTGCATATAGTCGCTAATGGACATTTCTCCGGTGGTGCCTGTCAGAAACGCCGAGAGTACGGAAACGGCAGCTGCGCAGTAAATTTTGAACGCAAGTTTTCTGTCAGGGCTTTCCAGGAGAGCTTTTTTGCGGACATAACAGCCGATGAGCATTATTCCGGCTGCCAGAAAAGCGCGCCCAAGCCCCCACGGAAGCTGGAAGGCATACGGTGTCTGCGTTTCAATTCCGGCAAGGCAGAAGAGGCAGAAAACTACAACCGACAGCCTGAGCACGGAAAAATTTTTCTCAAGGAATTCTGCAAGCGGGTAAAAAAGCAGTGACGCCGTGAACATTACGGGAAGAAACCATGCAGGACCGTTCAGAACTGAAACTGCAACAGTAGAAAGAGTGTCGCCGAATTGCGGCAGGGAGAACGATTTGAAAAAGGCAAACGGCGGAAAAACCCCGCTTCCGTAAAGCGGAAAAAGAAAATAGGAAGCTGCAAGCGCAGATGAGGAAGTGTTGAGCGCGAAAATTTTTACGCGAAGCAGGTCAAGCGCAAAGCAAAGCGGCTGGATAAGAAAAAACGGAATGACAATCTGTCTGAAACGCAAAATTGCAAAGTCGCGAAAGCTGTATTTTTCAGCTTTGCAGAGAAGACCGAAGATGAAAAAGAAAAACGGCATAAGCAGAATTGCCATGCCTGTGGGATTCAGTATTTTGCTGCCTGAATGTGCTATGCAGACAAACAGTATGCACAGCAGCCTCCCGCAGTCTATGTAGTTCAATCGTTTCTGTTCCATGACAAGCCTCCGTGCGTAATGCAGATACAAAGGAGTTTATTTCTGCTTTTGGGAGAGACCGGCTGTTTTTCTCAAAAAAGAAAGCGTTAAAAGCGCAAATCCTGCAATGATAAAAACATCTGCCGCGTTCATAAATATCGCGCGTCCTGATATTTCTGAAACAAGAGGCGCTGGAAACCAGTCAACAACGCTGCCGCGTGTCAGTCTGTCATACAGATTGCCGAGCGCTCCTCCGAACATGAGCGCAGAGGCAAGGCTTTCAGTTTTTGCCTGCTGTTTGCAGAAATACAGAACAAACGTAAAGATGAAGAACATGGCAATAAAGGAAAATGCCGGTACTGCGCTGCTGCTTTCGGCAAAAAATCCGAAAGAAACGCCGCTGTTTGCCGAAATGAAACCGCTGTGTGACAAAGCATAACGTTTTGTCAGAAAATCTATGGCGAAACTTCCCGCCGCAGTCAGATAAACCGCTGCAAAAAGTTTTTTGTCAGTCATTTATTCCTGTGCGGCATCAAGCGCGTATTTCAGCGCTGCGCGCATGGCGGGTGTTCTGTACGGGTGCCCTACTGAATCAACCTTTACAGTGATGCCGCCGCTGCTTTTTTCAACGAATTTAATGTAAAAATGCTGTTCAAATCCTTCGTCTGCCGTGATGAGAAGCCCAAGCGCAACACGTTCGTCAGAGAGGAACACGTCGCGGTATGTCCAGTAGCCTTCGCCGTTGGTGCCTTTGCCTTCCGCGCCTTTTATTTTTGTCAAAAGTTGTTCAAGTTTCATTTCTGTGTCAACCTCTCTTTCCGTTTCCCATTCGTCTGCAAACAGTGTCCTGTTGTCGTGCGGCACCCTGCCGTTTTTTCTGAGAACAACGCTCCATATATCCTTGTTCATCGACAGCCACAAACGCTCATATTTCGTGATATATTCGCGTTTAGGATTTTTCTCAAAGGAGAGCGTGTCAAAAGCGCCTGTTTCTGTAATTGTTTCGTTTGCTTCCTCAGCGTACCAGTCAACGTCTGTCGCAAGTTCAAATGTTCCGCCTGTTTTGAGCAGATAGTTGAGCAGCCGCGCAAAGGAGGGAACTGTCACCCTGCGTTCTGCGTGGCGTGTTTTCGGCCACGGGCAGGGGAAGTTCATGAAAAGTCTGTCAACAGTTTCCGGAGCGAACATGGCGCGGAGAAGAAAGCGCGCATCTCCGTGCATTACGCGTATGTTGTCAAGCCCTTCGGCAAGCGCAAGGCGCGCTCCTTTGAGTACGCAGAGCTGGGATACTTCTACGCCGACAATCAGCACGTCGGGATATTTTTTTGCGAGAAACGCAAGATGTTCCCCGTTGCCAAAGCCTATTTCCACAAACACTCTGCCTGACTGTGACATTGAATTCCAGTCAAGCGGGAGATTGCTGTTTTCTTCAACAATGATTTTGTTTAAGTTCCAGTTCATCTGATTACCTCGCAAGCTCAAACTCAGGGCGCGCAAGCAGTTCTTTCCACTTGTCCAAGGAAAGTTCCTCAGCGCGTGACAAAGGCTTTAAGCCGTGTTCTGCAAGTATTTGCCAAGAGTGTTCTTTTTCAAGACCGTAGCCTGCCGCCCAGTTGTTGCTCAGTGTTTTTCTGCGCTGCGCAAAGGAACGGACAAGCAGCTGTTTCCATTTTTTGTCTGTCGCAAATTCGCGGTTTTTGTCAAGCTCTATTTCAATGATACAGGACATCACTCTCGGCTGTGGACGGAAGCAGGATGGCGGCACGTTGCGTAAGATCTTTGAGCAGCCCATTGCTTCTATTGTAACGCCAAGCGGAGAACGCTGTCTGCTGCAGGCAGGCGATGTTATGCGCTGGGCAGACTCAAGCTGCACCATCAGAATAAGGGAGGAAAGCCCTGCCGGCACAAGTTTTTCTATCAGTGTCCAAAGCAGCGGAGTGGTAATGTGATAAGGCAGATTTGCGATAATTCTGTTCGGTGTCCAGGGCATTTTCCCCACGTAATCAAACTGCACGGCATCTCCCCAAAGGTGCGTGAGTTTAGGATTTTTGAGCGCGAGCATTTCAAGGTTGTGTTTCAGCCGCGTGTCAAGTTCAACAGTACAGACTGCCTCACACGGTGAAGCAAGCAGTGCTTCTGTCAAAACTCCTTCTCCGGGACCTATTTCAAGAATTCTGTCGCCGTGCTGAATGTCTGCCTTTTTGATAATGTAGTCAATAACGGACATATCGACAAGAAAGTTTTGTCCTATGTCTGTGTTGTGTACGAAATTCGGAATTTTTGTCATGATAAATTGTGTAAAATTAGTTTTTGTTTTTTGCGGCGTTCATGCGTTTTAAGACTTCTTCGGGAACCATGTCCGCGATGTTGCCGCCCCATTTGAATACGTCTTTTACAGCGTGGCTTGCAAGGAAGGAGAAGCGCGGCTCTGTCGCTATGAAAAAGGTTTCAACCTCTGGCGCAAGCTGTCTGTTGAGCTGCGCAATCTGAAATTCATATTCAAAGTCAGAAAGCGCGCGAAGACCTCTTATGATGACGCGGCTTTTTTCTTTTTTCATAAACTCTACAAGCAGACCGTCGAAGGCAGCTACCGTAATATTTTTGTCGTTTTTGAAAACCCCGCGGATCATTTCAACTCGTTCTTTTTTGGTGAACATAGATTTTTTTTCCGAGTTGTCGAGTACGGCTATGACACATTTGCCGAAGATATCTGCGGCGCGTTTTGCAATGTAAACGTGTCCGTTTGTAAGAGGGTCAAAGGAACCGGGATATACAGCCTTAAGCATTGTTTTTCCTCCGTTTTGCGAACGTGAGAATTGTGCCGCCGTAGGCGCGGTTTTCTGTTTCCCACTGTTCGCCGAAATCTGCTTTTTCACGCTCGGAATGTTCAAATATTATGACACCGTCTTCGGCAAGCAGTTTCACGTTTTTATCCATGAGTTTCGGAAACTCTGTGCCCCATCCGAGCATGTAGGGCGGGTCTGCGAAGATTATATCAAATTCGGCGTTTTCCCGCAGAAGTTTTGGTATTGCGCGGCGTACGTCCATATTTACGCAGCGTATTTCAGGGGTGATTTTTTTCAGAATATCTCCGAAATTTTTCCTGTCACTTTCAACAAGACAAACGTCTGCGCCTTTGCCTGCGGCGGTAAGAGCAACCTGTCCGCTTCCAGAAAAAAGGTCGAGAAAACGGTCGCCGCGCACGTCTCCGAGTATGTTAAAAAGTGCCTGCAGTACCTTTGCTGACGTGGGTCTGAAGTCTTTTGTCAATTTCTGTCCTCCGTGAAGAATTTTTTGCATGCATACCAAAGTATTATGAGCCACGGTATAAGCACTACAGCAAACATAGTTTGTTCAAGTCCTATCCGGTCGGCAACAGCGCCTATGGGATATGCCGCAAGATTTGCGACTCCCCAAGAAGCACCAGAAGCTATGGAAGCGGCGGTACTCATTGTTTCGGGGCATCTCCTTTGTGCCATTGAAATTGTTGCGGGGGCGCTTGCTTCAAGCAGACCGAAAAGAAGCATAAGCATAATTATTCCTGCAAAGTTGTTCATTGCAATACCGGCAATGCCGGCAAACGGAGCAATGGCAAGTGTTGTAAACAGCAGCTTGCGCTCGCTGAACACGGCAGCTAGTTTGCCTCCGATTATATTGGCAAATGCTACGGAGATAACAACCGCAAACACAACCGCGGCTGCAGAAGCGTGAGAGCCTCCGCGCATAATTATCAGCATTGGAAGAAATACTTTTGTTCCCTGAAAGACAATGTCTCTGAGGCTTACGATGGTAAATATGTCGGCAATTTTTGAAAGCACTGTTTTGATTTCTTTAAAAAAAAGTTTCATGCCTGCGGCAGATGCCGAAACATCTATTTTGTACGCGGCAAGAGTGTTCCACATTACCA
Source organism: Synergistaceae bacterium (assembly GCA_045642025.1). Classification (GTDB taxonomy): domain Bacteria; phylum Synergistota; class Synergistia; order Synergistales; family Synergistaceae; genus Equadaptatus. Next base: position 6,606 of record JAZUIB010000019.1, read on the forward strand.
GAAGAATAACAATGAACGGTATCACCATAAAAGGGAGTTTGTATTTTCCGAGTATGGAGAAACAGAAAACAAACCAGATTGGGCCGAAAGCACTGCCGAAACTTCCGCTCGCCGTAAAAATAGCAAGGTGGAACGCCATGTTTTTCCCCATTGCGATACGTCCGGTCATTCCGTTTCCCTGCGGGTGAAACAGCGCAGTTCCAAGTCCTAATGTTGTACAGAAGAGTATTGCAAATGCGAAACAGGGAGATGCGGGGAGCATAAAAATGCTTATTATGCTTACGAGAGGACCCCAGACGGCAAAATACGGCTTATGCTGCCTGTCTGCCAAATATCCTGACACCGGCTGCCCGAGAAAATGCATTATGCCGAAAGCTGCATTGAGAATTCCAAGCTGCGCGAGAGAAAGAGCAAGAGCTTCTTTCAGAACAGGCAGAACATTCGGCAGTACTGTAGCATGCAGGTCATTTATAAAGTGCAGAAACGCATAAGACAAAAGCTGTTTTTGCCTGCCCGGAAAATTTTTACTGTTATTTTGTCTAATTTCTTCCATGTCTGTCACCCTGTTCATTCTGTTTTATAAATATTTTTTCCGAATGAGCTGTTCCTGTATTTCCATCGGGCAGAAATCCCTGTCTGAGCTCCGAAGCAAGCAGATCATAGCGCATTATTGACGCGGCATATTCCGAAAACTTTGCGTCACCGCAGTTTGAAATTATCGGAAGTGTCGCGGTTTTTTTCATTATTTTGAGCAGCTGCTGCCCTTTTTCGTTCATGGCAAGAGGACGGATATACGGTACTCCGAGACGCTGTGCCGCGCGGTTAGTCCAGCGGTCGAGTTTTATAAGAATCTGCATTGCCTGACGGCGTATTCTGCCTTTGGGATAGCGTCTGCTTGAGCAGCGCTCCAGCCATTCGTCATAACTTTTTGCGGAAAGCGCCTCTGCTTTGAATTTATTTTCAGCACCTTCGGAAATTTCGCCGCATGCCGCGATTTCTTCCGCTGATGTGCGCAAAAGAACAGAACGCAGCGCAGTCCACAGTCTGCTGTCCGAAATATAGGCGTTTCCGCGGCGTAAATTATCTTCAATAATATCTGCGCAGACTTTAGGCATAAAATCTTTATACGCGCTGCCTTCTTTTATAAGTCCGCGCAGCAGCGATGCCGAAGCATAAATATCTTCAGTTCTGTCTTCGTCATGATTTGTGCCTGTCCGCTGTACCGGAAACAGTTCAATTTCAGGATGATATTTCATAACCGCGGCAGCATAGTTCAGAGCGAGAGAATTATTAGAACCCTGCAGAATTTTCTCTGTTCCGGAAATGCACGAATCCAGTGCTTTTATACGTGCTTCTGCAAAAGAATAACCATAATTAAGATTTTTTTTCAATAAAGCCTTGAAACTATCCGGTTCATTTACTAAAATAGATGTTGCTGCGTGTATGTCCCATTTTGTATCTTCCATGCCGAAGGAAAGTTTTTTTACAAGTCCTGTCGCTGAAAGCAGGTTAACGGCAGAATTAGCGAAAACACCTGCGTTATGGCATGAAAATACAGAAGGAAGTTCAATAACGAGGTCTGCGCCGCACATAACCGCTGCTTTAGCGCGTGTGTGCATTGAAAGCAGCGCGGGTTCGCCGCGCTGAACAAAATCTCCGGAAAGGACAACAATCAGTGCGTTAGTGCCTGTAAGCCGCACAGCTTCCCTCATCTGGAAAACATGACCGTTGTGAAGCGGATTATATTCGGCAACAATCCCTGCAGCATCGGGGAAAATCATAAACTCACATCCTTGTGGTAAAGGATACCACAAAAAACAGAAAACGGAGGTTACGGTAATGAAAATTCTTGTTCTCAACTGCGGAAGTTCATCACTGAAATATCAGCTTATCGATATGGAGGGTGAGCAGCTTCTTGCAAAAGGTCTTGTCGAACGTATCGGTATGGCAGGTTCCCACATTAAACACACAAAAGTAGCCGATAAAGCCAAATTCGACGAAGATGTAAAATTCCCATCACACACCGAAGCAATCAAATTTGTCCTTGATATGCTTGTAGACAAAAAATACGGTGTTCTCAAGAGCCTGAGCGAACTCTCTGCGGCCGGACACCGCGTTGTTCACGGAGGCGAAGATTTTACGGAATCAGCGCTTGTTACCCCGAAAGTTCTTGAAGGTATCAAAGCCTGTACGCCGCTTGCGCCGCTTCACAACCCAGCCAACCTTCAGGGTATTGAAGCAGTCCGTAAGGTTCTTCCCGAACTTCCGAATGTTGTCGTATTTGACACCTCTTTCCACCAGACAATGCCGGCAACATCATATCTCTACGGAATTCCTTATGAATTCTACAAAAAAGAGAAAATTCGCCGTTACGGTTTCCACGGCACAAGCCACAAATATGTTTCGCAGCGCTGCGCAGAAATTATGAAACAGCCGCTCAAAGACCTCCGTATAATCACCTGCCACCTCGGCAACGGAAGCTCAATTACAGCAGTCAAAAAAGGCAGATCAATGGATACAACCATGGGTTACAGTCCGACTGCAGGCGTTATCATGGGCACCCGCAGCGGTGATGTGGATCCTGCGGTTATATTCCAGCTCGGTAATCTTGGTTACAGCATGGATCAGATTAACGAAATCTGCAACAAAAAAAGCGGACTTCTCGGAATTTCAGGAATTTCAAGCGACCTTCGCGACGTTGAAGAAGCTGCGGATGACAACAACTGGCGTGCGTTAACGGCACAGGATATCCTTGTATATCAGGTGAAGAAATATATCGGTGCATACGCAACAGCAATGGGCGGTGTTGACGCCATAGTATTTACTGCCGGTATCGGTGAAAACGGTATTGAATTCCGTGAGAAAGTCTGCAAGGACCTTGAATTCCTCGGCGTCAAATTTGACAAAAAAGCAAACAAAATCCGCGGTGAAGAAACACTCATCAGCAAAAAACGCTCCCCTGTCAAAGTCTATGTCATTCCCACGAATGAAGAACTTATGATTGCGCGTGACACGGAACGTCTTGTAGGCGGCAAAAAAGTTAAGGCAGCAGCCATAAAATCAGGAAGAAAATCAGGAAGAAAATCTGGCAGAAAGCCTGGTAGAAAACCTGGAAGAAAACCTGCGGCAAAGAAAAAATAACCCATGATATATCTGGAAGCAGCCCCCGTAGGGTGGAAGTATAATCTTGTACTTCCGGCAGTTCCTAAAGATGGAACTGTGTACGAAGACAGCTTTGCAATAGACGAGAAAACTCCTGTCAGCTATTGGGGGCAGCTTTACGATTTCATTGCGCCTGTGGCGGTAAACATCAGAGTTTACCGCGCAGAAAGCAGCCTGTATGCGGATATTTCCGTTTCGGGAAAGGTAGGTGCGCCGTGTGCGCGCTGTCTTGAGCCTGCACAGACAGACTTTTCGGGTGAACTGAAATATCTGTTCTCACTCTCGCAGAACGAAGAAGGCAGGACAAAAGACGAAAAAGCAGGCACATCGGACGGCGACGAAGATATCATACTTCTCGATAGCTGGGAGGATGAAATTGACCTCTCTCCGCAGATCTGGGAAGTTATGCTTACTTCTCTTCCTGCGGTTATTCTCTGCAAAGAGGACTGTAAAGGCTTGTGTCCCGAATGCGGCGCAAACCTCAACAGCGAAAACTGCAGCTGTAAAAAGCCGTCAGGCGATGCGCGCTTTGAAATTCTGAAGCAGTTTATGGAAGAAAAATAACAACTTGATGCAAAAATAAAAAAAAAGTGATATAATCACCTCTGCAATTTTTGTGTTTCAAGGAACTAAGGGGGGAACAAGATGGCAGTCCCAAAAAGAAGAGTATCACATGCACGTTCACACAAACGCAAATCACAGTATCTCGGAGAACTCACGACAAGCGGTTCAACAACCTGCTCACACTGTGGTGAAATCATCCGTCAGTATTGCGTATGCCCTGCATGCGGCTACTATAAAGGACGCAAAGTCCTCGACATCAAAACAAAAGCAGTGGCAGAATAATATCATTTGCAATGTAAGATAAATGAGAGGCTCATGCCTCTCATTTTTTGATATACTTTTGTTGCGGGGCAGTATATTAAATATACAGGGAGAAGCAATATGAAAAATAAAAAAGGCATATATCTGTCTGTACTGTTGATTGCGATTACTGCTGTTTGCGCAGCTGCTGCGGAACGTACGCTTACTGTGGAATGCTGTTACGTAAAAGCCGAATGCGCTGAAAAAACAGCGCGGATATATATTGATGGTGCTGAGCTTCAAAAACAAATGCCGTTTCTTGCAGAGCGTGCCCAAAAACTCAATTCATGGCATCAAATTGAGGGCGCCGATACAAGGTATAAAGCACTTGCGGCAGGAATCATCGGTCAGGATACCTTTCCGTTTCTGCTGCTTCTGCGTGAGGACGGGCTTATTGAATACGTCAATGTCAATGAGTGCATAGAAAACGGTATATTTAAAGTCAAAGGCAAGATTGTCGGATTAAAAAACGTGGCTGCCTTTCAGAATGCAAGTGTAAATGATGCTGGAGGCGGTTACCTGACAATCTGTGCGATACATACCGACGGGGAAAAAACAGATTTATCGGGACTGATAAAGTAAGGGGCAGCGGCAATGGCTTTTCATATTACACAAGGCGACATAACACAAGCTGCGGTTGACGCAATCGTAAACGCCGCAAACAAAACACTGCTCGGCGGCGGAGGCGTTGACGGTGCTATTCACCGTGCGGCAGGGCGCGAACTGCTTGAAGAATGCAGGACACTCTGCGGCTGTGAAACGGGAGAGGCTAAAGCAACAAAGGGATACAAACTTCCGGCAAAATACGTCATACACACAGTAGGACCAATATACCGAGACGGAAAACACTGCGAGGCGCAGCTGCTTGCGTCCTGCTACAAAAAATCGCTTGACAGGGCTGAAAAACTCGGTTGCAAATCGGTTGCATTTCCGCTCATTTCTGCCGGTGTATACGGATACCCCAAAGCGGAAGCACTGAAAATAGCGGCTGACGAAATAACCGCCTTTCTTTCACAGCCTGTGCACAAAGATTTTGAAATCACGCTGTGCCTTTTTGACACGGAAGCTGCGGAAATCGCAGAAAAAACAATGCCGGAATTTTTTAATAACCACAGACAGGAGAGTGTTTTCAGTGGATAAATTTATCTTTGTCACCTCACTGAGAGTAAGATATGCCGAAACAGATCAGATGGGAGTGGTAAATCATGCCAACTACCTGTCATGGTTTGAAGTCTGCCGCAGCGAACTTTGCAGACAGCGCGGTATTTCTTACGGTGATTGGGAAAAACGCGGCTATTACATACCTGTAGCAGAATGCAGCTGCCGTTACAAACAGCCTGCGCTTTATGACGATGTAATTCAGCTGTGGTGCAGTGCTGAGAATATAAATCCGTACAGCCTCACCTTCCGTTACAGAGTTATACGCGAAGCCGACGGTGTTCTGCTTGCCGAAGGCAGGACAAAACATGCGATTGTCGGTGCAGACGGAAAACTATTGGGCAAAAATAACGCGTTCTACCTGCGATTGCTTGAAGAAAAAGAAAAAATAGACAAAGAAAAAACGACGGAAGATGATAAGCAATAAGACTAAACGGAAGGCACAAGCCTTCCCGTTTTTTTATTCTGTTCGGACAGTAATTTTGAAAAGTTGGGAAAAGGCGGTAAATACGGGTATAATATAAGCAGAAGCAGTCGAATTTGAAAACAGGCAGGGTTGCTGTTGCGAAGTACCTTGAGCTTACATGGATAGGCAAAGAAAAGAAAATTTTCGCTATGGTGATTGCGTTGATGAATTTTGTGTATTTTGATGAAAAAAAATATGAACATAAAGCAATGGCTTAATTTCAATAAACTAGGAAAACTTCCTGAAAATCTAAAGGCGACCATCGCATTTACGGTTGCCGGTTTTGTTGTCTGCGGTATTAATTATCTGACAATGCCGATAGTTACCAGTATTATTTCTACGTCTGATTATGGTTTGATCTCGCTTTACAACTCATGGTATGAGATTATTGCAATAATCGCCTCGTTAACCCTCATTAAACCGGACGTTACAAATGTAGGTCTTTACAGCTGCTCAGACAACAGATGGAAATATTTGTCGTCTATGCTTGGGCTGATGGCAGTTGCAACTACTGTGTTAACTGCAATCTATATTCTGTTTGCACAGCCGATAAGTGAATTCTTTAAGCTTCCTCATTCGCTGATGAAATTAATGCTGATTTCCTGCTATGCACTTCCCGCAACTGCTGTTTGGAAGTACAAACAACGATACGAATACAGATATGTAAGCACTTTTCTTGTTTTAGTCGGTTCAGCTCTTACTGCCCAAATAATTTCTATTGCCGCTGTTTGGGAAGCCAAAAGATTGGGATGTGCAAATCTTGCTGTTGTGAAACTTTGGAGCGCAGCAGCAGTCAACGTGTCTGTGGCGGCAGTTATATACGTTTATATATGCCGAAAAGGCAGGAAACTTATAAATTTTCCGCTTTGGAAAACAACGCTGCTGATAGTAATTCCGCTTATTCCGCATTATTTAGGTTTTTCAGTCTTTCACGCGTCAGACAAAATTATGATAAGCCGGATGGTGAGCACCTCAAAAGCAGGGATTTACTCACTTTCTGCCGAAATTGCCACGATAGGAATGTTGTTTTGGAGCGGGCTTTCTGTTAGTTTTATACCATTTATGCATAAACATTTGGGAATTAAAAAGTTTAATGCCATAAATGCGTTGCTCAAACCCGCAATGGTGTTTGCGGCAGCTGTATGTATTGCCGTAGCATTGACAGCGCCGGAAATTATCAGAATTTTGGCGACAAAGGAATATCTGGAGGGTGTTTACGCCGTGCCTGCAGCTGCGATTGGCTTATTCATGGCGATATTGTATGATGTATTTTCCTGTGTAACGTTTTTTAACAAGAAAACCGTTATGGTTATGATTGCTACAATCACAGCGGCAATTACCAATATTGTTCTGAACTACGTTTTTATCAAGCGTTTTGGCTATATTGCAGCAGGTTATACGACATTCCTTTCTAATGCAGTTCTTGCCGGTATACACTATTGGAATGTTCGGATTATTGAGAAGAAGGCAATTTTTGACATCAAGTTTATATTAAAATTGTCAGCAGTCGTTACGATTGGCTGTATGCTTTGCAACCTGTTGTACGACGGATATATTATCCGCTATGCGTTACTTTGTGTTCTGCTGGCGCTGATATGGAAGAACAGTAGAGAATTTGTGCGTACACTCAGCCTGATGAAGGTGTAAGACCGGCTAAATACTTAAGGCGACTATATGACTCCGCCGCATGAAGATCAGCAGGTTACAAATAATAGTTTTACGGTGTATTGGAAAGATTGAGCAGCATAAAGAATCCTAACGCCGGAGAGTGTCCATGTGTGAACTTGAAGCAGGGCAGCGCTCGCTGACATTTTTTCTTGCATATACCGAAGCGGGAAAACTGTCTGAAATGGCAGCCTGTTTTTGAAAATTTCTGCGGAAATTACCGATTATTTCCTGCGGGACTGCGGTATAATAACTGCGAAAACCAAGGAAGGTGATATAAATGAGGAACAGGAAAACAACACTATTTATAGCGGCATTGTGCCTTGCGGCAGTGACAGCCTGCACGGCTTCTGCTGCGGACGTTACGATAATTTCACGGAATACAGAGGACAAAGATTTCAGCAGAAAATACACTGTGACGCTTGATGACAAAACAGTAAAAAAACATGGCAGTTACTGCACGGTTGAAACCTCGTCCGTTTCCGAAATCAAGGAAACCATAAAGCCCGGGGAAAGCCGCGAGACAAAACGTGAAGAAAAAGTGCTGTACGCATTTCACAAAAAGCAGAGGAAATACAAAATCCTTGACTCTGCCGGTTTTGAAAGTTCAAAAATGAAAGGCGCGTCATGTGTGTCGGAAAGCAGCAGCGGCAGCAGTTCGTCTGTAAGAACGTATGGCATCGACGACTGGCAGCCGCTCCCAAAAGACAAAGAAGACTGCCTGAACAAACTCTATGACAAGACCATGGAGATTGCGGCAGGCAGACATTAAGCGGCAAAATAAAACTGTTACGCATCTATGCGGAGAGCAATCTCCGCATTTTTCTTGACTTTTTACAATATCAACTTATAATAATCTCTAGTGTTAGCAGCAGGTAATAATTTTGTTTCCGGAGGGCTGTATGAACACAGACAAATCCAGAGCAAAGCGGCATAAACAGCTGCTTGACTTAATAGGAACAAATCCACTCCTTACCGATAAGGAGCTTGCAGTGTCCCTTGATGTGAGCGTAAGCACTGTACGTCTTGACAGGGGACTTCTTTCTGTTCCTGAGGTGCGCGAGCGCGCAAGAATAATGGCAGAGCAGGCGACCAGCCGCCTTCGTTCAATGAAGACGGAGGAGGTTGTTGGCGAGCTGCTTGAGCTTGAGCCTGACCGCTGGGCTCTTTCGGTGCTCACAGGTACGCGCGAACTCAGTTTCCGACATACAGACATAATCAGCGACTACTACATATATGCTCAGGCATCGACGCTTGCGGTTGCGGTTATTGACCGTGAATCTGTCATTATCAAAGGGGCTCGCATATCTTATAAAGAGCCTGCCAGAATCGGCGAGCGGGTTGTTGCAAGAGCGAAAACTGGAGCGCACAAAAACGGCGAATATGCAGTAAGTGTGCACGCCAGTGTTGACGGGAGAGAGATTTTTGTCGGTCGGTTTGTCGTTGTCGCGTATAATGGCCAAAAGGACTAACGGGGGTAGATACAGATGATAGCAGTAGATGCCATGGGAGGAGATTTTGCGCCTCAGGCCGCGTGCGAAGGCGCGATAGAAGCCTGTGCAAAACGCGCGGACCTTCGTGTTGCGCTTGTGGGAGATTCAGAACGCATAAAACCGTTGATTGAAAAAACGGATGAAAATATCCGTTCAAGAATTGAAATAGTACACGCTTCCGAAATCATTCATGGTGAGGACCATCCCTCTGTTTCCATTCGCAAGAAAAAAGATTCAAGCCTTGTTGTTGCAATGCGCATGATCAAAGAAGGCAAGGCAGACGGACTTGTAAGTGCGGGAAACACAGGTGCTATTGCTGCCGGCGGTGTTCTTATCTTAGGCAGACTCGAAGGCATTGACCGCCCTGCTCTTGGCATAGTCTATCCTTCGCTCAACCGTCCCACGCTTCTGCTTGATGTTGGTGCGACCGTGCACTGCAAACCGATAAACCTGTATCAATTTGCCGCTATGGGTCATATTTATGCGCAGATTTTTGAACATATAGACAACCCTGAAGTCAAACTGCTTAACATAGGTACGGAAGACATAAAGGGTGATAACGCCATCATCGAAACAGCAGAAATGCTCAAGGCGGATGAAAATATTAACTACTGCGGTTTTGTCGAAGCTAACGAACTTTCGGCAGGCACCTGCGACGTTGTCGTGTGCGACGGATTTACCGGAAACGTAATGATAAAATTCGCAGAAGGGCTTGTTGACCTGATAAAAACAGAATTCAAAAAAGAATTCAAAGAGCACATGCTTCCTAAACTCGGATTGCCCTTTATGCTCCCGGCGGTAAAGCGATTCTCCGCGCGCATTGACTGGACTAAAATAGGTCATGCCTGTCTGTTGGGTGTAAACGGTACGGTAATCAAAGTACATGGCCGTTCACGCAAAGTACAGCTCTGCTACGCAATTCTGGGAGCTGACGATTTTGTAAAACGCGACGGTCTTGTTAAAATAATGGAAGCAATAGCCAAAAGATAAAAGTAGTATTACACAGCGGGGGATTTTGCATGAATTATGCTGTTGTTTTTCCCGGTCAGGGGGCACAGCGTCCCGGTATGGGACAGGCTTTTAAGGAAAAATACAGGGTAGCGGCAGAGGTTTTTGAGGAAGCCGATGAAGCGCTTGGTTTTAAGCTGAGCGGCGTTATTTTTAACGGTACACAGGAAGAACTTATGCAGACTGAAATAACGCAGCCGGCCATCCTTACGGTCAGTATAGCGGTCTACAGAGCTGTTCAGGAAGAAATAGGCGAAATATTAAAGCCGGTATGCATGGCGGGACACAGTCTGGGAGAATATACCGCAATGGTTGCGAGCGGTGTTCTTTCCCTTGCTGACTGCGTGCGTCTTGTGAGACTGCGCGGAAAACTCATGCAGGAAGCGGTGCCTGCAGGCAGGGGAACGATGCTGGCGGTTATAGGTCTTCCTCTTGACGAAGTAATGGCAGTTTGCAAACAGGCGGAAGATGGACAGGTTTGCAGCGCGGCAAACGTCAACCAGCCCGAGCAGATTGTTATTTCAGGGCACACGGAAGCTGTAGCCCGAGCCGAAAAAATTATAAAGGAGCAGCACAAAGCGCGTACCGTACCGCTGCGCATTTCAACACCGTGTCACAGCAGTCTGATGCGTCCTGTTGCGGAGAAGCTTAAAGCCGAATTTGAAAAGCTTGAATGGAAAAATCCGCTTTGTCCTGTCGTCAGCAATGCAGAAGCAAGCATGCTTAAAACGACAGAGGATATTCGCCGCGGGCTTTACGAACAAACATTTTCTCCCGTGCTTTGGGTGCAGGACGTGCTCAAAATGAAAGAAACCGGAGTGGAGAGCTATATAGAAATGGGACCGGGAAGTGTTTTGTCGGGTCTTATAAGAAAAATCTTGAAGGGCAATGCGCCGGTATCGGTCTCTGCACCTGAGGATATTAAAACGGCAATGGAAATCATAAAAGGTTAAAACCGATGCCGGACAAAGCGCTTAGCAGCTGCTTCATCGGCAGGAACTAGATACAACAATGTTCTACGTATGTTTTCTTGGTATTTGTTTCCTTGTATTCAAACTCTATAACCGTTTTGAAGTGCTTGGAGCAGAAAACATTAAAGAAATTGCTGACGGAAAAGCAGGATTTTTTGCTACCAATCACGCAAGCGCGATAGACTGTTACATGCTGGCAGCCGCGCTGTATTTCCCGTACAGACGCAGGCTCAGTCCGCTTACGCGCTCTGTTTGGATAAATCACCCGTATGCAGGAATTTTTCTGCGTTCCTGTAATGCGATAGCGTTGGACAAAAGAGGCAAGTATTCGCTGCTTGACGCGATCAGCGAGAGTCAGAACAGACTGGACAGAGGCGTTTCTGTTGTAAGCTGTCCTGAGGGTGTACGCACGGCGACAGGAAGACTGAACGAGCTGAAGGGCGGACTACCGCTTATAGCGGTTAAAACAAAAACGCCTGTGGTGCCTGTATGGCTTGGAGGTTCTTTTCGCGCTCTTCCGACGGGTGCGTGCTTCCTGCGCCCGGCTAAGCTCTACATAGAATTCGGCAGACCGATAGACCCCGAAAAATTGCCGGTTGAAATGATTGACAAGGAAAAAACAGCATTGATACTTGAAAAACTGAACGAATTTTACATGGAAAGAGAAGCCCGCGACATAAAAAGCGGAATTTTGAAACTGAAAGAAAATTAAAATTTGAAATTTTTCTGCACATAAGATTGAATAAACTAAAATCTGTTTTGAAAGAGGTGGGTATGGATGAGCGTTGCGCTTATTACAGGCGCCGGACGGGGCATAGGCAAAGCAATCGCGCTTGAACTTGCAAAAAACGGTTTTGACATAGCACTCAACGATGTTGCCGCTTCTGAGGAAACGGCTGCTGCGGCTGACGAAATCCGCAGTGCAGGCGCGCGCTGCGAGCTTTTCTGCGCGGACGTTTCAAAACATGAAGATGTTACGGCGATGTATGCTGAAATCGAAAAAACGCTTGGCGCTGTTGATGTGCTTGTCTGCAACGCCGGCATAAACCGCGATACGCTTCTTCTGCGCATGAAAGACGAAGATTGGCAGGCTGTGCTTAACGTTGACCTTAATTCAGTCTATTTCTGTGCCAAAGATGCCCTGCGCGGCATGATGAAAGCGCGCAGGGGCAGAATAATTGCCGTAAGTTCAATCGCCGGTCTTGTCGGTAACGCAGGACAGGCAAATTACGCCGCGGCAAAGGCGGGAATTATAGGTTTTGTAAAAACTTTAGCGCGTGAAGCAGGCTCCAGAAACATTACGGTAAATGCCGTTGCGCCCGGGTTTATAGATACGGACATGACGCGGGGAATGACCGAAACGGCGCGTGAAGCGGCGCTCAAACAGATACCGCTTGCGCGCGCAGGACAGCCTGAGGATGTCGCTAAGGCAGTTGCTTTTCTTGCGTCCGACAACGCCGCTTACATAACGGGGCACGTGCTTACCGTTGACGGCGGTCTTACGATGTGTTAAAAAAAACTGTAATAAAGCAGTTTGAAAACTTAATTTTCGAAAGGAGGTGAACTGTGTTATGACATCAGCAGAAATCACCGCAAAACTCAAAGAAATCGTTATGGATCGACTCAACGTTGAAGACGACCAGATTAAGCCGGAGGCTTCATTCGTAGAAGACCTTGGAGCAGACTCACTTGACATTGTTGAACTCATTATGGGTATCGAAGAAGAATTCGACATTGAAATATCAGACGAAGATGCCGAAAAACTTACAACCGTCGGAGAAGCAGAAAACTATATTAAAGGCAAACTCGACGCAGAAGACTAATACTTGTATTTTTGCGGGGAGTCTCACAGATTCCCCGCACAGAACATAACCTCATTAAGAAACGGGGCTTTACAATGAGACGTGTTGTTATAACAGGAATTGGTGTTGTGTCTCCCATAGGCATCGGAAAAAAGGAATACTGGAATGCGCTTGCTGAGGGAAAAAACGGCATAGATTTTATCTCTGCCTTTGACTCAACGGATTACAGAGTGAATATTGCGGGCGAGGTCAGAAATTTTGACCCTCTGCTCTGGTTTGATAAAAAAGAAGCGCGTCACATCGACAGAACAGTACAGTTTGCCGAAGTCTGCGCACGACAGACGCTTGAAGAAACAAATATTGATTTTACACACGTTAATCCTTACAAATTCGGCGTGTGCATAGGAAGCGGGCAGGGCGGTATTCATACGCTAGTTGACAGTGTGACAATTCTGAACGAACGTGGCGAAAACCGTGTTTCGCCCTTTACAGTTCCGATGATGATTGTTGATATGCCCTCTGCCTACGTTGCGATAAAACACAATGCAAAAGGACCAAATTATTCCGTGTCGTCTGCCTGTGCCACAGCGCTTCACAGCATAGGCGAAGCATATCACACGATTGCGCGCGAAGACGCAGATTACATGCTTGCCGGAGGCGCAGAAGCTCCGATAATTCCGTTTGGTTCTGCTGCTTTTGGTGCCACAAAGGCAAGTACGCGCAATCCAAACGCGAAAAATGCGTGCCGTCCGTTTGACGCAAACAGAGACGGTTTTGTGCTCGGTGAAGGCGCAGGCGTGGTAATGCTCGAAGAATACGAATCGGCAAAGGCGCGCGGAGCGCATATCTACGCGGAAATCAAAGGCTACGGCGCAACCTGTGACGCATATCATTTTACGGCCCCTGATCCTTCCGGAGACGCTGTATATACAGCGATGAAACTTGCAGTGGAAAGAGCAGGCTGGGAGCCTGAAAGCATAGATTTGGTAAATGCCCACGGTACCTCAACACCTCTGAATGACAAAATGGAAACAGAAGCGATAAAGAGGCTCATGGGCGAAGAAGCCGGCAGCAAAGTGCTTGTTCAGGCGACCAAATCCATGATAGGGCATTCCTTGGGTGCAAGCGGCGCCTTGGGTCTTATAGCTGCTCTTATGGCTGTTGACAAAGGCATAGTTCATCAGACGCTGAACTACGAAACCCCTGACCCCGAATGTGCGCTGAACATTGTCGCAGGAAAGGCAGTCAACGCGGATGTGCGCAGAATTATAGTCGATGCGTTTGCCTTCGGCGGACACAATGCTGTTATAGCGCTTGAAAAATGTAAAGACTAATGGAACGAGATCAGCTTTTAGAAGAATTTCAGCAAAAAATAGGTTATCACTTCAAAAACAAAGCGCTGCTTGAAGAAGCGCTGACCCATGCCTCATGGTCAAACGACCGCGGGCTTGCCAATAACAACGAGAGACTTGAATTTCTTGGAGACGCAGTACTTGAACTTGTATCAAGCGAAATAATATACGCTGAACTTAAGGACGTTGACGAAGGACAACTGACAAAGGTCAGGTCGCAGTTCGTATGCGGAAAATCAGTATCCGCATGGGCAAAAAAACATAAACTCGGACAACTGCTGAAAACAGGCAAATCAATAAAAGGTCAGATTACTGACGCAATGCTCGAAAACGCAGGAGAAGCGTTTTTCGGTGCGGTGTTTTTAGACTCTGACTATGAAACCGTACAGCGTGTTGCTGGGAAATTCCTGACAGAACAGGCAAAATATGTGTCACTCGGTTATGCTGATCCCAAAACAAAGCTGCAGGAACTTATGCAGGCTGACGGAAAAGGGATAATTCCGCGCTATGCGACACTTGAACGTTTGGAGCACGGCGGCGGACGCCAGTTTATAGCGGCTGTAACCATAAAAGGCAGAGAAATTGCAAAAGGCAGAGGCAGAACTATCAAAGAGGCCGAATTTGCAGCTGCCGAAACAGCGCTGAAACGCCTTGCGGAACAATAAAAGGAAAGGAGATATACAGGTGAACAAAAAAACAATTGCGATACTGATTACATGTATTTCAATACTTATCTCCAGACCGGTGTACGCAGCGAAATTTACATCGACCTCACCGCACGTCAACGTTATCCTGAACTTCCTTTCCGGCGACAAAACAAACAGCGGCGGAAAATTTTTCATAGCGCTTGACGAGCGCGAACATAACAAACGCGGCGGTGCCATACTATTCAAAGGCTCGAACGTATCCGAACAAGACATGCTTCGAGCATATTACGACCCCGCGTATCTGCCGTTTGTTGCGCAGGCTGCAATGAGAGCGATGAGTGAAGTCGACAAAAAAAACTATCTCTATTACCAGCGCAGACTTGCGGAATTCCAGGCAAACCTTGACAGCGTAGTCAGCAACGGAAAACATTGCCTAAACATAGGCAGCACAAAAATACTGGACCTCACCGGTATAGAAGGCACACTGATTGTCGCGGCGCACAACAACGCGGTACGCCCCGACAAAAAACAATTGAAACGCTGGGCATCGGGAGACACCGCATCGCTTGCGGCAATGCTGAAACAAGAAGAAAACAAAGGCACTGTTGTTCTTGTAGACCGCTGGACCCCGCCGACAGTTCTTGGCTGCCTGCAGAACTACAGCAGAAAAATTGCCATGCCTGCGCTGGAAACAAACGCAAACTACTTCATTATGCTGAGCAAACTGTACCGCTACGTTGCCTCCCGTATCGGCGGAAGCGGAGCATCAAAAAAAACCGGCAAAAAAAATACCGGTGAAAAATAGGAGAACAGCTATGAAAAAACTACTAACCGCTGCTTTCATAATACTGCTGACAATTTCATCTGCATCCGCGCTGGCAGCTGAAACCGGCTCAATAGAAGCGGACAAACTGAGCTACAACGTAAAAACAAAACATGCAGCTGCTTCAGGAAACGTTATATTCACAAGAGGCAGAGACACACTCAAAGGCGGCAGAGCCGAAGGCAACATAGACAGACAGATAACCGTTACCGGAAACGTCCGCGGGAACTTTGCGTCACGCAGGGCGACGCTCAGCGCAGCCAAAGTAATATGGACAGAAGAAAGAGATGGCAAAAAAACCGACTGCATAACGGCGCAGGGAAACGTCATACTTAGACAAGGAAAAGACAACTACCTCAAAGCTCCGTTCGTCAAAGTCAACGCGGACCGCAAAAAATACGAAGCATCCGGCGGAATGGAAGCTCTATACAACAACAAATATATAAAAGCAGAAAAAATAACGCGTGACGGAGAAAACTTCAAAGGCACATCAGTCTCAAAACTTGAAGACAGAGAAAAAAAATACAGCATAGCTGCCCGCGAAATAACAGGAACAATTCACAAAGACGAAGAAATCAGCACTGCGGTTGCCGAAGGCAGCGTAAGTGTTAACAACACAGACAAAAACGGCATAAAAAGCAGAATAAACGGAGATAAAGCCATCTACAACAAAACAGAAGGCACACTTATCATAACAGGAAACGTAAACGGAATACGCGAAGACGGAAAAACCATAAAAGCTGACAAAATCACATACAACATAAACGACAGACAGCTGGAAGCAACCGGCAGAGCCAGAATTACCTTTATAAACGAAAACAAATAAAGCCGGAGGAAAATACGGTGGAAAGAACACTACGTGCTGAAAACTTAGTAAAAATATACAACAAACGCAGAGTTGTTGACGACCTATCCATAAACATCAAGCAGGGTGAAGTCGTAGGACTTCTCGGGCCGAACGGAGCCGGCAAAAGCACATCATTCTACATGATCACCGGACGAATCCTTCCGGACGAAGGCCGTGTATACATAGGCGACACAGAAATTACACAAATGCCCATGTATCTGCGCGCCAGACAGGGACTCGGTTACCTACCGCAAGAAGACTCAATATTTCGCAGACTGACCGTCCGTCAGAACCTTGAACTCGTTCTCGAAGAAGCCGGAATAAGCAAACAAGAGCGTGCCGAAAAAACAGCCCGACTGCTCAAAGAATACAAAATCGAGCACATAAAAGACACCCAGGGAATATCACTATCCGGCGGAGAACGCCGCAGAGTTGAAATAGCGCGCTGTCTTGCGCTGGAGCCCTCCTTCATACTGCTGGACGAGCCATTCAGCGGAATAGACCCCATAGCAGTTGCAGACATACAGTCAATGATCGCCTCGCTTCGCGACCGAGGCTACGGGGTACTGCTGACAGACCACAACGTGCGTGAAACACTATCAATAACCAACCGTGCCTACCTCATACATGACGGGCAAGTGTTCCTCGAAGGACTGCCTGACGAAATAGCGCAGAACGAAGAAGCCAAAAAATGGTATCTGGGCGAAAACTTTACATGGTAAATCGATGAACGAAAACAAAAACCTCCCAAGCATGGTGCGGTACGCCGCGAAAATGATGTTCGGAACGCTTGCGAGCCGGATACTCGGTCTCATACGCGAAATCCTCACAGCGGCATACTTCGGTGCTACAGCTCAGCTTGATGCGTTTTACGTTGCCTACACACTTGCCAACCTTGCGCGTCAGCTGCTTGCTGAGGGAGCTCTCTCGGCGTCATTCGTACCCGTATTCTCAAGAACACTCTCGGCAAACGGGCGCAAAACGGCGCACGACCTTGCACGGCAGGCGCTTACAGTTCTTACGGTATGCACCTCTGCGGTAGTACTGCTCGGAATACTGGGTGCGCCGCTCTTCGTAAAACTAATGGCGCCGGGTTTCAAAGGAGAAACCTGCCTGACAGCGGTCAAACTCACGCGCATACTCTTCCCATTCCTTCTGCTCGTTTCCCTTGCGGCACTTGCAATGGGTGTACTCAACTCACTCGGCAGCTTCTTCATTCCGGCTGTTGCCCCTGCCCTGAGCAACATTGCATTCATAATCTGCATACTCTGTACAGCGGGACAAAAAAGCGTATGGGACCTTGCCGTTGCGGTACTTATAGGCGGTCTGGCAAACCTGTGCCTGCAATGGTACTGGTGCGGACACATGAAAATGCCGCTCAAACCTGCAAAACCACAGAAAGACAACAAAGAGCTGCGCGAAATGATGACGCTCTTCCTTCCGTACGCAGCCGGACTATCCCTCAACCAAATAAACCCCGTAATCAGCAGAATGATGGGCTCCTACCTTCAGGGAGGCTCAATATCAGTACTCAACTATGCAGACAGAGTGCTCCAGCTGCCGCTGGGACTCTTCGTCATAGCAATATCACAAGCTGTACTGCCGATGCTATCAAAAATAAATCCCGAAAACAAAGAAGAATTCCGCGACTTCATACGTGACGCGCTGCGTTTCAACCTCTTCATAGTACTTCCTGTCACGGCGGGAGTATTCATCTTCTCACAAGAAACAATACATCTGCTCTTCTACAGAGGCGCATTCAACGAATGGGCATGGCACTCCACGGCAATTGCGCTCTCACTATACGGACTCGGGCTGCCGGGAATGGCAAGCAGCACCGTAATCCTTCGTGCCATGTACGCCCGACGCATGCCCAAAGCTGCAATAGGAGTAACAGGAATCACAGTCATAGTCAACTTCTGTGCAAGTATGCTGCTCATGCGCAGATTTGGTTACGCGGGGCTGGCCGCCTCAGTTGCGATTGCATTCACCTGCTCAAGCATATACGGAGCACATGCACTATCCAAAAACATCGGACTGCCGCTCAAACTATTTGAAATCAGCTGGTGCAAAAAAACA
The DNA here is from genome assembly GCA_045642025.1 of Synergistaceae bacterium. Classification (GTDB taxonomy): domain Bacteria; phylum Synergistota; class Synergistia; order Synergistales; family Synergistaceae; genus Equadaptatus. The sequence goes on from JAZUIB010000019.1 coordinate 24,943, forward strand.
ATTACATCCATTACAATAATGCTTGCGGGGCTGCTGCTGCTCAGAACAATATGGGCATACCCGCTTCACAGTGCGCTTATACTCAGAGCGGCGTGGATAACACTACTCACGGCAATTGCCGCGGCACTCTACTTCATCTCGGCACACATACTAAAATGCAATGAATTCGACTGGCTCAGACAGGCGATAAAAAAATAAACCGGCAAAAACGGAGGCGCGACATGAAAAAAATAATACTTGCAATACTTCTAATAGCAACGGCAATAACCGCGGCAAAAGCCGAACAAAAAGACTTTGACGAAAGCTACACGCAGCTGCTCGACAGCCACTGCGTAAGAGTCTTTTACGAAGGCACGCCGGTAGGAAAAGAATACATCATGGGTGCCCGCGGATCAATGCACTTCATATACCTCAGCGGCACAATGTCCGACCTCATCTCAAAATCACAGACAGCGCCCGCATGGCTCAGCTCTGCAAACAACGACATGGGCTTTGGCAAAAGAGGATACGAAAACTTCATAATCTACCTTGTGGCAAACCAACCGTGGGTCGTACGCGCCGAAAAATTCACAATAGGCGGCTATCAGCTCAAAAAAGAAGACATACTCACAAAAGATGCCTGGACTCCCATAGACGTCAACGCCCAACTGGCGGACGAATGGTCATTCTGTGTGCAAGTACCCAGAAAATACTGCAAACCAGGCACAGAAATAGAAGTTGGCTACGACGGCTACCTCGAAAAATTCAAAATACCGACAATAAAATAAAAGCCGGAAAAAACAGCACGGCGCCAAAATGCCAGAAAAAACAACAAAACTCATAACACTGGGAATAGAAACAAGCTGTGACGACACAGGGATAGCGGTACTGTGCGGAGCTGACAAAATACTATCCTCAAAACTCTCCAGTCAGATCAATGCGCACACAAAATACGGGGGAGTAGTACCTGAACTTGCCTCCCGCATGCACCAAGAAACAATTATGCCGCTGCTTGACGAAACACTCGAAGAAGCAGGCATTAAAAACCCTGAAAAACAAATAGACATAATAGCCGTAACTGCCGGACCTGGGCTGATAGGCTCCCTCATGGTCGGAGTAATGACTGCCAAAGGCCTTGCGCGCGGATGGAACAAACCGATTATCGGGGTCAACCACCTTGAGGGGCACCTCTTTGCCAACATAGCGGCGTACGGTGCAGAAAAACTAAAACCGCCCTTCATATCCGTCATAATATCCGGCGGACACACAGAACTTATACTAGTTAAAAATTTCGGTGATTATACGCTGCTCGGCACAACAAGAGACGACGCGGCAGGCGAAGCCTACGACAAAGTCGCGAAAATACTGGGACTTGGCTACCCTGGAGGGCCTGTGATAGACAAACTGGCGCACGAAGGCGACGAAAACGCCTACGAACTCCCGCTGCCTCTTGCCTTCACGAAAAAAATAGAATTCAGCTTCTCCGGGCTCAAAACAGCAGCGGTCAACACAGTCAAAACTGCGGAAGAACAGGGAAAACAGCTGAGAATAACAGACTTTTGCGCGTCCTTCCAAAAAGCGGTCACAGACTGCCTGTGCAAAAAAATTGACCTGGCAGCAAAACAGACAGGCATAAAAAACATAACACTCTCCGGCGGAGTAGCCGCAAATTCAGGACTTCGCGAAAAACTTGAAAAAATTGCGGCAAAAAGAAATTGGAACACATATTTCCCACCGCGCTCCATGTGCACCGACAACGCTGCAATGATAGCGGCGGCAGGCTTTGACAACTATCGCAGAGGAATAAATTCAGACATGACGCTATCGCCTAATCCGGGCTGGAGCTTATGGGATTAAAAAAATAAAAAACAGAACTTAATTCCGCGTACGTTTCCTCCTCCCGCATCTTTCCGCATGTTTCTTCTCCTTCGTCTCCCCGCACGTGCGTTTCTTCTCTTTCGTCTCCCCGCACGAAGCACATATTTCCCCTCGTCTCCCCGCACGAGCGAAGCGAAGATGCGGGGTCCAGCGTCTCTACAGTTCTAACTTCCAACGTTGCAACTTGTTGCAACACCACAATTGTTTTTTCTGATAATTGTATTTTATAGTAATTGGTTTTTGAGGTCATTGTTTTTTCTATTGCCCCTTTGGGGCAAAGACACTAGATTCCGCATCAAGTGCGGAATGACGGGGAAAAATGTCTCCCCGCACGAAGCACATCTTTCCCCTCGTCTCCCCGCACGAGCGAAGCGAAGATGCGGGGTCCAGCGTCTCTACGGTTCTAACTTCCAACGTCCGCTTCAGCGGACACCACAATTGGTAATTGGTAATTGGTCATTGGTAATTTGTTTTTTCGCTGTCAGCCATCAGCCAACAACCGACAGCCTACCACCTACAAGTGAGGTACTATCGCCCTACCACCTATCGCCTACAAACTAAGCAAGCGCTGTTTTTGAAAAACAGAAGAAATCTTATTAAAATCAGAATCAGAAAAAATGCTTGACATTTGGCGAAAACGCTTTAATATAGATACTAAGTGGGAATACGTGTGCCAATTTTTGGTCGTATAGATAGAAAAAATAAACTTGAGTTCAGAAAATTGGACTGAGGGTACAAAAAAAGAGGAGGCAAACTGTTATGTACAACAAAGAGTGTATGTGTATTTTGTTGTGTAAAAAAGCGAGTTTGTCTATCCTTCTGAGCAAGGCAGGATGTTACTGTCTTCTTTTATGTCGCTAAACAAAAGTTTATTTTTGAGTATGCGCTGAAATGCGGATAGCAGATAAAAATATTGGCAAGACACTGGATTCTGCGCTACGGCTGCGCCGTCCGCAGAATGACGGCGGAGGGGAACGGACTTCCGCAGAATGACAAAAACTCCGTCTTCCTGCGGGACGCGGAGCGTCAGCGCAGGAACCAGCGACTTTCGCGAGTGAAATGAGCGTTAAGGTTTTAGGGTAATTGGTTCTTATGGTAATTGTATTTTATAGTAATTGGTTTTTTTGGTAATTGGTTCTTATAGTAATTGGTTTTTATCAGCCCCTGCGGGGCAAAGACACTGGATTCTGCGCTAAGCCCTAACGGACTTCCGCAGAATGACGGATAAAAAAGGTCTTAAAGCTAACGGCAAACAGATGACCGTAGGGAATACCGAGCGTTTAGCGAGAGTACTAACGACATAAATCATTTAAGGAGAACAAAAAATGAGAAATCTCAAAAAGCTTTATGCAGTTCTAATGCTCGTATCATTCATTTTCGCGACGGTATCGCCGGCATTTGCAGGCGGAATAGCGAAAATATCGGACATTTTGGGCGGCAACGGCGGAATGGCAGTAGGTGAGAAATCAACCATCTACTTCGGCAGGTACTGGCAGAGCGCGGCATCGGAATATACGCCAGCAGGGACTCCTAATACCCCTGTGGCCTTCAACGCAAGCCACTGGAACAAAGAAAGCATAAAGTGGCGCGTGCTGTCAAATGACGGCGGCAAGATGTTTCTCCTGTCTGACAAGGCATTGTATGCAGACCAGTTTGACAGCGACAGTAACGTATGGGGAAATTCAGAAATCCGCACGACACTGAACAACACAACGGCAGGCAACGGCTTTGCGGGAGACGCGTTCAGCGCGGCTGAACTTGCGGCGATGGCGGAAACAACGCATATTGCCGGAGGAAGAGAAAACTATGCCGGCCACAATACAGCAAGCACAGAAAAAATCTTCCTGCTCAGCGACGAAGAAGCGAACAACACAGCCTACGGCTTTGAAGAACAGGCATTAGGGACAGTAACAACAGCGACGGCAATAAGTAATACAAGAAAAGCGTCTGCGACAGACATGGCTAAAAAAGTGAAAATGTACGACAACGCATCAGGGGTCAAAGTTAATAATGATATGTCTCTATGGTGGCTTCGTTCGCCGGGTGAAACCGAAGCTGTTTATTTCGTCAGTGACACAGGCGGAGTTTACTACAACGGTCCTGTGAACACCGCAATAATCATCGCCGTTCGTCCGGCGTTAAACATTAATCAGGAATCAGTATTGTTTGCTTCCGCCGCAGAAGGCGGCAAGAAAACCGTTAATGCCGGCGACGGTTTTGCGATGGCAGATTATGACGGGTCAAAAGGCTGGAAACTGACAGTGAAAGACACGAACATTCCAACGCCTGCGGTGACAGCCGTTAACAATGGGAAAAAACTTTCCGTAACCTACAGCGGTGTGCAAACAGGTACGAATATGTATCTTTCCGCACTGCTTTACAACGAAGCGGGCAAGTTGATTAACTACACGAAAGTCGCGAAAGCGGAAACAAAAGGCGAAGGTACTGTCGAAATATCGTTGGAAAATCTGCAATTCGGTAAGTACACAGTGAAGTTCTGCACAGAACAGGCAAACGGCGACAAACAGACAGACTACGCCTCAGAACTGTGCGGAGCAGTTGACATTACGTTAAGCGAGTCAGGCAATTCTGAAGAACAGAAACAAGAAGAAGAAAAAAAGGAAGAGCAGAAACAGGAAGAGCAAAAGCAAGAAGAAGAAAAACAGGAAGAGCAGAAGCAAGAAGAACAGAAGCAAGAAGAAGAAAAACAAGAGGAACAGAAGCAGGAAGAACAAAAACAGGAAGAAAAGAAAAGCAGCAGCAACAGCGGCGGAGGCGGCTGCAACGCAGGGTTTGGCGCATTTGCACTCTTGCCTCTCGCAGGGCTTGCGCTTCGCAAAAGGAAAAGCAAATTTAGAAGATAAAGACACTGGATTTACCCCTACGGGGCACAGGCTGCGCAAAATCTGCTCCTGACGGAGCCCGCAGAATGACAAATCTCCGTCTTCCTGCGGGACGCGGAGCGTCAGCGCAGGAACCAGCGGCTTTCGCGACCAACGGGAGCGCTATTAACGACACTGGATTCTGCGCTAAGCCCTAACGGACTTCCGCAGAATGACAATAAAAGGCAGAATGACGGAGAGGGAATACGGAGGAATATGCAGCCGGCAGTATATATGCTTGCAAGCGACAGAAACGGAACGATATATACAGGAGTGACGTCGAACCTTGCAAGACGGATAACACAGCACAAACAAAATGAGGTTGAAGGTTTTACCAAGGCATATTCCGTTCACAAACTTGTTTGGTATGAGTTTCACGAGACAATGCTTAATGCCATAGAAACAGAAAAGAAAATTAAGAACAGAAGCAGACAATTCAAGATACAGTTGATAGAGAAAGAAAATCCGTACTGGAATGATTTGTCAGAAGAAATAAAAGATTGAAGACTGAAAGACACTGGATTCTGCGCTAAATCCTTGCGGATTTCCGCAGAATGACAAGAAAAAAAGGTTTGTCTCCCTGCGAAGCCCGAAGGGCTTGCGCAGGGTCCAGCGACTTTACGGGCGAAGCCCGTGGGGTTTAGAAGAAAAAGACACTGGATTCTGCGCTAAGCCGTTGGCTTCCGCAGAATGACAATAAAAGGCAGAATGACAAACTAAGAAAGTTTTAATCATTTCAAAATAAAAGAAAGACGGTGGTCAGCAATGAGATTGAGAACCGGACACAAGACGAGAAAGAGACTGTTTAAGGCGGCAGCCGCGATATGCGCGGCGGTAATGGTGCTTTCGCCGTGCGCGGCGTTTGCGGACGGATTTTCCTCCGCAATCTACTACGGCATCCCCAACTTCAAGACAGCCGAAGCGACCGGCCATTACGGCTGTGCGTCAACTATCTACTACGGCGGCTACTGGCAGCACACCAGCGTAAAAAACAGCCTGGACTTTGACCAGCACCAGTTCCACTTTGAGGGGATACCGTTCAGAGTTCTCTCAGACCAAGAGGTTGACGCAAGCGGCAAAAAGACGCTGACGCTGTTTGCGGAAAACCTGCTGTTCGGCTCCACCTACAATACGCTGGTTGACAACAGCAGCCCCACCCCCTACGGGCGTTACGGACAGCAGATAACCCGCGAAGACGCCAACAAATGGGCATTTGAGCGGGTCAACCCTTCCACCGGCGAAACGGAGATAATTTCCTCCGACATCCGCACGGCGCTGAACAACAGAACGAAAACACAAACGACAGCGAACCCCACCCCGGGCTCCGGCGGAGGAGATTTGGGCGTGGACTTATTTGTTGACAGCTGGGGCGGCTTTGCCGGAGACGCGTTCAGCGACACCGAATATGCCGCGATAGCGACAATGAACATAGACAACAGTTACTATGACGGCACTTCGCTGACCACACAAGACAAGCTGTATCTGCTTACAATAGGAGACATACTGCCGGAAGGAGAACATGACCTCGGCGGCTATACGGCAGTGGGAAATGGAAAATACGGCTTCAACGGCAAAATTGCCGAGCCTGCCGAAGGTCCAAACCTTCCTGACAGCGTAAACGCCCGCCTGACGCAGGCAGGACAGGGATCGACAGAATGGTACGGTTCAGTCCACGGGGAGTATGAAAACTACAGAGATTCTGACCCCTGGGCAACCCGTTCGCAGCATCCTGTATTCAGCGGAGCAGGCAGCGTCTGGGGAGCGTATCCGTACACTGAGGATATTTCGAACTTGAATGACGGCAGCAGCTACGGTGTGCGCCCCGCGCTCAACCTGTCGCTTGACGACCTTCCGATACTCTTCTTCACGGCAGCCGGAACGGTAGATTACACCAGCGGCAAATATCAGAACGAAAGCGGCGACAACAGATGGTACTACCCTGCCCAAGTTACAGGCGGCAAAAGCGCGCTCGGCGTCGGTGACGGCTTTAACCTCACAGGCAATGGCGAAGAAACAGGCTACGTAATGACGCTCAAAGCGCTCAACGGCAAGGTTGCAGTGTACAACCCGCTCACCAGAATGAGTGAAGGCGATAAATATCTCGGCAGACCTGTCGTAAAAACCCTCTCCCTTGACGGAGAAGGCGCCTCAGGCGGCACCTTCTACCGAGTGGCGACAACAACAGACGCGTCAGCGGGAACGACAGCCGGAGAAATCCTGCCCGAAACGCAGGACCATGACAGCCTCTACATTTCCGGCTTCATAGGCAGAACAACGGAAGACGGCGGCACAGAATACGTCAACTACGGCAAAGTCGGACACACCACAGACGCGGAGAAAAAACTCAACTTCGGTACACAGATGGTAGTGCCGGAAGACGGCGACTACAGCCTCACCCTCTACACCGAGCAGGCCAACGGAATAAGAATGACAGACTACGCCGGAGAATTTGCCTCAACGCCGTTCACAATGCACGTCAAAGACAACAAAATGGTCGGACTGACAATACCGGCGAACTTCAACGCGGCAGAAAACTCCGTAGAGCTCAAAAACGGCTTCGCGGTCACACTCGGCGCGCACTACACCGACATAGTCACGGGAGAAGAATACAACAAATACAACCAGACCTTCACGGCGGCAGGAACATACATTGACGAAGTTTACACGCCGGAAGACCCCGAATACGACCCTGCAAACCCCGGACAGACACACCCCGTTTACCACGGCACAAGCGGCAAAATAATCGCCGACAGCTCGGCAGGCGGCTCAACAATAGGCGGAGCGGCGATACAGAAAGACAGTATGCTTATCACAGCCAACACGCTCGTTATTGACGGCGGCGTAGCGGCGGCAGAAGGCGCGACGCTCAAAAACGAAGGCGCGCTCGGAGTTTCAGGAGAAATCAGCGCCGGCGATAATCTGACAATAGAAAACGCCGGAACAGCCATGGTGCTTAACAAAATCACCGCGGGAGAAGACGCGAAAATCAGCAACGCAGACCCCGAAGGAATAACGGCGATAGACGGCGCCGTAACAGCCGGCGCGAACGCTGAAATAGAAAACGGCGGACTCATGACATTCACCGGCAAAGTGAACGCAGGCGCAGGCGCGAAAATCAGCAGCGAAGGGATTATGGCATTCACAGACAGCGTAAGCGCAGGCGCAGACGCTGAAATCAACAATACGGGAATTATGACCTTCAACAGCCTCAGCGTCGGTGAAAACGCTCAAATCAGCAACGCAGGCGCCGTGATATTCTCAGGAGAAGTCACAGGCGCGGCAGGCTCGCTGCTCAACAACAGCGGAACGGCAGGAGCAAAAGTCGCCGGACTCGGCATACCCGTAGAAAACAGCGAAAGCGGCAGCCTGATACTTGAAGGCGGCACAGCCGAAGCCCCCGCGACACTCACACAGAACATATCCGTTGCCTCAGGCAAAGGAAGCACGGCAATCGACGGATCGGTAATAAACAAAGCCGAAATCAGCGGCGATCTGCTCTTAATCAACGGTGCGGACTCCGTATTCAGCAACGCAGAAAACGGAAAAATCAGCGCGGCACAGTTCGTCAACGAAGGCAAAGTAACGACAAACGCAGACAGCATTACAAGCGCTGAAATATCAAGCAGCGGCACAGTCACCTTCACAGGAGGCACGCTTAACGGAAACTACACAAGCCTCGGCGGCGTGACAAACTTCAACGACAACATAATCAACGGAAAATACACAAGCAAAGGCGGCACGTCAAACTTCGCCAAAGGCACAAAACCGGTGAAATTTACCGGAGACGTTGACCTGCAGTATTCACGCCTCAACTTCACGCTTGACGGTGTCAATGCCGGCGACACAATGGTAGAAAGCGGCAAGACAATAAACCTCAGAGACACAGACGTCAGAATATACCAGACAGAAGCGCGGCAGATAGTTGAAGAAGGACAGACAGTAACACTCATAAACAACGCGGAAAAATACGTCGGAACAAAAGATGACCCGCAGCTGGCAAGAGTAGTGCCCACGACAGGCATGTTCGACTACCTGTACGGCAGCTACGTTGAAGACAACAAGCTGCTGCTCGGAGTCGGAGAACCCGTTACGACCAATCCATTCCAGCCCGTTCCGCCACCACCGCCACCGGTCATAGTCAAAGACCAGACAAAATCTTTCAGCGAAGCAAGACTTGCGCTCTCCGCGGCAATCAACAGCGCGGCAGACCTTGTAGAAGGACAGGCGATGAACAACCTTTCGCTTGAACCGGGCGACTGGGAAGCCTTTGCCGCCATGGGCGGAAGCCGCAGCAAATACGACACAGGCAGCGACTTCACACTCAACAGCTTCAGCGCCGCGGCGGGACTCTCCAACAAAATAAACGACAAAATAACGCTCGGCTTCTTTGTGGAAGGCGGAAACGGACGCTACGACACAATGAACGAATTTGCCACAGACCCCAGAATAGTCACCTCAAAAGGCGACTTCAGCTACATGGGCGTCGGCGCGCTTGTCAAAGCCGAAAGCGAAAAAACAGCGGCAGGACAGCTCCACGCGGAAGCCAGCATCAGAACCGGACACATCAGCGGCGACTACAACAGCGAAAACTTTAATGCAGAAGAAAGCGTTCGCTTTGACACCTCAAGCAGCTATGTAGGCGCGCACGCCGGACTCGGCTACAAATGGAACATAACAGACGACAGCACGTTAGACACCTACGTCAAATACCTGTGGAGCAGACAGAACGGCGACAGCCCCATAATCAACGGCGTACGCTTTGACCTTGACGAAATAAGCAGCCGCAGACTCCGCGCGGGCTTCCGCTACAAACAGGCAAAAACAGAAAACCTCAAAGCCTACGCGGGACTTGCCTACGAGCACGAATTTGCGGGCACAGCCTCAGGACACGTTGGAGAACTCAAAATGCTTGAGCCTGAAATAAAAGGCGGAAGCGCAATGGCAGAACTCGGAGTGCAGTATCAGAAACAGGGCAGCCCGTGGAAACTTGACCTCGGACTGCAAGGCTTCACAGGGAGAAAAGAAAGCATAAGTGCGAACCTCGGCGCGTGGTACGAAATAGACAAACTCGCGCGCGGCGGAAGCACAAACGCGGTAGAAGAACTGCGGCGTCAGATTCAGCAGCTTGAAGACGAAATCGCGGCGCTCAAGACAGCGAACAACGCCCTGCGCACAGAAAACGCGGCAATCGACGAAGAAATCAAGGCGCTCAAAATTGAAAACCTTGAACTTCGAGGCAGACTTTAACGGAACGGGAAAGGGAGGAAAAAGCAGATGAAAAACAACAAAAAAATCGCAGCAATACTGATACTCGCAAGCTTCCTGTTCCAGACAGCCTCACCGGCGATAGCAGGCGGAGTGAAAGCGCTCTCTGACCTCACGGCGGCGCGGACTGCTACGGAGTGTACTGTTGGCGTCACAAACGCGAACACGATTTACTTCGGCAACTACTGGCAGACGGCAGAAAATACAGCCGGTGACAAAGAAGCTATTCCTTGGAAAGTTATCTCCACAGGGGCGCAGGTAAATTATTCAAACGGCAGCACGACAGAGACCGTCTCTGCCCTGGAACTGATGACCAATCAGCTGATGTATGCCGACAAGTTTGGCACCGACAGCAACTGGAGCAAGTCAATAGTCCGCGCTCATCTGACGGGAGGAACAACCGCAAATACGGCAGCGGCAACCAGTGTGAAGGCATACGGCGACCTTGGCAGCAGCTTTGCGAAAGACGCACTCAGCGAAAGAGAATACAACGCTTTGCTGCCGGCGCAGCATACAGTTGCTTTTAAACAGGCGACCAGCGCTAATACCGTTACAGTTGTTGACAAACTTCGTTTGCCGTCACCTACAAATCTTTACGTTACCACCTTAACAAATGCAAACTGTATATTTATAAACGATGCAGACAGGGGAACAACCTCAACAACATTTTCAAAAAAACAAAATATGTACGGCAATACAGGTAATCTTACTGTTGGAGGTACTGGAACTACTAGAACGACATCAATGTTTTATTGGTCTGACGGAAACCAATATTGCAGTAGTACGATTTATGCTTTTGCAACCTACTATCAGAAGGTCTTGAGTGATAAAGCGGTGGGAATACGTAATAATTTATCAACAACTAATGCCACCGGAGGCGTTCGCCCTCTTGTTGACTTCAAGGCAAGCGACGTCCTGTTCCTCAGCGCGCCAACCAACGGCAAAAGCACAGTCGGCGGAGGCGCCGGTTTCACCCTTCCCGATTACAGCGGCACGGAATTTGTCATGACGCTGAAAGACTCAACTATGTTGACTCCGACCGTTGATGCGTGGATAGAAAGCGGCGGCAGCACAGAAATCCCCACGGTTGACCAGAAGGCAGACGAAGCCCCTGTCGGCGGCACTGTTGACCTGTCGCACGGTCTTTCCGCAGGCGGCGGCGGTGGTATGTACATCAACTACAGCGGCGCGGCGACAGGAACAAACAAATACCTTTCAGCCTTGGTCACAGCGGACGCTGACAACAGTCCTTATCTGAACTATGCCAAAATTATGTCAACCGAAACTTCCGGTTCCGCAAACGGCGTTTTAATCAACGTAACCGGTCTTGACGAAGGCTCGGCGTACCGTATGTACTTCTACAGCGAAGAGGCGAACGGCGATTATCAGACAGACTTTGCTTCAGACTTTGCAACTGTTAACAGCGGCACTAACTATTATTCCTTCGTAGCCGGAGGCGGCGGAGGCGGAGATACGTGCTACAGCGGCTCGCTCAGTCTCGGTTACAAAGATAAAGCGCTCACAATGGCAGTCGGCGGCACTTTCAACCTCTCGTTTGACAGCGGAACGTATCAGACAGGCATAGTGGCAAAAGCGAACTCAGACCCTGCTAAAAATTACGCGATAATCAATGCCGGAAGCACCGGCACAACCCTGCAGTCCATTACTGTCGCGGACAACGCGGAGCTTGACGCGATCGGCAAATTCACGCTTGCAAACAATCTTGCGGTGAATTCCGGCGGAAGAATGTTTGTAGGAGCGTCAACAGGAACGGCAATAATACCGGGCGAACTGACGGTCGGCGGCAACGCAACTCTCGGAGCGGGCGGAGTGTTGGCAAGTATCGGCGATTTGGATATCGGCGGCAGCATGAGCGTTGGTGCCGGAGCGCAAGTGGCTGCTTCCGGCGGTCTCAATGTCACCGGAGTTGTTAGTATCGAAGGAACAGGTGACGTTACAACGTCAGGACAGGTCTTCACGTTCAGCGAATCGTCAATCGGCGGTCTGACCATGGCACCCGGAGCGTATTTCAACGCTTCCGCGCCTTTGACGGTGGACGGAGATGTCAGCTGCACGTCCGGCGCATGTCTGTATGCTAAAGACAATTTGACGATAACGGGCAATCTTGACGTCGCAAATGACGCAGACGTGAGAACCTTTGGCACCGGCAAAAGCTTCAATGTCGGCGGAAATTTAACCATCGCGGGCGGAACAGCCCCGAACACGCCAAAAGCTCCCTTGATTGTGTCAGACAGTCTGACAGTCGGCGGAGATTTAACCGTTGCCGCCGGAATAGCCATCAACTCCGGAGCTGTACTTACAGTACCGAACGGGCTGACAGTCGGCGGGAATTTAGATATTCAAAGAGGATCGGATGGAAACTCAACCGGTATAGTGCAGGTAACAAGCGGCGGTCTCACGGTCAACGGAAGCGTGGCGCTTGGAATAGTAGGATGCAAAACAGCGACATCCCCGCTCACCGTTGCCGGCGGTGTGAACATCTGCGGAGACTTGAGCATTGTGAAGGGGCTTATTGGTAATTTTAGCAGTTCGTCTGCGAGAAGCCCGCTTGCGATGACTTCGGGATCCGCGCTGACGGTTGGCGGAACCTTCACACTTAGAAATGAAACCGGCAATTCGATGACTTATACGACGGCAGGCGCGCTGACGGCAGGCGGATTTAACATCACCTCTGTCAACTCAAACAGAATGTATGATTTGAAGGTTACGGGCGCGACAACACTGACCGGAGACGTCACAAGCTCAATAGGATATGGCGGATATGTGAATGCCACACAGGGCTTTACGTCAACGGGCAGCGGAAACCTGAACATTGCGTCCGGCGGAAAACTGAACGTCACGGGCGACGTGACGGCAACCGGCGGCGGAAGCATCACTATTGACAACAACAGCAGCAGTTATCTGTATGTGTCGGGCAATATGAATATGGCAAACGGAGATTTAATTGTCAACGGCGGAAAGATGTGCCAGAGCGGAACAGGGCATACCAACACGTTCAGAAATCTGCAGATTGGGTCAGGCAGCGGAGTAGCTATGAACGGCTCTCTTGCGCTGAACGGTCCCGAAAGCGTCATCGGAGGCAGCCTCTGCGGAACCATAAGCGGAATTACGCTCAACAACGGCGGCGACGTCAGCACTCCCACAGGCAGCAAACTTACGATAGCCTCAGGTCAAAAAGTTTGCAGCAGCATTACTGTAGCCGGTAATCTCGCGACCCTCGAAAATAACGGCAGCGGAGTATATGGCAGCATTACAAACTTCGGAACAGTCCAAGGCACGGGAAGCTATTTCGGCACGATTACAAACAAAGACGGAGCGAACTTTACCGTTGCCGCAGGGCAGCTGCAGAACAGCAGCACCTCCGGTGTAAGCAGTATTGTCAACGAAACCGGCGGAACTGTCACGCTCGGCAACGGAGACTTGAACGTGAAGCTGTCCGGCGCGGGAAATTACGTGAACGGCGGACAAATTAACGTGTCCGATGTCCGCAGACTGGACAATATTGCGCTTGATAACACGGGCGGCACTCTGAAGATCGGCGACTCCACAGAATACACGCTTAACTCAACGATAACGGGCGGTGTTGTTGATATTAACAGAAATGTCGCGGCTGATACCTCAAGGATTAATGCTGATGTCAGTCTTGGCAGCACTTCAGTATTGAGGCTGACGGGAGGCAGCTGGACGGGCGACGTCGCAGCGTCAGCGCCGGCAGGCTTCGGAAGCAATATAACCTACAGTAGCGGCACGATTGGAATAGGCGGTACGACAGCCGGTACGTCAGGCAACGGAGCGGGCAGCTACGTGAGCCTTGATTTGGACAGAATGACAAGCGGTCTTCCCAAGATAGCGCTTTACGGCGCCAGCACGTGCCACTCCGCGGTTGAACTTACGAACGGCGTTCTTAACAGTACGGTAAGCGGAGTTACCTCCGGATATGACAAAAACAGCACGGTGGTAATGGCAGCCGACACATCGTTCGGAGTGAGCGGAAATATAAGCTACTACAAGGTTGTGCTGCCGGAAAATATGGAGTTCTCGTCTGGAAACTTCACCTGCCTGTCGGGACTTAATTCAGACGGCGCGGTATATAAACTGAATGGCGCAATAGGCAGTTCAACGGGAAGCAATGTGAATAAGATAAGTGTTGTCTCACATACAGGCGGCGCCTTGACCGGTACTTTGAGCCTCAACTCTGACGTCAGCGGCATAACGTTCAGCAAAGATGACAGCTGGGCTGACTTCACCTACAGACAGATTCAGTACATAAGCAGCACAGCGGCGGGCGACGACCTGACTGTTGTCGGTGACCCTGTCATCGGCACCTTTACAGTTGGTACCACCGGCAATATCACTTACAACATTACACAAGCGTACAACGATCCTGGAGATGCCTCAAGCGGCGCGAAAATCGGTTATCTTGACGTGCTGAAGTTCGATAACAACTTCACGTTCAAGCAGATAGTGAACGCAGACCCTGAGCGCGCGGGAAAAATCAGCGCGTACTCTGTCAGCGAAAATATGAATCTGACAGACGCGGCAGGGCTTGGCGCTCTGAGAAGAAGCGAGGAAGCCGCGGCAGCGGGCAACCCCAGAACATTTGCCATCTCCGGCAACGGCGGAACCGCCTATACGATGGACGGCGGCGGCTATAAGGGTATCAGCGTGGCAGATTCTGGGCAGGGCGCCTACGCCGGAGAAGGCGACACGCTCAGTGTTCAGAGCATGAAGATACAAAACTTCGATACGTTTATAACGGTCAATGACGGCGGCAAAGCGAGACTCGGCAACGTTGAGTTCGGCGAAAGAGCAGCCGGAACGACCAACGACGTTGACGTCAAATCCGGCGGCGCTCTTGAAATCACGCTTGGCAGCACTGCCAACGCGGTTATCGCCAACGCCGGCAGCATGACCGTGAACGGCACGCTTGAAAACGCGACCCTCGTCACAAGCGGCAGCGCGACTGTCAGAGGAGGCGGACAAATACATGACGGCAGCGTGACCAACACAGGCACGTTCACCGTTAACACAGGCGGCTCTCTCGGCGGAAGTATGACGCTTACGAACAGCGGAACTCTCACAAGCGCGGAAAACGTTGTTCTGCTTTCTGTCGGAAACAGCGGCAACATGACAATCGACAAGAACCTTGTTGCTGACACCGGCATTACGAACAGCGGAAAGCTGACCGTTAAGGGAGGCGGCATTGAAACGACGACGCTGGACAACCGGTCGGGCGGCAGTCTCACTCTCACAAACGCGGAAAGCGTCCTGATGGCGAACATAACAAATGCCGGAACAATCAGCAGCAAGGGTAAGGTTATGGCAGAGAATATGGAGAACAGCGGCACGCTTACCGCAGCCGATATAGACGTGAATTCCGGACTTACAAACACAGGTACAATCGGAAGTAAGTCAAATATCTCGGCATACGAGTTCACAAACGGAAACGGCGGAAACATAACGGCGTCCGGCAGCGTTTCGACGCATACTTTTGAAAATAGCGGAAAGGTAACAGCCTCCAACGTTTACGCAAATTACACTCTTAACAACAGCGGCACTGTGACAAGCAGAGGCGATGTTTCTGTCGCTGCCGAACTGACAAACAGCGGAACAATAACAGCGGAACATATCTCCGGCGGTTACAGCATTAACAACAGCGGAACAATAACCACAGACGGCGTTATCGCCAATTCCGCGATTACAAACAGCGGAACGCTGAACAGCACCGGAAATGTTATATCCGAAACTGCAGCCTTCACCAACAGCGGCACAGCGGCAATCGGCGGATATCTCAATGCCTCGTCAGTTGTGAACACCGGCAGCGGAAAGATAACTGTCGGAGCTGACAAAATCAACGCGGCAGGCGGCGTTGCCAACAACGGAACGCTTGTACTCAACGGCGCTGACGGCGAAGAATTTGCGCTGTTGAAAACAAATGTAACCGGAAGCGGAACGGCGGAAATCAGCGGCAACGTTGACGCGTACAGCGCAGGCGCCGGAAAACTTGAGAACAAACTCAAAATCAACGAAGACAGCACGCTTATGATGGCAGTTACCGGCATCAAGGGCGACGTAACTGACAACAGCGGTACACTGTGGCTCGCAGGCGACGGCACGATTAGCCACAACCTCGCCGGAAGCGGAGAAGTCACACTGTCAGGCACGGTGAAGAACACAAAAACAATCGGAGCCGGCAAACTCAACCTGACAGAAAGCGCATCGGTGAACAACGAAGGAACAATCTCCGCGCCGATTAACAACATGGGAACGCTTACCACAAGCGCGGACAAACTGACAGGCAGCGAAATAGTGAACAGCGGAGCAGTCATATTCAGCGGCGGCACGCTTAACGGAAACTACGTAAGCGAAGGCACTCACGCGAAACCCGCGCTGACACAGTTCTCAGCCGCGACAGCCTTCAAAGGCGGCGTCACAATGAAAGCGTCGATGCTCAACTTCATACTGGACGACTTCAAAGCCGGCGACACAATAGTTACCTCCGCGAACACGATAGACCTCTCGGACACCAAACTCAGACTCTATCAGGACACAGAAGGCAAGAAAGTTGAAGATCTCGGCACAAAGCTGACACTCATTGACAACGCGACAGGCTATGTTTCAGAAAACGAAGGCAAAAAATATGTCGGCTCTGACGGCAAGGAATACGTTGTACCGAAAAAGATACGCGTCATAAGCACAGACGATGTCTTCTTCGACTACATCTACGACACCTTCCTTGACACAACGGAAGACAGCGGCGCGCTCATACTCGGCGTAGTGAGAAAAGCCTCTGACGAAGAAACAGGCGGTACAGAGACGGACCCGCAGGATACGCCTGTAACACCGCAGGAGACAGACCCGCAGGATACGCCGCAGACAGACCCGACGCCTGCGCCGACACCGGTAGTCAAGGAAAAGACAAAATCAGTTGTTGAAGCACGCCTTGGCGCCTCAGCTGCACTCAACATCGGCGGAGATTTCATCGCTGGCGAACTGACAGACAATATGGATACAGCAGAAAGCACGTCAGGCGCGTCAGGAGCGGCAGGCGGCAGCAGCTGGAACGCCTTTGCGGCAATGGGCGGCAGCCACGGACGCTACAACACGGGCAGCCACGTTGACCTCAACAGCTTCAACGTAGCCGCAGGACTCTCAAGAAAAATGAACGAGAACCTGACACTCGGCGTCTTTATAGAAGGCGGCAACGGACACTACGACACAGTCAACGAATTTGCCGAAGGCAATGTCACCTCAAAAGGCGATCTTAACTACTTCGGCGTAGGCGCCATGCTCAAAGCCAAAGGCAGCCAGACAGACAAAGGACAGCTCCACGCGGAAGCCAGCGTCAGAACAGGACGAGTCAGCAGCGATTACGCAAGCGAAAACTTATTCAGCAGCACAAATGTCCGTTACGACACAAACAGCAGTTATCTTGGAGGACACCTTGGCGCCGGCTACAAATGGGCACTCAAAGAAGGCGACAAGATTGACACCTACGCGCAGTACCTCTGGTCACGCCAGAACGGCGACAGCACCGTCATTCATAACAACGAGTTTGACTTCGACGCAGTCAACAGCCACAGACTCCGCGCGGGCTTCAGATACATAAGCACAGAACACCGCAACGGAATAAAACTGTATGGCGGACTTGCCTACGAATACGAACTCGACGGCAAAGCCTCAGGCAAAGTCAACGGAGAAAAAATACCCGAGCCTGACTTCAAAGGCGCAAGCGGAATGGCAGAGTTCGGAGCAGTGTACAACCCGAAGAACAGCCCGTGGAAAGTTGACCTCGGACTGAAGGGCTTCACCGGCAAACATGACGGTGTAGCCGCCAGCCTTGCCGCATGGTACGAATTTGATGGACTCATCGCCTCCGGCGCAAACGGCACAGACGCGCTCAGCTTCAGCCTCCGCAAGAACCTCAAAGAGCTGAAGAAAGAAAAAGACGCGCTGACAGCCGAAAACAGAACGCTCAAAGCAGAAAATGCGGCCAAGAAAGCAGAAAAAGCACGCCTGAAGGAAGAAAATATCGACCTGAAAGCGAAAGCAGCGGTAAAAGTAGCGACAGACAAAATTGAACCGGCGAAAATTATAACGACAGAACCGGTGACAACAGTCAAACCTGCAGAACAACCGAAACCTGCAAAAACGGAAAAAGCTGCACAGCCTGAGAAACAGACAGAGCAGCCGAAACCTGCAGAACAGCCAGCGATGCCTCAGAAACAGCCGAAACCTGAGGAGCAGCGCAAGACAGACAAGATTGAAAAGCCGGTAAAACCGGAAATTCCCGAAGCGGCGCAGCCTAAAGAAGAGAAACAGGCGAAACCGAAGAAGAAGGGCGACATCGAAGGTCTCGGCATTCTTGACTCACCGGAAATCTTGAACTACTAATCTGTATCACCACGCGGCATTGCCAAAGAGCAATGCCGCGCTTTTTTTATCTTTGTCTCCCTGCTTTTTTATTTCTGTCTTCCTGCGGGACGCGCAGCGTAAGCGCAGGAGCCAGCGACTCTCCTCCAACCGTCATACCGCAATGTTTCTGTGCAGCGTCTCTTCCCCACTCGTCTCCCCACCGTGCGTTTCTTCTCTTTCGTCTCCCCGCACGAAGCAGCGCGAAGATGCGGGGCCCAGTGTCTTTACTTTAGGCCTCTTTTTCATTCCTGCGTTTTTCGTTATAATACACGCAAAGGAAGTGTTTACTGATGAAACCTTGTGTTTATATACTTGCCGGCTGCAGAAATGGAACAATTTACGTTGGTGTAACCTCTGAACTTGCTCAAAGAATTTCACAGCATAAATCAGGCGAAGCCGACGGCTTTACCAAGAAATATACTGTACATAACCTCGTTTGGTATCAATATTTTGAGACAATGTCTGATGCAATTGCCTGGGAAAAGAAACTGAAAAAAAGGAGAAGAGAATGGAAAATTAAACTCATAGAAGAACAGAATCCGTACTGGAACGATTTGTCAGCGGAATTAACCGGAGAATAAGGGTTAAAAAACAACGACACTGGATTCTGCGCTAAGCCGTTGGCTTCCGCAGAATGACGGGTAAAAGCAGCAGGTAGTAAGTAGGAGGTAGAAGGTAGTAGGTAGCAGGTAGAAAGTAGAAAGTAGGAAATACAAAAATCTACAACCTACAACCTACAAGCAAGATACAAGCGAACAACAAAAAACCTTTCAATCACCAAAAAACAAAACAAAAGCACGCAAAAATAGCCGGTTGGGGAAAATCCCCGCCGGCATTTTCCAATTTTTAAGGCGTCGATATTTTGTTTTTTTCTTTTCCACTCTCTGCTTCAAGTTCGCCGCTATCGGCAGATTGTGCTTTGCTGCTTTGCTTTTCGTTTTCTTCTCACCTCTTTCCCCGAAGTGCTAGGTGCAAGGTACTAAGTGCTAAAAGCTCAAACCGCGGTTTGAAAAAATGTTTGTGTCTCTGACGAACCTACCCAATATACGAAGATGATACAGACTTGGGCAGCCCTTCTCCGCATAAGGTCCGGCTTCAACGAGACGTGCATCGTCGCAAGGCGCATAAAGTTTTCCGGTTACTGGTAGTTGATCCCCCGTAGGTTGGCTGTGGTTCACCGTTTTGAAATTGCGCGAAGTTCAGAAACAGAGGTCTCCATATATAAATCTGCGGACAGGGTGCCAAATTTTGAAGGCTGCTGCAAAAAAAACTTCAAAAAAGTTGAAATTATTATAATTTTAAGGTAGAAACTGAAAAAAAAGTTGACAAATTCTGTTTCTGCCATTAAGATTTATCGGTGCGCCTTTTTTGCATGAAAGGTATGGCTGTGCCGTATAGGTAGCCTCGGAGGTTGAAAAAGCAGTATTTTATGCAGTTTAACAAACTTCGGCCTTTGCTGAAAAGTGCGGATATGACGGGTAGAAGACACTGTCTTAACCGTCACTCTATGATATGTGCTCTGAGATTATGGCACTAAGTTAACCCTGGGAAGACCTGTGCAATTCAGATAATTGCCGCCAGGCTCGCCCGAATAACTAAAAAATACTAAAGAAAGGAGGAGATTGTATGCCGACAATCAGCCAGCTCATCCGTACAGGAAGAGAAGAAAAAAGACATCGTTCAAGTTCACCGGCACTTCAGAACAACCCGCAGCGCCGCGGAGTCTGCACGCGTGTCTATACGGTAACACCTAAAAAGCCTAACTCCGCTCTTCGTAAAGTCGCTCGTGTGCGTCTTACGAACGGAATTGAAGTTACAGCTTATATCCCGGGAGTCGGACACAACCTTCAGGAACATTCAGTTGTTCTTGTTCGTGGAGGTCGTGTAAAAGACCTTCCTGGTGTCCGTTATCACATTGTCAGAGGAACACTTGACTGCGGCGGTGTTGAAAATCGCCGCCAGAGTCGCTCGCTCTACGGTGCACGTAGACCGAAGTAATATTAAAGGGAGGAATTTCTAATGTCACGCAAAGGACATATCAGAAAACGCGTTTCACCGCCCGATTCAGTCTATAACAATGCCGTAATGGGAAGATTTATCAGTTGCCTTATGCTCAATGGCAAAAGAAGTGTTGCTGAAAAAATCTTCTACGGAGCACTGAATCTGGCATCAGGCCGCCTCAATCTCAAGCCGGAAGAGGTTTTTGAGAAGGCTATGACAAGTGTTGCACCACTCGTTGAGGTTCGTCCTCGCAGAGTCGGAGGCGCCACATACCAGGTACCTGTTGAAGTCACAGCACCTCGCGGTCAGGCGCTTGCAACACGCTGGATACTTACATATTCACGCTCACGCAAGGGTATGCCGATGATGGAAAGGCTTGCAAGAGAATTTCAGGATGCATGTAAAGGCGAAGGCGGGTCAATCAAAAAGAGAGAGGATACACACCGCATGGCTGAAGCGAACAAAGCATTTGCTCACTATCGCTGGTAATAACAACAAAGAAGTAGAGTTTTAGATATAGTTTTAAAGTTAGGATTTGGTGGTGTTAACGAGATGCAGGGCATCGACTTAAGTAAAGTGCGTAATATAGGAATAGCAGCGCATATAGATGCGGGAAAAACTACTACTACCGAACGTATTCTCTTCTATACTGGTAAAAAGCACAAGATCGGTGAAACACACGAAGGTAGTGCAACAATGGACTGGATGGAACAGGAACGCGAACGCGGTATAACGATAACCTCTGCTGCTACAACCTGCTTTTGGGACGATTGCCTTATCAATATAATTGATACTCCCGGTCACGTTGATTTTACGGTCGAAGTCGAACGTTCAATGAGGGTCTTGGATGGTGCAGTGTCAGTATTCTGTGCCGTCGGAGGAGTTGAGCCACAATCAGAAACCGTTTGGCGTCAGGCTGACAAATACCATGTACCGCGTGTAGCATTTGTTAACAAAATGGACAGAGTTGGAGCGGATTTTCTGGCTGTTGTGGACCAGATGAAAAATCGTCTCGGAGCAAAAGCTGTTCCAGTTCAGTTGCCTATCGGTGTGGAAGATACGTTCAAGGGAATGGTCGACCTTATTAAGATGAAAGCCATTATCTACGACGATACTCTCGGTACCGAATACCATGTTGCGGAAATTCCCCCGCAGCTCAAAGATGACGCCGAAATCGCGAGGATGGAAATGATCGAGGCCCTGGCAGATCATGACGACGAACTTATGAGCATCTATTTAGAAGGACAGGAAGTTCCTGTTGAGCTTATTAAAAAAGTTCTTCGTCAAGCTACGACAAAAATGGAAATTTTCCCTGTCATGTGCGGCTCTGCTTTTAAAAACAAAGGTGTACAGCCGCTGCTTGATGCAATCGTTGACTATCTGCCCAGTCCGCTTGATATGCCGCCGGTTACAGGCGTTGATCCTGACGATGTAACAAGAGAGAAGAGCTTCAAAACGGATATTAACGAACCTTTTGCAGCGCTTGCTTTCAAGGTTATGGTTGACCCGTTTGTCGGAAGAATAGTTTTCTGTCGCATTTATTCAGGGAATATAGCAAACGGAGTCACAGTATATAATTCAGATACAAGACGTCGCGAACGTGTAGGACGAATCCTTCGTATGCATGCCGACAAGCGCGAAGACATTGATAGCGCACAAGCAGGACTCATAGTTGCAATACCGGGACTCAAACAGGTCCGCACGGGCGACACTCTTTGCGATGAGAAAGATCCTATACTTCTTGAGAACCTCACTTTCCCTGACCCTGTTATCTCGCTGTCGGTTGAACCGATGAGCAAGGCTGACCAAATTAAGCTTGCAAAAGGTCTTGAGGCTCTCGCGGAAGAAGACCCGACGTTCAAGGTCGCGCTGAACGAAGAGACTGGGCAGACACTTATAAGCGGTATGGGAGAACTTCATCTCGACATTATCGTTGACAGACTACGCAGAGAATTTAACGTTGAAGTTAAAGTCGGAGCTCCTCAGGTTGCATACAAAGAAACAATCCGCAAACCGGCAAGAGCAGAAGGCAAATTTGTCCGTCAGTCAGGCGGCAAAGGACAGTACGGAGACGTTGTTCTCGAAATCGAACCGCTCGAAGGCGGAGTCGGGTTCGAATGGGAGGACAGAATTGTCGGCGGTGCTGTTCCCAAGGAATATATTCCTGCGGTCCAGAAAGGGGTAGAAGATGCCCTGAATAACGGTATCCTTGGCGGATATCCTGTCATCGGTATTAAATGCGCAATAGTTGACGGAAGTTATCATGAAGTTGACAGTTCAGAGATGGCATTCCGCATAGCAGGTTCTATGGCAGTGAAAGAGTGTTTAAAGAAAGCGAATCCTGTGCTTATGGAACCAATGATGAGGGTTGAAGTCGTTGTCCCTGAAGAATATATGGGTGATGTAATCGGAGACATCTCGTCACGCCGAGGCAGAGTATCGGAAATGGATATTCGGGCAAACGCAAGAATAGTTAAAGCATTTGTTCCGCTTGCGGAAATGTTCGGATATGCAACGGACCTCAGAAGCAAAACTTCCGGTCGCGGCTCCTTTACGATGACATTCGATCATAATGAAGAAGTCCCGGTAAGTGTAGCCGAAGAGCTCCTTAAGAACTAAGAAATAGATTTAGCATTTACAAGCAATAAACTCAAGTTTTAAAAAACAAAAGGGAGGAAACAGGAAATGGCAAAAGAGAAATTTGAAAGAACAAAGCCCCATCTTAACATTGGTACCATCGGTCACATAGACCACGGTAAGACGACCCTGACGGCGGCAATCACGAAGACGCTTGCCCGTCACAACGGAGC
>JAZUIB010000020.1:0-10767 GCA_045642025.1 Synergistaceae bacterium
CATCGCAGTGGAACCTACGCCTGCAGCACACGAACTGTAACCTAACGCTGTAGAATAATTGCCGCTGGCATAAGAGGCATCGCCTATCGCCGTGGCATACTGCCCGCTGGCTGTTGGGTCATAGCCTATTGCCGTAGCGCCCGTGTTAGTTGCAGATGAACTGTAACCTGCTGCCATAGAATAGTCTGCCGTAGCTTTCGCATTGTAACCTACAGCCGCGGTGCCAGAACCTGTGGCGCTTGCGTTATAGCCGATCGCAACAGCATTCGAACCGGTGGCATACGTACTGTAACCCATTGCTATCTGTCCGCCGTTTGTGCCGCCTGAAACACCGGCTTGTGCGCTTTGTCCAAACGCGAACGAATTGCTTTCATACGCAATACCGCCGGCTGTGTAGTCGCTTGAATTCACAAAACGCCCGCCGCCTGCGAACGAACCTTCTCCAACGGCAAGCGACCCATATCCCGTTGATGTGGAATAATTTCCTGATGCATTTGTATAAGACCCCATCGACGTGGAATACTGTCCAACAGAATTCGTAAAAAATCCCAACGCTATGGAAGCATATCCTCTGGCAGTTGCACGGAATCCCATCGCCGCAGATTCACCGGCGATCGCAGAAGCATAGTCACCGGCAGCAAAGGAATAGCTGCCTGTAGCCTGTGCCCCATGCCCTACTGCCGCGGAATAAGCGCCGCCTGCAAATGTATTGTCGCCTAACGCCACAGAATAGGTACTTGTTGCCCGGGCAGCATAACCAAGCGCTACAGAATTTGAGCCTGTCGCCTGAGCGTTTGTACCCATCGCTACCTGACCGCCGTTTGTACCGCCTGAAACACCGGCGACCGCGCCTGCACCAAAAGCGAACGAGTTCTTCTCATACGCAGTGCCGCCGGCTACGTAGTCGCTTGAATTAACATAATATCCGCCGCCCGCAAAAGAGCCGTTTCCTATTGCCTGCGACCAATAACCCGTTGATGTGGATGTTCTGCCGGCAGCTTTCGTATAGTAACCGGTGGCAAAGGAAGCCCATCCGCTGGCATTCACACGATAACCTAATGCTACAGATTCACTGCCCGTGGCAAACGCGTAGTCGCCCAATGCCACAGCATAGGCGGCAGCATAAGACCCTACACCTCCGGCAATGGAAGCGTAGCCTGCGGCATTTGTCTGAATGCCCATCGCCGTGGAATAATTGCCGCCGGCATTTGTCTGGTAGCCCATTGCCGTGGCATCGGTTCCGGGGGCTACCGTCCCGTTGCCCCAACTATACCCTGCCAGCGCAGGCGATACCGTGCCGAAGATAAAAGATAAAAGCATTAACATTACTGCTGTTTTCTTGAATTTTCTCATTCACACAACCTCTTTCGCATGGTCCGCGCTGTTGGGCATACAGCCGATGCGGCTCCGGGAACCTGTTGTCTCATTATTGTTTCAAAAAAATTCTTTTCTGCGCTCGTCCGGCGCTGTTGTATCTGTTTCTCTGTTTACGCTGTTCATTTTCTGCTGATAGTGAATTTGTTTCAACAATCGGCTGAAATACACAGCCTCAGCCTAATATACGCTTTCTGACCGTCTTGCACAAAAAAATCTCCGGTCTTCGACCGTTATTATATATAATGATATATTTTTGCCTAACTGTCAAGGCTTATTAAGGCTTATTTTTGATATTTATTCGATTTATTATCAATTACTCGCTCGGTGCCTGCCAAATCCAATGTCTCCCCCAGTGTCATACTGCTATGCTTCTGTGTGGTATCCGGATATAACACTGCGGTCAGTCTTATGTTTTTTGAAGGGTGTCTTGTAATTTTGTCTGTTTTTTTATGTTTTTTCAACTTTTTTGAAGTTTTTTTGTAAAGTGGTTGCTTTTTGTGCCTGCTTGTCGCAGTGTTATATATGGAGACCTCTGTTTCTGAACTTCGCGCAATTTTAAATACGGTGAACCACAGCCAACCTACGGGGGATCAACTATCAGTAACCGGAATGTATTTTGCGCCCTGCGACGATGCACGTCTCGTTGAAGCCGGACCTTATGCGAAGAAGGGCTGCCCAAGTCTGTATCATCTTCGTATATTGGGTAGGTCTGTCAGAGACACAAACATTTTTTCAAACCGCGGTTTGAGCTTTTTAGCACTTAGCACTTCGGAAAAGCGAAAGTAGCTAACGACCAACGACTAACGACCAATGACTAAGAACGCACTTAGCACCTTGCACCTAGCACTTCGGGGAAAGAGGTGAGAAGAAAACGAAAAGCAAAGCAGCAAAGTACAATCTGCCGACAGCGGCGAGCTTGAGGCAGAGAGTGAAAAAGAAAAAACAAGATATCGACGCCTTAAATTTTGAAAAATGCCGGCGGGGTGTTCCCCAACCGGCTATTTTTGCGTGCAGTTATTTTGAATTTTGGTGACTGAAAGGTTTTTTGTTGTTGGCTTGTATCTTGCTTGTAGGTTGTAGGGCGCTCGTACCTCGCTTGTAGGTTGTAGGTTGTAGATTTTTGTATTTCCTACTTTCTACTTTCTACCTGCTACCTCCTACCTCCTACTTCCTACCTGCTGCTTTTTATCGTCCGCTTAAACAGACACCTTCAATTTGTAATTGGTAATTCTAATTTCAAGGTTTTCTTTTATATCTCTTATTTGTTTCTGCTGCTACAGTCCTATGATTACCGCAAGCTGCAGCAGCAGCATCTGTTCAAGGTAAAGTATACCGCAGAGCGGCAGAAACCATTTCAGCCATTTTTCATAAGGTATTCCGGACAGCGCGCAGATTATTACGCAGCCGCCTGTCGGCCACAGCAGTTTTGTGAGTCCGTCACCGAAGAGAAATGCCGTACAGGCAACTTGGCGCGTGAGTCCAAGGTTGTCTGCAAGAGGTGCCATTATGGGCATTGTGATAAGTGCTTTGCCGGAGCCGGAGGATATTGGAAAGTTTATGAGTGTGTGTATCAGCAGCATGAGCTGTGCGGAGAGTTTTGATGGGGTGTGTCTAAGCAGATTGGTGAGCATATAGGTTATTGTGTCTATAATCTGCGCATCCTGCATAATTACTATCATTGCTTTTGCAAGTCCCGTGAGCATCGCGCCCCAGAACATTTTTTTTATGCTTTCTGTAAAAACTTCGCAGTATTTGTCCGGACTCCAACGGCATATTGCAGCAGCAATGATCGACATTACGGTAAAGAGCGCGCACAGTTCCGTGTAGCCCCAACCGAGTTTAATCAGTCCGTACATAAGAATAATAAGTGTTACTGCCATATCGGTAATAACAAGCAGCATTTTGGTATCAAGTTCACTGCTGTTAAGTTCTGTTGTTTTGAATTCCGCAAGGCACGGATGTCCGTATAGTACGGATTTTTCCGGATGCAGACTGACTTTTCTGCCGTAGCGAAGTATGTACAGCGCACTGCTGCCCATGAAAACAGCAAAACAGAATAGGTGCCATAATCCCGCGGAATAGAGCGGAAGTCCTGACAGGGTCTGCGCTATGGCGAGCGTGTACGGATTTGTCGTTGCCGACATAAAACCGATGAATTCACCCACGGCCAGTATCGCAACACCAAACATAGCATCACAGCCTACAGCAACTCCAAGTGCCGCCATAAATGGGTAAAAACCGTAAAATTCGGAGAGCATTCCGAATGCTGAACTGCAGGCGCCGAAGAAAAAGATGAGTGATACCGCAATAAGCATGGCATTTTTCCCGAAGCGTTTCAGCAATGCGGAAATTCCCGCGTGAAACGCACCTGTTTCAACCATGATGCTGAAGGTGCCTGTGCAGAAAAGCATCACAAAGAAGATGTCTGCCGCTTCGACACAACCTCTGTAGAATACTGAGAACAGCCCGAGAAAATCCGTCGGTTTTACTGTCGCTTTATCGATATAATGGAAGGTGCCGTCAACAGCGATGCGGCGCATTACACCGCCAATGTTCTGCACAATGTAGTCGTATTTCCCTGATGGAATAACCCAACTTAACACTGCGGTTATGGCAGCCATAACCGCAATTATTATCCAGCTGTTTGGAAATCCGAATCTGCGTCGTTCAGACGGCATATATACACCTCTTTTGAGCAGTAATTATACTCTCTTCCGCACGTTGCGCAATGAGGAATTTGAACTGCAAAAGCACAGGAACTTAAGCACTCAGCGGCTCAGGACTGAAATTTTGTGTTATATCTGTTTTGGGAACTCTTAATGCCGCAGTTTAACGTTAAAAAAGCCGACGGGATATTTCCCGTCCGGCTGTTTTTAACTGTTACCCGCCGTGCATTTTTTTCAAATGTACAAAGCACAGCGTGACCTGAACATCTATTTGCCTATACTCCTGCATCTAAAGTGGCTCAAAATCTGAGGCCGGGTGGAGACAAATCGGGCAGATGAAGTCTGCCGGCAGTTCTTCGCCTTCGTAAACGTAGCCGCATATTTTGCATACCCAGCCTTTTATTTTCGGTTTTGCCTCCGGTTTCGGCTTGATATGTTCGAAATAGTAGGCATAGGTTGCCGAAGCATTGTCGTTCAATATTTTTTCTTCTGTTATGTCGGCTATGAAAAGTGTATGTGTGCCGAGGTCAATCGTCTGGACAACTTTTGCGCAGAGCACAGAGTTAACACCGTTTGTAACGTATGTTACACCGTTTGCAGCACGCTCATATCCGTTGTAATCCGCAAATTTATCAATGTTTCTGCCGCTTGCGAAGCCAAAATGTTTAAACAGTTCGAAATCTGCTGTTTCTGAAATTATGGAGACATTAAATACTGCTGTTTTGAATATCATGTCGTGCGTGAAATTGGCTTTGTTAACCGCAAGCGAAATTCTGTTCGGCGTTGCCGTTACCTGCTGTACTGTGTTTGTAATGCAGCCGTTGTCTTTATCCCCGTCGCGTGCCGTTACGACAAACAGCCCATAGGAGAGTTTAAACATTGCGCTCATTTTTTGCACCGTCCTTTCTGTAAATAAAGCTGCCGGTTGCAGCCGGCAGCTTTGTGTTTAAGCGTATCTAAACTGCAGCTTAATAGTTCTTTGCGTTGATTTCGAAGTATGCCTGCGGGTGTGCGCAAACGGGGCAGATTTCCGGTGCTTTTGTTCCTACCATGATGTGTCCGCAGTTTCTGCATTCCCAAATTTTTACTTCGCTCTTCGCAAAGACCTGCTGTGTTTCTACGTTGTTGAGAAGCGCACGGTAGCGTTCTTCGTGTGATTTTTCGATTGCAGCCACTGCACGGAATTTTGCCGCGAGTTCCGCAAAACCTTCTGCTTCGGCTGTTTTGGCAAATCCGTCATACATATCTGTCCATTCAAAGTTTTCGCCTTCTGCTGCCGCTTTGAGGTTTTCAGCAGTGTTTCCGATACCTTCGAGTTCCTTAAACCACATTTTTGCGTGTTCTTTTTCGTTGTCCGCTGTTTTGAGGAAGAGGGCTGCTATCTGCTCAAAACCTTCTTTTTTGGCTTTAGACGCAAAGTATGTGTATTTGTTGCGTGCCTGTGATTCGCCTGCAAAGGCTGCCTGAAGATTTTTCTCTGTCTGTGTTCCTGTGTACTTTGACATTGTGTTACCTCCGTTTTGTTTTATTGTATTTTTTGCCGCATGGCGGCTAGGAAATCAGTTTTTTGTTAATCGAATTTTTTATAATTTTTGCTGTCGGCAGCCGGCGTTGGCTCTGCTTATAGCTGACGACTGTCGGCTGTTAGCTAAACCTTTAAGGTTTTTAGCTTGCAACATCTGCTTCAACGGGCACCACAACTGGTAAATTGGTAGTTGGTCACCGGTATTTCGGTTCTCACCATGCTCAGTACTGCAGCCTGTCTGCTAAAATCCGCTCTTTTTTCTGCATTCCGGGCAGATGTATTTCATCGACAAATCGTATGATGTGATTTCAACTCCGAGATGTTTTTCGAGAAGTTGTTTGAGGTCATCTGCTTTGACATCGCATACATGTCTGCATTTCTCACACAGCAGATGTTCGTGCGGCGAAACCGATTTGTCGTAGCGGTCAGGCTCTCCCAATATAGAAACTTTTTTGATGCAGCCATCGCTGACAAGATTGGCAAGATTTCTGTAAACGCTTGCAACGGAGCATTTGATGCCACAACGTTTGCATTCGAGAAATATCTGCTCCGCCGTCAGATGTTCCATCGAGTTGTTTATTATCCGCCAGATCTGTGCTGCCATCTTGGTCATAGTTTCAGCCCCAAAATAAGAATGATTCTTATTTAATTATACTCTGTTTATTTTCCGCGTCAATAAGTAAAACGGCGGAATGTTGCTTCCGCCGTTTTTTGAGAGTTTGCTGAAACATAAAAACAGCCGGACGATCCGGCTGTTTATTGTATATATTAGCGTTTTATGCCGCGCTCTTCATCGGTACCCGGGATAGTGTTATCCAAAAGAGCTGCGCAAAGTCCTGCAACTGCCATCGGTGTTTTAAGAACAGCCCAGACCATGCCGCCGAACATTTCACCGAAATATCCAGCAAAAAGCGCCTGCTGAGATTCAACCCAGCCGGGAACTCCGAGGCACATAAGGAATGCAAAACCAACGATTACGACATTTCTTTGGCTGCCCATGTCAGCACGCATAAGGTTCTGAATACCAAGTGCGCCTATTGTGCCAAACAGTGTAATGTATGCACCGCCGATAATCGGTGACGGCATTGTCGCTATAAGCGCTCCGAGTTTCGCAAAAAGTGAAAGAAGTATGAGAATAACAGCGCCTATTCTTACAACGTGGCGGCTTGCAACGCCGGTAAGCGCCATAAGTCCGATGTTTTCAGTATAGGACGTTGTTCCGACACTTCCAAGCATACCTGAAATTGCACAGCTGAAACCTTCCGCTCCGAGGCCCTTGTTAATCTGCGCAGGTGTAGGATCGTCAACTCCTGCAGCGTATGTGCAGTTGTGGTAGTCGCCAATTGATTCAATCATGCAGCAGAAAAAACCGGCCATAATTGCTCCGATTGCAAGACCGGAGAATTTCGGGACACCCCACGGCATAAACAGCCTATAGCGGAACCATGGGGCATCAGCAACACTTTGGAGGTTGATATATGCAGCATGTCCCGGTGTAAACACACCTGCCAGCGAAAGTATAAGGCAAAGAAGATAGGCAATGATTATTGCTCCGAGCACCGCAAAAATGTTGAGGAATTTATTTTTGCTGACAAGGCTGAAAAGAATGACAAGAAGCACTACCAGCAGTGCAACCGGCCAGTAATTCGCGGCATTGAACTGAATTGCCGTAGGCGCCAGCGTAAAGCCTATTGCCATAATTGTAGGACCGATTACAACAGGTGTTATGAATTTGCGAACTTTGCCGATTATTCTCGTGTAACCAAGCACGCCGAGAGTAATACCGCCGGCTATAAGCGCTCCGCCGACATACAGCATCACAACATCTGCGCCCATCATTTTGTACGCGCCGACTATTGTAAGTATCGGCGGTATAAAGCTGAAACTTGAACCCTGAACAATTGGAAGACCGCTTCCGAGTTTCGGATGAGTCTGAATAAGTGTTGCAATCCCCATTGCAAAGTAAACACAACCTATAAACGCGCCTATCTGCGCAGTGGTCATGCCCATTGCGGGACCGCAGATAAGAGGTACAAGCGTTGTTGCGCCAAACAGCGTCAAAACGTGTTGAGCACCCGCAAGAATTGCTATACCGAGAGGCGGTTTATCCTCTACGCTGTACACTATGTTTTTGTTTGCCATAACCATTCTCCTTTCACCTCTTGAGACAAATCCGCAAAAAGCGGCTCCGCCAGGGAGCCGCGCATAATTGTCACATATATGCCGCAGTCCTTGGCAACCTCTCAGGATTGACCTTAAAGCACTGCAGATAATGTTAGTCAGTTTACAAACGTTAGTCAAGCAATAAGCATAAAAAATGTACAGATTTCTGCTGATTTGTTATATACTTAAAAAGATAATTGGAGGTGTGGTCATGGCACTTTGGGATATCGTAGGACCTGTGATGATCGGTCCTTCTTCAAGTCATACAGCAGGCGCAGCGCGTATCGGTCTTCTGACAAAAATGCTCTGGGGCAAACCGGTTAAAAAAGCAACGCTGTACCTGCGCGACAGTTTTCTTACTACAGGCAGAGGTCACGGCACAGACAAAGCCTTAATCGCAGGGCTGCTCGGTATGCGTCCGGACGATAAACGGCTGAAAAATTCCTTTGATATAGCTGAAAAAGAAGGGTTAAAGTTTACCTTTGCAGGCGAAAAAGTTGTCGGTGCCCACCCGAATTCCGTAAGGATTGTGGTGGAGGAAGAGGGAAGAACTCTTGAAACCGTATGCTATTCCGTCGGCGGAGGACTGATTTCGCTGCACAAGCTCAACGGCGCGCGTCTCGATATAAGCTGCGACCTCCCGACGCTGATCGTAGCCTCTGAAGACAAAGCAGGTACAATTTCAGCCATAACAACGTATATAAACAAATGCTCTGTCAATATCGCAACCATGAAGGTGTCACGCGAAGCACGCGGCGGCAGTGTCACGATGACAATTGAACTTGACTCGGAACCCGAAGATCCGTTGTTCGCCGAAAAAATCCCCAGCCTGCACCCTGCAATCAAGAGCGTACGGCTGCTGAAAGGAGTGCTCTAAATGCTGAAAGCTACCGAGACTATAATCAGAACCGTACAGAAGGACAACATTGGTATTGCAGATGCTGTTCTCAAGCTCTGTGCCGCAGATACAGGCATTAGCGAAGCTGAAATTCGCAGCAGAATGCATGAAAGATTGTGTGCAATTTTTGAGAGTGTTGACGATGCAAAAGCAAACACTGAGCCTCTGCAGTTCGGACAAATTCCTGAACTTAATTTCAGCAACGATGCTTTCAGCGGCGAATTCACGCTTCTGGCAGCAAGAAACGCTATTCTTGTATCAAAACACAACGCAACTATGGGACGCGTCGTAGCAGCACCTACAGCCGGCAGCTGCGGGATTATTCCCGGAATATTTTCCGCATGGAAAGAACTCCGAGGAGGAGTCGATTGTGATGAAAAGCTCACAGACGCGCTTATAATTGCCGGAGCAGTCGGCGAAGTGATAGCAACACGCGCCACGCTTGCAGGCGCAGAAGGCGGATGTCAGGCAGAATGCGGCGCAGCATCCGCAATGGCCTCTGCTGCACTTGTATATCTGCGCGGAGGCACGCCGGAGGAATGTATGCATGCCGCAGCGCTGACAATAAAATCGCTTCTCGGTCTTGCATGTGACCCTGTAGGCGGCATCGTTGAATGTCCATGTATCAAAAGAAACGGTATGCTTGTCGGCAATGCAATTCTTGCGGCCGACCTTGCTCTTGCCGGCGTACGTTCACTGATACCGCTTGACGAAGTTATAGATACAATGAAGGAAATCGGACAAATGCTGCCCCCTGCAATCAGAGAAACATCACTCGGCGGTCTGGCACAAACACCGTCCGGCCTCGCACTTACAGCCAAACTCAAAGGAGAATAAAAATGGACAGAAGCATTCTCGCAGACGAGATACACAGCATAAAGGAACCGCACCATAATTGTGCACAATCTGTTCTTCTTGCTTTTGCCGACAAAATCAATTTGCCAAAAGAAGAACTCTTTAAACTTGCTTCAGCCTTCGGCGGCGGGATGGGAAACGGAGAGGCCACCTGCGGCGCACTCTGCGGCGCGGCAATGGTAATAGGCTGTCTGCACAGCAAAGAAGGTGAGCTCTCAAAATTCGCAGCAGCAAGAGTGCTTGAAGCTTTTAAACAGCGTACAGGCTCAACAATTTGCGGAGAAATCAAAGGCACAAACACAGGCAAACCACTCTGCAGCTGCAACGACTGCGTAAAAATTGCAGCCGAGCTTGCACAGAAAGAATTGGGCCTGTAACTTTTCAGCATATCACAAATCATTAAACAGAGGTGTTTACGATATGGAATTACTGGACATTATTCAAAAACGTTTTTCATGCAGAAAATTTGACAACCGCCCTGTAGAACAGGAGAAACTGGACTCCCTGCTCAAAGCGGCAATCTCGGCTCCAACAGCAAAAAACCTTCAGCCCTTTCACATTTGGGTAATCCGCTCCGAGGATGCTATCAAAAAAGTAAACGAGACCACTCCATGCGGCTTCGGAGCAAAACTTATGCTTGTCATAGGCGGAGACAAAAAAGATGCCTTTGTGCGGCCCTTCGACGGCAGAAATTTTGAAGACGTCGATGCATGTATCGTTGCAACACATATTTTGCTTGAAACAGAAGCGCTCGGTCTTGGAACCACATGGGTAGGTTATTTTGACGAACCAAAACTCAAAGAACTGTTCCCCGAAATGAGAGACTATGACCTGATTGCTATTTTCCCAATAGGTTATCCTGCCGCGGAACCGTCACCGATGCATTTCACAAGAAAAAGCAAAGAAGAGTTAGTAA
Source organism: Synergistaceae bacterium (assembly GCA_045642025.1). Taxonomy (GTDB): domain Bacteria; phylum Synergistota; class Synergistia; order Synergistales; family Synergistaceae; genus Equadaptatus. Next base: position 10,401 of record JAZUIB010000020.1, read on the forward strand.
GCGAACTTTAACAAGCAAAACAAAAATTTAGGAGCTTCGGCATTACGAGGCTCCTGTTTTTTGTCAGCCGTTATTGGTTACTTTCTAAATTAAATAGATTGCTTTTCAACACATCATAACAACAGTTTTCAGAAAACTCAACAGCAAGAGCGTCTGAGAAAATCGGAACCACTATACATCTTATGGCTTCTATTCCGCGGCAAAAATGTAAAAAACTTTTCCGTACAAAAAAAATGAGAGTCAAGAATAAGAATTCAAGACTCTCAAATTTAATTAGAATCGGCGGCGACCTACTCTCCCACAGATACCCTCTGCAGTACCATCGGCGATGGGGAGCTTAACTGCCGGGTTCGGCATGGGACCGGGT
>JAZUIB010000021.1:0-21441 GCA_045642025.1 Synergistaceae bacterium
AGATATAGGCAAATACAGTGAAGAAGATATAAGTTACATGGCAGACAGAATAAATGATCTGCCTAGAAAAAGATTTGGCTACAGGACACCGCAGGAACTGTTTGACGAAGAATTAGACAAGATATATGCAATTAGATAACCGGCATAAATACAGCAGACTAAAAATCATACTAAGGTCAATCTTGCTCAAAACGTTTTTGTACGGCTCAGAAAAATTTGTGCAACTTGTTATTGAAATTTTCGAATTTTTTTCCTTTTCTTAATTATTGAATTTATAGTATAATACCTATATTATGAAATTTACTTATAAGGCTAAAACATATTCTGGGGAGACAAAATACGCTACAGTCTATGCTGAAACTGAAGAGCAGGTCGTCTCTCAAATTCGGGAAATTGGCTTGATTCCTGTTAATATTTCACACCAAAAGGAGCATTTATACTATTTAAAAAAAATATTTGATGCAATTTTTAATTTTTCTGTCCCCCAAAAAAGCAAAAGTATTATATTCAGACAAATTTCAGTATTGTTGTCATCAGGAATTTCGATAGAGAAGTCAGTGGAACTTTTAAAAGAGCAGAAGAGTAATAGAAAGTTGAGAAAAGCACTTGACAATCTTCTTGATGACATTAGGGTAGGGAAATCAATTGCAGAATCTCTTGAAGAACAAAATGTTTTTAACGAACTTGAAGTTGCATTTATACGCACAGGTGAAGAAACAGGCAGGCTTGACAAAACTCTCCTTCAGCTTGCAAAGTTGCTTAAAAAAGAAATTATGCAGCATACTAAAGTAATTACCGCGTTATCTTATCCAATAGTTATAATATGCGTAACATTTGCAGTTTTACTTTTAATGACAGTGTTTGTTATGCCACAGTTTGAGGTAACTTTCCGTCAAATGAATATTGAGATGCCGCTTTATACAGAAATAGTATTTTCTTTAGGACGTTTTCTTCGTCATTTTTGGTATATACTTCCAACAGCTATAGGAATTTTTATTTTGATTGTCAGATTTTTGAAGAGATATGAAGTTTTTGAAAAATTTATCGACAGACTAAAACTTAGAATACCGTTATACGGAAACCTCTTGCTTCTTTCATCTCTTACAAGGGCATTCAGGGCTCTTGGTTTTCTTCTTGAGTCAGGAGTGAAAATGATACGTGCTATTGAGTTGGCTGCTGTTGCTTCAGCAAACCTAGAGATAAAAGATATTTTTATTTCTATGTCTATATCGGTACAAGACGGAAGTTCGTTGTATAATATCTTAGGTAAAGTTAAGATGTTCCCATCAACAATAGCACAACTTATTAGAGTGGGGGAGGCATCTGGACACCTTGACAAAAAGTGTGCTGAACTTGCTGATATTTGTGAAGACGAACTCAATGAAGTGATCGAACGTATAAATATCATATTAGAGCCAATTCTTATAATTTTTGTCAGTATGATTGTCGCAGCTATACTTTTTGCAGCATATATGCCTATCCTAAGTGCTATTAAAAGTCTTATGTAAGAAAGGAGAATAATAGTTTTTATGAAAAGACATACTGGTTTTACTCTTATTGAAATGCTTATGGTTATTATTATCATCGGTACCTTAACAGCAACTGTAATGCTTTCTGTCTCTTCTTCTACAGATAAAGCTACTGCATCTAAGATTGTTGCAAATTTGAGCAGTTTAAAAGCAGCTTGTATTATGTACTATTCTGATAACGGAACATGGCCTCAGAGTGACGTTGATTTTGATGGCACAAAAGCAACAGGTGAAGGTCTAAAGAAAGAGATAGAAGAATATCTTGATAAAACGCCTGAAAAAGGTTATAAAATTTATGCCCCAACACATGGAAGTAATAATTGTGCGGTCAGTTATGCTGATTTAGTTGTACTTACGGATGGAGTTAAGAAAAAACTTAGTAAAATTGCTTCAAAATCTGCTCTTTTGTCTTCAAATGCTTCGAATGCGAATGAATATAATAACGGTGACGAGGTATTTATGAAGGTCACAAATTCTGTGCTGCAGTAAGGGTAAAAAAGATGGGTATTAAAAATTTATTTTCAAGAAAAACAACAAATGCAGCAGCCGGACTTGCCATTTATAACGGCATTTTCAGATATATTGAAATTGAACACTCTAGTGACCGTTATATTGTCAACAGCGCACTCGGTGATCATGTTACGCAGGACGCTGAACGATGCTTCAGCGAAGTTTTTGGGCAACTTGAAGAATTTAGCAAAAATAAGCCGCCACTTTCAGTCTCTCTTCCTATTTCTGAAACTATGGTAAAGGTTCTGTGTCTGCCTATGGAACTACAAGAAGCAAGGATGTCGCTTAAATATGAGCTTGAAAAATATTTCCCTGTTAACAGCAAAGAAGCAATTTTTGATATTGCCGAAGTCAATTTTCCTTATGCGGATCAGTATCTCGGCAGACATTTTCTTGTAGCTGTAGCAAAGCAAAACACTGTTTCTAAATTATTGAATACAGCACGATATCACGGATATAAAGTTGAATGCATTGAGCCTGCACAAGTAGCTCTTGAACGCTCAATATCTATGTATGTCAGACAAAATAGTATGCTTTTTATTTATCTCGGAACCCGCTATATCCAGTACATTCTTTTCTGGCGTAATAATGGTATTTTCTACCGCTCGTCTGATTTTGCGAACTATGAATATGATGATATAACAAACACTCACGAACTTACGGAACAGAAACTTAACAAGTTTTCTGAAGAAATATACAAATTTCTTGAAGATGCTTATCGTGAGACGCGTGTTAATTCAAATAATATTATGATCTTTGGACCCTCCGCAAGTAAAAAACTCAGTGAAAAACTGGAAGATAAAATGCATTCATACAGAATCGAAAGTCTTGATATTCTTGAACTCAACAGAGTTGAAATGGGAAATGCTGATACTTCTGCAGGATATTGGGATGTCCCATTGGGACTTGCTTTAAGGCATTTTGATTGATGGTTGTTAAAGTTAACTTTGCAGAAATATTTAATTATACTGATAATGAACAAAGCCATAATATAATTTATAGGTTATGTTTTTTGTTATTTTTTTTCATATTTATTGTTATGCTTATATTTTCTGCGGCAAGAATCATTAAAACAGAAAGAAATCTAAAATCTATTGCACAACAACAGGAAAAAACAGATACAAATATAGCTTTGTTGGCTAAGAAATTAAGCAAAGTTGACCTTGCAGTTAACAATGAGGAAATTGAAAATCCACCTATATATACACAGCAAAACAGCAAAAACCAGATACATTTAGAAAATGCGCCTAACATTGAAATAGAAAGCATAATTATCGGACAGAATGGGAGTTGTGCGCATATTCTTGTTAATGGCGAAAAAGCAGGCGTACGAGTCGGAGATTTTATTCTTGATGGCAACGGTGAGATCCTATTAATTGACAAAAATGGAATTACTTTGCTGTGGAATGACAAAAAAATTTTAATAAACCAATAATAAACAGTTAGAAGATTTTTAAAATGTTACTGAAACAATAATAGATATAGATGGTTGTATATAATGTCCTATAATATATCTTATGTTGAATTATATAATATAAATTGCAGCGGGATATAATATTGCTTAAGTCCTGCGATAAACAAAAGATTTAAGTCAGGAGTTTTTTAAATATGTCGAACTATTGGTATTGGCCGATTTTTCTTGTTGTGGGTTCAAATGTCTTTTATCATATATGTGCCAAGCTGACACCTAAAGGCATTCATCCGTTGATGGCAGTTATTGTTACATATCTTACAGGAACGGTTATTGCTTCTCTTCTATATATGTGCATGACAAAGGGAACAGATATAATGAAAGATATTTCCGGCATAAACTGGACAAGTTTTCTCTTTGGCGCTGCAATCGTCGGACTTGAGGTTGGTAATATTTATATGTATAAGCTTGGCTGGAATATGAATACCGGTTACCTTCTTCACAGCGCGATTTTTGCGATAGCGCTTCTTGTTATCGGAAGATTGTTGTTTAATGAACAAATAACGTTCCTAAAAGTTTTAGGAACGTTAATATGTTTAATTGGTATATATTTCATTAATAAATAAATGGTGAAACACGGAATTTCGCGGCTCTATTCGGATTTATTACCGGCATAACCAAGATGTCCTATAATAATTTAAGTATTTAACTCTGTGTCTCTCCTCTTTGATGTATTCTCTCTATCAGTCCGTTACGTTCAAGTTGTCTGAGAAAAACTGTTAGTCTTTCGTAAAGAGGGTTCACGGAATTGCCGAATTTTCCTTTCAATTCTTGACTAATACTATAAACATCTTTGCTTCTGTCGATTTTTATCCATATAAAACTGCCCAAAACATCAAGCGTCAGTTTTGTAACGGCAGCCTTGTGGAACAGTTTTTGGGCTAAGTTATTCCAAAAACCGCTGTTTGGGACAAAAATTGTTACAATCCCCTCATTATCTGTTTCCCATTTTAAATCGGAGTTGTGAGAAAATACAATGTCAAGGAAATTGCTTTGTTCAGCGTTTTTGTTCATATTCAGCTCTTAGTATCAATTTTGTTTTGAGAGAGCTGTTTTGAATACCGTAAACATTATCAGAGCAAGCATTACTATGCCGCCAAGTATGCCTGTATTAAGCGTCTCAGATAAATTCAGCCGCGGAAGAATTTCAGTTATAGCTAAAAATGCAAGCAGGACGCCTATGATTCCCTCCCCAGCAATCAAGCCGGAGCAGAAAAGCACTCCGTTATCATTTTCAGACATTGTTGTATTTCCCGTTTTTTCTTTGTGTTTATCTACAAGCAGACGCACAACTCCTCCACTCATCATGGCTGCAGTGAGATTTAACGGCAGGTAAATTCCAAGCGCGAAGGGCATGGACGGTATCCGCAGCAGTTCTATTACAAGCGTGATGAATACGCCTATGAAAATTAAATCCCACGGCAGACTTCCCTGCATCATTCCTTCGATAATCATTTTCATCATAGTTGCCTGCGGTGCCGGAAGCTGTTGTGAGCCAAGTCCCCATGCTTTTTCAAGAAGCACTAGGATTGCTCCTACAAAAACAGCTGTTGCCGTGACTCCGAAAAATTCCGAAATTTGCTGTTTTTTAGGGGTTGCGCCTACTATATATCCCGTTTTCAAATCCTGTGAAGTATCGCCTGCCATGCTTGCGATTGTGCATATAACGGCGCCTATTGTTATGGCGGTCATCATTCCGTGTGCACCTGTGTCTCCTGTGAGTTTCAAAATGGTTGTTGAAATAATAAGTGTTGCTATAGTCATGCTTGAAGTGGGATTATTTGTAGAACCTATCAGTCCGACCATTCTCGAGGATACACAGCTGAAGAAAAAACCGAAAATAATAATCAGCACTGTACCTGCAAATGCCACCGGAATTTGCGGCGTAAAGAATAAAACAAGAGCTGTCAGAATGATGCCTGTGATTAAAATCTTGTTGCTTAAATCCTGTTCAGTTCTTTTTTCACCGCTAATTTCAATGTTTTTGCTGCCGTTTTTCAGTTCGCCAAACGATTTTAGGAAAGTTCCGGCAATTGTCGGTATGGTTTTGCAGAGGTTAATAATACCGGCAGTTGCAATGGCACCTGCTCCTATGTATCGAATGTAGCTTGACCAAACTGCAGACGATCCGCTTGATGCATAAAGCTCAGATATTTTCACAGTTCCAGGATATAACACGGTATCAGCGCCAAAAAGCGTTATTGCAGGAATTAAAACGAACCAAGCAAACATGCCGCCTGAAAACAGATACGAGGCCACTCGCGGACCGCAAATATAGCCTACTCCGATGAAAGCTGCTGACGGGTCAACTGATATTTTTGTCCGCAAAATTTTGATGTTTGCACCGACAGTTTCAGGTATTATACAGAATGCGTTTGTTAAAAGTTTGAAGACAGCGGCAAGGGAAATTCCCCTGAATAAAATTTTTCCGCCGGAAGAACGATTCTCTCCCGCCAGAAGCACTTTTGCGCAGGCTGTGCCTTCAGGATACGGCAGAGTTAAATGTTCTTTGACAATTAACGCTTTTCTGAGAGGTACCATAAAGAAAACACCCAAGCAGCCGCCACAGAGCGACAACAGCGTAATTGTGATCATGCTCGGCATTTCAGCGCTACCTTCGTGTGCCCAGAAAAACATTACTGGAATTGTGAAGATAGCTCCTGACGCAACAGAACCTCCTGCAGAAGCTATCGACTGAACAATGTTGTTTTCGAGAATAGAGTTTCTTCTCAGCAGTCCTCTAATGACCCCCATAGATATAACGGCTGCAGGGATAGAAGATGAAATTGTTGTACCAAGACGTAACCCCAGATATGCGTTTGCCGCGCCGAAAATAATAGCCAAAAGCATTCCCAAAACAATGGCGGTCAAGGTAAGTTCTGCTCTGTTCTCCTCCGCTGGTATATATGGTTTAAACTCTTCGCTCATATTTATTCCCCCTAAGTATTTTAATATTATTAATATTATAAGTCATGAATATATTAATCTGTCCACGGTGTCGGAACAAAGAGTTGATTAAAGTAGTTCAGCGCAAAACGGTCAGTCATGCCTGAAATAAAATCTACAGTTTCTTGAGGTGTTTTGCCTTGCTGAATTTCGTGGTTAAATATTGCGCTAAGCACGTACTCTCCTTTTTTGTCTTCCTTACTCGTGCTATTGCTACTATAAACATTACTATAGAGATACTCGCGCATAAATTCAATTTTTGACAGCATGTCGCTGCTGAATTTAAGTTCCTTTTCCGTGCTGTTTTGGAGAAGGTTAAGAATTAATGCGTTTATACGTTGAGAGTGTGTCATTCCTATTCCAGCGGTAATTTCATCAGGAAGTGTGTCTTCTTTGAAAAAATCGGCACGTAAGGCATCATCAAGGTCATGATTTAAATATGCAACAGAATCGGATATGCGGACTACCCATGCTTCCATAGTTGTGGGCTTTTCAAGGTCATATCCATGCCTCACATCGACCTGTCCTTTTGAGTGTTGTATGATACCCATTCTTACTTCCCAAGTTAGGTTAAGTCCCTCGCCGTTTTTTTCGATTGTGTCAACTACTCTGAGACTTTGAACGGCATGGTGAAAACCGTTGAGCCCATGATCTTTAGCGAGTTTGTCAAGCACTTTTTCTCCCATGTGCCCGAAAGGTGTATGACCTAAATCATGTCCGAGAGCTATTGCTTCCGTTAGGTCTTCATTGAGACGCAGGGCTCGTGCTATAGTACGTGCTATCTGGGTTACTTCAAGTGTATGTGTAAGGCGAGTGCGGTAATGATCACCTTCCGGAAGCAACAACACCTGTGTTTTATATTTCAATCGACGAAATGATTTGCTATGTATAATTCTGTCTCTGTCTCGTTGAAAACAGGTCCTAATGCTGCATTCAGCTTCTTTTTTTTCTCTGCCTTTGGAATTTACAGACAGACATGCAGAAGTAGAGAGTATTTGTTTTTCAATTTCTCCCTGATGTTCTCTCGGGTTCACAATTATTTCCTCCCGTTCATTATAAATAAAATACCCTAACTTGTAATTATAGCTATAAAGTAATTTGCGAACTCAGTTAGACCATATTGGTAAAAAATGTTTTCATATATTCGCTGAATTCCTTAAAAGTTTTGTCATTTAAGTTGTATGAGGCAATTTTATTTTGTGTCCATTCTGCTAATTTTTCATATTGAAGCATAGCGGCATGCTGGAACATATTAAGTTCAAATTCAGAAATTTTACAGTCAGATGTTGTGCATTTTTCGCAGATTAACCCGTCTTGCGCAGTATTGGCCTTTGTAAGTTTACCAGAACATTTTGCACAGTTTGTAAGCGAAGGTGCCAATCCTATATATTTCAGCAGACGCCATATAAATCTGAATTGTACGATTTGCGGAGAACATCCGCTGTCAAGCAGCAGCATACAACTCCACAGAAGGTTCAAAACCTTGTCATTTTCGTGTTCTTGATAGAGTATCTGTATAATAAGCTTGTAAAGGTTTATTGCTGCTGTAAGTTTTTGTGGACTGTTTCTCACGCCAAGAAAGTCTTCTTTTATTTCGGCGCTTTTAACATAAAAACGCCCAGGACTTTTGTATAGTTCATAACTGCCCCATACCATTGGTTCGCACACTCCAGCAAAACGGTTTTTACCTCCGGAAGGCGCTGTAACCCACACTATGCCCAAGCCTTTGAGAAAAAGAAGTAACGATTGTGAGTTTTTCACTCCTTCTTTTCTTTTAAGGACTGTACCGCTTGCTGTATAGTATCCTTGTATAAGCAGTTCACTTTCTTTTATATCAGGTATCAAAAGCTGTACCCCAAACGTCTGAGTTCGTCTTCAGATTTTCTCCAATTGTTTTTTACCTTAACCCAAAGTTGCAGAAAAACTGGCCCTCCGATACGTTCTTCAAGCTCTTTGCGCGCTGCAGTACCGATCTCTTTAAGTTTGGTTCCTTGACGTCCAATGATTATTCCTTTTTGACCTGCACGGTCGACAATAATTGTTGCTGATATGCGTGCAGTTTTCAGCTTCGGGTATTCAACAGGCGTCTTATATTCGTCAACTATTACCGCAACACTATGCGGAACTTCTTCATCCGTATGATGAAATACTTTTTCGCGTATAATTTCAGCAGCAAGAAATTTTTCTGTTGAATCCATGAGCATATCTTCCGGATATATAGCTTCTTGTTTAGGCAGTACCATAGCTATTGCATCAGCAAGTTTATCTAGATTGCTACCTTCTATTGCCGAAACTTCAACTACTGCTGACGGACAGATTTCTTTTTCATATATTTCAGCCGTTTTTTTGCTGTTATCCTGATTGACAAGAAGATCTGTTTTGTTGAGCGCAACAACGACAGGAAGATTTGCTTGTGACAGCAATCTAATCAGCATTTTCTCTTTAGCGCCTATACTTCTGTCTCCCGCTTCTGCAACAAAGCATACAGCATCAACACACATAAGTGACTCCGTAATTTCATGTATCATAAAATCACCAAGAGCGTGTTTGGGCATATGCATGCCAGGCGTGTCAACAAATATTATCTGTTTTTCTGCATCTGTAAGTATGCAGCGAACAGCATTACGCGTCGTTTGAGGTTTTGAGGATACTGCAGCAACTTTTTCTTTGAGCAGCGCGTTTATCAGAGATGATTTACCTACATTCGGCCGACCGAGCAGAGCCACAAAACCGCAACGGAGTTTTTTGCTATTTTCCATTGCAAAACTCCTCTTTAAGCGATGTCGTAAGTTCATCTTGCAGAGTCCACATTTCATCTTTACGTTTTTCTGTATCATGGTCATAGCCTATCAGATGTAGCACTGAATGAAAAAACACGAGTGCCAGTTCTTCATACGGTTGTTTTCCATTATCTGATGCGTTTTTAATAACTACATCAGGACAAATTACAATATCACCTAATGGCAATTCTTCCCAGTCTTCGGGAGGAACATAGTTACCGTTTTTGTCTTCCCACATAGGGAAAGAAAGTACATCTGTAGGCGCGTCTACGCCTCTGTACCGGTAGTTAATCTCTTGCATTTTTTTTGTGCTTAAAAGCGTGAGCGAGACAGAAAATTCTTTTGTGTACGCAGGAATTTTACCTAGTGATTTAAGTTTTATCTGTGTTAGTCTCCGCATAGTATTCCAAAAATTTTCATTGCTTAAAATTCCGAAAACTTCGGGTAAGACACACTGTGTGTTAATTTGCATCTGTTGTTTCCTTATCGTTTTTTATAAGTTCAGGTATATCTGCTACTTCGCGTGAATGGTATATGGAGACAAGTACTGATGTGAATGTTTCTTTAATGATTTCAATTTCTCTGAGGGTGAAATCAACATCATCAAGCTGTCCTGCATCTATTTTGGAACGGAAGACGTTATCTACTGTAATCCTGAGATCACTTTCTGTTTCAAAGGCTTTGTTATGTGCTTTTACAGCGGCCTCAACAGAATCAGCCAACATGACAAGTGCCGTTTCTACCGATTGTGGGCGAGGTCCCTGATAAGTGAACTGCGGCATTACAACTTCATCACCTATTGCGACGGCTTTATCATAGAAATATTTCATAACAGTTGTACCGTGGTGCTCTGCTATAAAACGACTCAATGTTTTAGGCAGTTTGTTTTGTGTTGCTATCTCAAGTCCGTCTTTAACGTGTGAAATTATTACTTGTGCTGAAAGCACCGGAGAAAGCTTGTCATGTGGATTTTCTCCGCGCATCTGATTTTCTACAAAGTAGCGCGGATTTTTCAGTTTGCCTATGTCATGATAATAAGCTCCGGCACGTATCAGAGTGCAGTTCATTTCTCCAAGTTTGTCGGCAGCTGCAAGAGCAAGGTTTCCTGTCATAAGTGTGTGCTGATAGGTACCGGGAGCTTCAAGCTGAAGTCTTTTGAGAAGTGGCTGAGCCTGATCACAGAATTCAAGCAGACGAAGTGACGAAATGACATCAAATACACTTTCCCATATAGGCAGAAGCGCAATAACGAGTGTACTCCAAAGTGCAGAGAACATAAAAAGATTTATTGTTTGTCTATAGTTTAATGGCATTCCTGCACCCCAGTTTATAAAGATATCTATAAACGCAAGCAGAACGCCAAGGCCGAATAAACGTTTCCAGATTGAACCTCGGCGACCGGGATAATCAAGGAACAGTACACGTCCTATACTTGCCGAGAATATTGCAAGTGCAATACCAAGTGCTACCATTGTCTGACTGTTGTTAAAAGCTGTAAGTACACTTATAATGCCACCGCCAAGGATGAGATGATAGGAAAGCGCAACAGGAAGCGTAAGGCACAGCCAACCAGTCATCCCCAAAACTGCCATAGTATAGCCTGCGTTAAGCCGTGCAAATACAATTTCGGCAAGCCAGCAAAGTGAGATAACGGAAGCAGAATAAATCCATTCTGTGTCAGAAAGTTTTTGTCTCAGTCCGCTTTCAATCCATATAGGCCACATGCTCCATACAACGATAATAAGAAGTACAAATATAAGATGTTTATAGGGAAAATCTGCATCAGCATAACCTTGTGAACGCAGAAGCAATGCAAGTTGTCTGGTTACTATTTGTCCTTTCTGGACAAGGAGCATGCCGGGCTGAATATTCAGGATCACCTCAGGTGTATGTGCAGCAATATCATCCTTGAGACGTTCGGTCATTTCAGAATCATGCCTAACATACGGTCTGAGAATAGCAGAAAGTATCTGATATGTTATATTTTTTTCCTGCTGGCTGATATTGCTGTCTTTTAGCTCCTGCCATATCATAGTTGACTGTTCATCAATATTCTCTGCTTTTTCTCCTACAACACGGCTTATTCTTATTACCAGTTTTGTGACCATATGTCGTGATGAACTTGGCAATGCATTAAAAACCTCAACAAGTTCACTGTTTAAAATACCTCTCAAATTACCACTTTTAAAAGCTTTTATGTTTACACTGACTGTTTCTGCCGTTTTTTCATCTTTGGTAACAACATCAATAATCCTTGAGGAAGCTGTTTTGCGTAATTCATTTGTAGCTTCCTTGTCTTCATAACTTTCAGTGCTTACTGCAAAATAACTTTTCGGTGAAGGGTAGCCTATCCTGTAATTTGCATTGCGTTCAAAGAAATACCAGTTGCCTGTTATCAGCAGACAGGCAGCAGAAAGAAGAATGATACGAAACATCAAATAATGCCTGCGTTCCGGCGCAAGCAGATGGCTTAGACTAAATTTTTCACGTAATATTTTAAGCTTTTTCTTCCTGTATTCTTCTCTCGTCATATTCTTCATACGCCCTCACTATTCGCTGCACTATTTCATGTCGTACAACGTCGCTGTTGGAAAGATTTACGAAGGCTATGCCTTCAATATCCCTTAATATATCCCGTATAACACGCAGTCCAGACTCTTTGTTGCCTGGAAGATCAACCTGTGTAATATCTCCGGTTATAACAGCTTTTGAGCCGAACCCCAGACGTGTAAGGAACATTTTCATTTGCTCCGGTGTGGTATTTTGCGCTTCGTCCAGAATGATAAAACTGTCATCCAGAGTTCTGCCTCGCATATATGCAAGCGGCGCAAGTTCTATAACTCCTTTTTCAAAATATCTGTTGAATTTTTCTGCCGGAATAAGATTGTAGAAAGCGTCGTAAATTGGGCGAAGATAAGGCTCTACTTTATCATTCAGATCACCTGGGAGATAGCCGAGTTTTTCTCCGGCTTCCACAACAGGACGCACAAGCACAAGTCTGTTTACCTTGCCTGATTTAAGATATGCAACTGCCTGGGCAACAGCAAGATAGGTTTTCCCCGTACCAGCAGGACCTATTGCAAACGTTATGTAATTTTCTCTAATTGCCGAGATATAGTCTTTCTGCCCATTGGTGTACGGGCGGATTGGTTTCCCATTGTTACTGACACATATTACATCATCATAGAGCGATTTGAGATTGATTGTTTCTCCCTTTGCAATCTGATGCAGTCCATAACGGATTTCAGCACTTGAAAGTTTCTGTCCGCTCATAGTAAGTTTTGCAAACTGAGTAAGCAGACCCTCTATACGTGACGTCAGTTCTTTGTTGTTCCCCCGAATTTCAAGTGAGTTACCGCGCGCATAGACTTTTACAGGGAAACTCTGTTCCACCATACGAAGAATTTCTTCGCGTGACGCAAGTAACTGAACTATAGATTCTGTATGTGAAAGAAGCGGCGTGAGCTCAGTGCTCATTTATGAACGACGTACCTCCTTAACTTCAGGAACTTCTTCGACTATCACAGCTTCTACTGTCATACGAAGTGTTTCTTGAGCAAATGGACATGTGCCGCAGGCACCTGTAAGTGTAACGTAAAGGATGCCGTTTTCATTGTCATAATCGTCAAACTGAACATTTCCGCCGTGCGCTTGAAGTGCCGGTATAATTTTTTCATCGATAACTGTCTGAATTTTTTCTTCAATTGTCATTGTAGATATCTCCTTTATTTTGCAATGTCGTGTTCTTTTAATGTTTTTTTTGCGTTGTTCCAGAATGCATCAAGCTCATCAAGACTGAAATCTTCCCATTTACGACCGCTTTCATCAACAGCTTTTTCAACTAGCCTAAAGCGTTTGGAAAACTTGTCCGTTGATCTGTGAAGCGCAATTTCAGGGTCAATTTTGAGATGTCTTGAGAGGTTAGTTATTATAAAAAGTACATCTCCAAGTTCGTCAGCTATAGCATTTTTATCACCAGAGACTATTGCTTCTTTTAGTTCGGAAACTTCTTCGTCAACCTTTGCAAGAACTTCTTCTGTATGATTTTCAGGCCAGTCGAAGCCTGCTTTTGAAGCTTTTTCCTGTATCCTGTATGAACGAAGCAAAGCCGGCAGAGCTCTCGGAACTCCCGATATTACCGATATATCTGTATGTTTTTCTTTTTTTTCGCCGAGTTTGATTTGTTCCCAGTTTTTAAGAACTTCATCAGAATTATTAACGGAAATATCACCGAAAACATGCGGATGGCGTCGGACAAGTTTGCAGCTTATGTAATTTAGTACGTCGCATATGTCAAAATCTCCGCGTTCCGCTGCTATTTGTGAAACAAAGACGACCTGTAACAGTACATCGCCGCATTCTTCGACTATAGCGTCAAATTCTCCGCTTTCTATTGCTTCTATCAACTCGTAAGCTTCTTCAAGTATATAACGCCTGAGAGAAAGATAATCCTGTTCTCTATCCCATGGGCAGCCGTTAGGAGCGCGAAGGCGTTTCATAATCTCGATCAGTCTGTTAAACTCTTCTGTGTTTCTCGTTTTATTACTCATTTTTTACGCCCCCTGTGGTTATTTTAGCAGATTTAACACACTTCTTATATATTAATTTAATTGCAATTTTGTTTTTCAGCTTCATACACTGCATTGTATAATTCATTGATTCCTCTGCAGCCTCCATGTCCGTAAACACTTCCGTCAGCCTTGTGAAACCAGCCTACAGGAAGTTTTAATTCTTTTTTTATTTTTGAGGTATCGCCAAATAATATACAGTTATCTCTTGCAATTTCGATTTTTGTTATACCTTGTTTTGCTAGTTCAGCTCTTACCGCATTGAGTTTAAGCAGCATATCTGCGCTTCCTGTTATCTTGCCATAGCGGTCTTCTGTTTCTAAACGAAGTTCTTGTTCATCTCTTAGTGATGAAATTTTGAGCATACGCCTGTAAAATGCGATACGCAGACTTTCCTGCGGCAGATATTGAGGAGATATTGTAAGAGGGAACCCTACCTGAACATCTGCATAGCAATGTTCTTTGCCTTTAAGTTTAGCAATTTCATCTGAAAGCATGTCGCAGTATTTGCGATAGCCTACCTTATTTCCGTGTCCATGCTGTGCAGTGCCTATTATATCTCCGCAGCCGCGCAGCTGAAGGTCTGTCTGTGCAAGTCTGTAACCGGCACCAATTTCGTCAAGTTCTGCTATAGCATCAAGCCGATCTTCAGCTTCACGCGAAAGCTTAATGTCCCGCGGATAGAAAAAGAAAGCATATGCCTGTTCTTCTCTTCGCCCTACACGTCCGCGCAGCTGATACATCTGTGCTATACCCAGTTCATGAGCATCGTCGACTATAAGAGTGTTAGCCGAAGGAATGTCAAGACCGCTTTCTACTATTGTAGTACATAGAAGAATGTCAATAGTACCGCTTATAAATCTATCCATTATGCCTTCAAGTTCTGTTTCTGACGTTTTACTGTGTGCAACTTCTATGCTTAACTTCGGGAAAAGACGCTTCAGCATAACGGCACGTTCCATAATGTCATTTATTCTGTTGTGTATAAAAAATATCTGTCCGCCTCTGTTTTTTTCGCGGTATACAGCATTTTTTAACAGATCTTCCGACCAGCGCCGTACAACGGTAATAACAGGGAGCCTTCTCTGCGGCGGAGTTTCCAAAAGAGACATATCACGCAAACCGCTTAATGACATTGAAAGTGAACGTGGAATAGGCGTCGCTGAAAGCATTAGCACATCAACTCCGGGAGTGAGTTTTTTCAGTTTTTCCTTGTGCATGACACCAAAACGGTGCTCTTCGTCAACTATTACAAGTCCTAAATTTTTAAACTGTACATCGTCACTGAGCAGTCTGTGTGTGCCGATAAGTATATCAACTTTGCCGTCAGATAAGTCACGTAATATATTTTTTTGCTGTTTAGGCGGCACAAAACGTGAGAGGACCTCGACACGCACTGGGAGGTGCGCAAAACGTGTTGTAAAGGTTTTGAAATGCTGATTTGCGAGCAATGTCGTAGGCACGAGCAGAGCAGTTTGTTTCCCGTTAAATACAGATTCTCCTGCAGCTCTCAGTGCAACTTCTGTTTTGCCGAAACCAACATCACCTACGAGAAGCCTGTCCATTGGCAATTTCGACTCCATATCGCTTATAACTTCATTTATTGCTTTTAGCTGGTCTGCTGTTTCTGTATATGCAAAACCGTCTTCAAGTTCTTTCATAAGATCAGTATTTCTTTCAAATTTATAGCCGTTGCTGAGTTCACGCTGCGCATAAACTTCAGACAATTCTCTTGCGGCGGCGGCGGCAACCGCTCTTGCTTTTTCGGAAGACCTTTTCCATCGGCTGCTTCTAAGGGAGTCTGCGATAGGTTCTTCTCCGGGAAATACTGTATATGGTGTTATCTTATAAAACTGCATTAGAGGAACAAGCAACCTTTCAGCGCCAGCAAAATTCAGCACAATATATTCCTGAAATCCGGAAGCCGTTTCAATAAGCTGACTTCCAGCATAATGAGCAAGTCCGTAGTCTTCATGGGTGACCCATTGTCCTTTTAGGAGTATTTCTCCCCAGTCTTGGGGCACACGTTTTCCAGCAGTTCCGGTGTGAAGAGTCACTCCAGACAATTCTAGGTCACTTATGACCGCGATTTTCTCAGCATAATCTACAAAACCGGAGGATAGTAGTCCGTGCTGTGTTTTATAGCCGCATTTTTCAGCCCATGAAATATTTGACTCAACTTCTGAATATACGAGCAATTTAAAACCTTCAGAGGCAAGTTTTTTGCAATATATATTTAAGTCAGATGTTCTGCCTCTGAAATTGGGAAATTGAATGACATCAAATCTTATATCGGCTTTGTCATAATCGCGGACAATCCTCAGTTGCGGAAATTTTGACAGTCTGCGGCGTACGTCAATCCAAAGGGGCCATTCTGAAACGTCAATGTCAGTTTTGATGCTAACATTATTTCTGAGCCATTCATCATTTTCAGCGGAAGAATCTAACGCAGCAGGGTCAAAATACACAACACGCATATTTTCCGGAAACATGCTCCAAAGATCGGCTTTTGTGTTTCCGTTAAGTCCTTGAAGTACTGCGTTATCTGTATTGGCAACTTTTTTTTGCGTATCTGCAATAAAACGACGCATGCTGTCTATTTCGTCATCAAAAAATTCTATGCGAAGCGGATATGCATCTGACGGGCTGAAAACGTCAATAATGCTTCCCCGTACGGCAAACTGCCCGGGCGACCATACAAGATCGCATCTCTCGTAACTTTTGCTTTCTAACCACGAAACAAGTTGATGTCTATCAACCTGCCGGCCGCAGATAAGTTCAAATTTATCTCCGCCGAGCGCAAAAGGTGCGGTTAAGGCAGAAGGTGTTGCAGCCAAAATATCTATATTGCCGCTTTTAAAACGTGATATAACTGCTCCGCGTTTTGCCTCTGTTGCACTGTTCTGAACATAGTCTTCACTGAAGCTCAATTCAGGAAGAAGTTCTGCGTTTTTGAAAAGTTTCAGTTCTTTCGAGTCACATACAAAATCACGTGCGCGCCGTAAATCAGGAAAAAGTACGAGTAACGGCGCGTTTGCATTTCTACATATCCAACAACGCAATGCACCTTCTGAATTAAGGTGCAGCGATATACCTTTTTTCCATTGACTTATATCTGCTGAAAAAATTGTTGAAACTTCCAGTTTAATAACCATGTCTTATAATTGTGGTAATATTTAACATATAATTGTAATCAGTATATAAAGTATTTTTTAAATGATACAGAAACTTTTGAATTAACTCAGAAATATCGATATTATCTTTTATTCACACTGCTCAGTTTCAAGTGAAATACTGTTTATATTGTTCATTGCTTTTTGTATATCTTCCTGAATCCACATCTCAACTGCTTCCCATGCGGCATCGGTTAGTTTGTCCCATATTTTGCACTGTTTCTTTGGTATTGTGCTGAGCACCCACTCAGCCATGTTTTTGTCATGCTCTGGCATGCCGATGCCAATACGAATACGCGGTATTTCCAGCGTATCCAGCGCGGCTATTATTGACTTCATGCCATTTTGTCCCCCAGCACTCCCTTTCTCTCTCATACGGAGTCTACCGAAAGGAAGTGAGACATCGTCATATATTACCAGTACATCTTTGGGGGTTAGATTCTGATAATTAACTGCCTCAATAACAGAAAGTCCGCTGAGGTTCATATAAGTATGCGGTTTCAGCAAAGCAATTCTTTCTCCTTTATGGAGAACGGGACCCCAAAAATCCCCGCGAAATTTGTTCTGGGGTGCTGAAAGTGAAAGGCGCGACACAAATCCGTCGAGCATCAGCCACCCGGAATTATGCCGCGTCCAAGCATACTCAACCCCGGGGTTGCCTAATCCGACGATGAGCTTCATATTTGCCAGAATCCTAATTTACGGGCTACTCTTCTTTTTTGCCCTTGGCAACTACTTCAACTTCTGCGCTTACTTCGCCTTCGGTTTCTTCTTCATCAACTATTGATGATTTCGGAGATACGATATGGAAAATTAGCTGCTCAGCATCTGTGATGTAGGTAACGCCTTCAATTTCCGGAAGGTTTTTGACAAATACTTCTGCGCCTAGTTCAAGTTCTGCAAGGTCAACTGTAACGTTTTCAGGGATGTTTGCAGGTTCCACCTCGATTTCAACCTGACGAACCGAAGTCTCAAGTACACCGCCTTCTTTTATGCCTTTGCAAATGTCTTTGTTTGTGAAGTAAACAGGGATTTCAACTTTAATTTTGTGTCCTGCTATAACTTCATAGAGGTCAATGTGGCGAACCTGCTGTGTAAGAGGGTGTCTTTGGACATCTCTGAGAAGTGCCTGACAGGATTTGCCGTCTTCCATGTTAAGCGTAATAACTGTTGTTTCGCTGAACGGGCTGTTTGCAATGACTGAAATTGCTTTGGCGTTAAGTGTTCCTGCAAGTCCGTCTTTAAAGTCCGGCCCGTAAAGAACTACAGGAAGTACATTTTTTGCGCGGAGTTTTCTGCAAACACCTTTGCCTGTTGTTTCTCTTTTGGTGAATTCAAATTTTTGGTTTGTAAGTCTTTTTGCTACCATTATGTTTCCCTCCAATAATTTATATTGCTGATTTTAGAGTTTTGTTTATAACTGCTTATTTATTAAAACAGAATGCTTACGGATTCGTCGGCATGAGCTCTTCTGATGACTTCCGCAAACAGCGGCGCAATTGAAAGAACTTTAATCCGGTCAATCTGTTTATTTTTAGGAAGAGGAATTGTATCTGTAATTATAAGTTCTTCCAGCACTGAGTCAGTGATTCTGTCGATTGCGGGACCTGAAAGAACACCGTGCGTAGCACATGCGTAAACTTTTGTCGCGCCTCTTTCTTTGAGTGCAGCAGCTGCCTTACAGATTGTACCGGCAGTATCTATTATATCATCTACAAGTACGGCTGTTCTGCCTTTGACATCTCCGATAATATCCATTACTTCACACAGGTTTGCGATTTCATGTGAACGGCGTTTGTCGACAATGGCAAGATCAGTATTATGACCAAGCTGTGTCGCGAACTTTCTTGCTCTGGCAACTCCGCCGATGTCTGGCGAAACTACTACAAGATTGCCGTCTTCGACCTGTTTTTTGAGTGTATTTGCGAAATAGGAAGCAAGGAGAGGAATTCCTGTAAGATGGTCAACTGGAACATCAAAAAAGCCCTGTATCTGTCCAGCATGGAGGTCAGCAACGATCACTCTGTCTGCTCCGGCCTTATGTATGAGGTCTGCCATAAGTTTTGATGTAATCGGTTCGCGGGCGCGTGTTTTTCTGTCCTGCCGCGCATAGCCATAGTACGGCATTACAACGTTGATTCTGTAGGCCGAAGCACGTTTGAGCGCATCAATCATGATGAAAAGTTCAATTAGATGTTCGTTTGCCGGTTCACATGTCGGCTGAACGACATAAACATCTACTCCTCTAACACTTTCCTCAACACACACACCAATTTCCTGGTCAGAAAACCTGAAAAGTTTCGATTCTGAAACAGGTATCCCAAGACATTTACATACATTTTCTGTGAATGTTTTGTGTGCCGAACCTGAAAATACCTTAATTCCTCTTGCTGTTTCAGCCATTAGTTGCTTCCTCCCTTGGATTTCCATGCTTTTTCCAAACGAGCTCTCCAGCCCGCAATATTTTTCTGGCGTGCTCTCCCGACACCCAGAGATTCGTCGGGAATATCCTCGGTAATAACGGACCCCGCAGCAGTAGACACCTTATCGCCTATAACTACAGGGGCAACAATCATTGTATCACTGCCTATTAAGCAATTGCTGCCAATCTTGGTAGGACTTTTGTCATGTCCGTCATAGTTGCACGTTATTGTACCTGCGCCAATATTTGTATTTTCGCCTATTTCGGCATCGCCTATATAAGAAAGATGCGGTATTTTAGTTCCTGCTGAGATATGACTATTCTTTATCTCTACATAACGTCCGGCGAGAGCATTATCATCAAGGCGTGTGTTATTTCTCATAAACACGAAAGGGCCAATCTTACAACTACTGCCTACACTGCTGTCGTTCATTCTGACATTGCCGATAATATCTGTATCACAGCCTACCGATGAATTTCTTAATACACTGAAACTCCCTATTCTGCTACCGCGTCCTATTCTTGAAGTGCCGTACAACTGCACAAACGGCTCAATAAAAACGTCTTCTTCAAGTTCTACTTTGGGACCAATCCAAATACTGTCAGGATCCGCACATTTTACACCTTTAAGCATCCAGTCGCGGAGAATTCTTTTACGCATAACAGCGGTAGCTTCCGCAAGCTGTACAGGATCGTTGATACCAAGGAAATCCTGCGGATTATCTGTTTTAACGGCATTGAGTGCCCCGCCATCGCTTTCGATAAGCGAAAGCGCGTCCGGCAGATAATATTCATTCTGATTGTTTTCGCAGCCGATTCTGTCAATAACGGCAGCAAGCGCTTTTGTGCTGAAAATATACATGCCGCTGTTGACTTCTTTGCACTGCTTCTGCTGCTCGTCCGTGTCTTTTTCCTCAACAATGCGGATTGAACTGCCATTTCGGATAACTCTGCCGTAACCCTTGGGATTGTCAAGCTCAAAACTGAGAAAACTGCACATACAGCCGGACGAAATATGCTCAGCGACAAAATCCGACAGCGACTCTGCTGTGATAAGCGGTGTGTCGCCGGTCAGAATCATAACGTTGTCATAATTCTGCCACCAGTTCTGAGCAAGTTTTGCTGCATGCCCAGTACCTAGCTGCTCTTTCTGCCATATAACGTTAACGTCCGTAAATTCAGACTGAACGTACTTCTCTACCTGCTCGCCGCCGAAACCGACCATTACGGCGATGTCAGAATTGTCAAAACCGGCGCCTTTTACCGAGTTGAGAGGATAACTGATAATCGGCTCTTCCATAATCTGCTGAAGAACCTTGGGAGTACTGCTGTGCATACGCGTACCTTTACCTGCTGCAAGTATCAAAGCGCAGATAGACTGACCATTCTGCTGCATTAAAAATTCTCCCGTACATAAATTGGCTGGGGTAGATGGATTCGAACCATCGTAAACGGAGTCAAAGTCCGCCGCCTTAACCTACCTGGGCTATACCCCAAGACACTGGAAGATTATACCAAAAAACGCTGATTTAGCAAGACAAAACTTATAAAGAGATAAAAACTGTACTTCTAACTGTACTGCCCTTTTGGAAACTGCTATATCCACAAAACTTTAGTTAATTTTAAAAATATTATTAAACTGATATTTATAATTAAATATCGTTGTTAACTCAGACATTGCAACGCTTTGCGGCGGTTTTGTTTTTCATTTTACGTTCACAGACTGATAATCTTGCATTGATATTTGTTTGGCTTTCCGTTTCTTCCTTCAAAAATCAGAGGGCTGTCCGCAGATTTATATATGGAGGGTGTTGTTAATAAAAAACAATGACACAAAAAAGCAATTACAAAAAAGTCAATGACTGAAAGAAACAATTACAGAAAAAGGAGAATCGCGATAAACTGCAATTTTCAAACTGACAGCTAAATCAACCGTTTTCTGTTTTGCTTTCCTTGCTGCAAGGCAGGCAAAACAGAGCGCGGTTAAGGAATGCGTAACCATCGTTTTGGCGAGGCTTTCCGCAGCTTTTGTCAATAATCAC
>JAZUIB010000022.1:0-35614 GCA_045642025.1 Synergistaceae bacterium
ACGCCTGCGCAGGCGAATTTGAATGTTTAGTTATTAGGAACGTTTGTTCGAAAACAGTCAAATTTGCGGACAAACGGACGACAGTCAGTTATTTTGACAGTTGAGCCGTTTGTTCGCAATGGAGATGTACAGAAAATAAAAAAGCACCTCAGTCAAAACTGAGGTGCTTTTTTATGCCCGTCATCTCGCACAAAAAAGCCTGAGGAATAACCTCAGGCGGATACATTTACTTTTGTAATTCATCACACGGTGTCCGTAGACTCCTCCGCCAGAACAATCGCAAGCGTTTTACTGTGAGTGGCAAAAAACTTGAGCAGAGCGTCAATCTACAGACTTGTATAACCGCGTTTCATTCTTGCAATAACTTGCCGTCTTTGCTTTTCGTCCAACGTTCTATACTCAGTATTACAAGTATTTTTTCATCATGTCTTATACTGTAAAGTCAAGACACAATTATAATCAATTCCAAGCTTTTGTTTGTTATTCATCAGTTTTGAAATTATAAATATTTTACCACAACTTACATATTCAACACTGCACTCTTATGATAGCACTCCAGCATGGTAAAGTTGTTTTTTCGTTGCTTTTTAGTTCATGCTCGTAAAAACATCGTTTGAACAAGGCGTTGTTTTTTGCTGTTTTTGCCGTTATCTGACGGCTACAATTTTTTCTATGCAGGTAATGATTTTCTTTCCGTTTGCACGGCGGAGTTCCATATCTGATACTACCACGCAGTTTATGAGTATCTCTTTTCCCAAAGCTCCGTCTTCAGTTTCTTCTTCATGTTTGTGTGCCGAATAGGTATCGTGCAGCACATACGGTTTCCCGTTTACTGTTCCGAGGTAGAGCATTATGTGCCCGGGCATTTGAATCATAGTTCCCGCAGGAAGCTGCGCAAGCAGTTCTGTTTTTTCTTCATCGTTCATTATTTTTGCATCATAGAATTCTGCCGGTATTCTTACCTGAGCGCCTGAGTTTCTGGGAAGTTCAAAGCCGAAGAGCGAATAGACATCATGTACAAGTCCGCTGCAGTCCCACTGCACGAAACTGCTGCCCCAGCCGTACGGCTCCCCCAATAGTTTGAACGCGCTTTTAATTATGTTTTTCTGTGTATAGGGCAAAAAACCTACGTGTACATCTGCCGAACGCGGTATGAGCAGTTCTTTTTCAACAAGGTTACCGTTCTGATCTTTTGCAGGAAGCAGTACGACATAGCTTGAGTAGCTGCCCACTGATTCAACAATAGTATTATGTTTTTTGGCAAGTGGAAGGCGCGTACCCATTTGAAATTCCCAGCGTTTTCCTTTGAGGCCGCTGCGCGGGTATATTTTTGCACCGGTAACAAGCAGAAAGGGCTTTTTGCTGTATTTTTTAAAGTTCTTTTTATCAGTAAATGTCAAATCTTCTGTACGCACCCAACCATTACAGTTGGCGGCGATGATATATGACCATACCCCTGATTTTGATGTGTGGAGTACCAGAAGAGGCTCCCATATTTTTATCAGGCTCACCACGTAGCGGTCAAACAGTTCGTCATCTGGCGATGAAAATGAACCAATATGTGTTGGTTCTGCGCGTACGACAGTATTATCTGCGGCAAAGGCATAGCGCACTTCAACAGTGTCTTGTACTGCAGCAAGGTTACTTTCTTCTATCAGAGCATCCATAAATTCGTTTGTTACTGGAAGTCCGTTGACGTAGTTGTTTTTGCAAAGGTGTTTTTCGGGAGATATTATTCCTTTCACGCGTTCTCCGCTTACGGCATCAGGGTATTCCAACAGTCTGAGGCAGTAGGTTCCTTTGGCTTCGCGTATTCCGGCGTTGATTTTCTTTATCTGTCTGCGTGTCATAATCTGTTCATCAGCGTTTTTGATGTTTTTTAACCAGTAATCTACATTTTGCATTTTCTTTTCAGCACCGAGTAAATCTGCTGAGTTGGCAGGCAGAACAGCAAAAAGCAGAATTACAGCTGATAAGATTGTGCACAATTTTTTCATTTTAAGTACCTCTTTTGAGTCTTTCAGCAAGACGAGTCCACCGTTTGCCGGTTTTGTCATTATGTACCGCCATAGCAATGGCTTTGGGACTTCCAACTATTATAACAAGTTTTTTGCCACGTGTTACCGCAGTATAAAGCAGATTGCGCTGCAGCATAACGTAGTGCTGTGTGAGAAACGGTATTATGACAGCAGGGTATTCTGACCCCTGCGATTTGTGTATGGATATGGCGTAAGCGTGTACCAGCTCGTCAAGTTCGCCGAAGTCGTAAGAGACAAGTCCGTTGTCCATTTTTACTATCATCTGCTCCGTTTCTCCGTTGACGCTGTACACAACCCCTATATCGCCATTATATACGTCTTTATCATAGTTGTTTTTGAGCTGCATTACTTTGTCGCCTTCTCTGAAGGTGCGCCCCATTTTCTGTACTGAAGCGCCTCCGGTTTTGTTGAGTAGTTTCTGAAGTTCTTCGTTCAGTTTTATTGTACCGGCGCTGCCTTTGTGCATTGGCGTAAGTACCTGCACATCCGTCAGAGGGTTGAAATTGAAACGTTGTGGTATTTTTTCTGTTACAAGGGTACGAATTGTGTCCAATGTTTTTTCAGGGTTGTCTTGCTGTATAATATAAAAATCTTTGAGTCCCGCAGCATAGTCCTCATCAACAAGCGGCATTTTGCCGTTGTTTATGCGGTGTGCATTGACAATAATTCTGCTTTCTTGCGACTGGCGAAATATTTCGCTAAGCTCTGCCACGTGGCATACGCCGGACTCTATTATGTCCGCAAGCACGTTTCCCGCACCTACAGACGGCAGCTGATTTACGTCGCCTACAAGTATAAGCGAGGCCTTTGACGGCAGTGCTTGCAGCAGATGATAGAAAAGTATCTGGTCTATCATTGAGGCTTCGTCAACTATGAGCAGGTCACATTCCAACGGATTTTTTTCGTTTCTCAGGAAGTCTCCGTTTTCTTTTCCTGTGCCTATGTATTCGAGGAGTCTGTGAATTGTTTTGGCTTCATGTCCGGTGGCTTCGCTCATCCGCTTTGCCGCACGGCCCGTGGGAGCTGCAAGAAATACTGTGTAGCCGTTTGCTTCGCGAAGTTTGAGTATTGCGCGTATAAGTGTGGTTTTTCCTGTACCTGGCCCCCCTGTTATAACCATAATTTGCGAATTTATTGCAGCTTTGACTGTTTCCCGCTGCGCATCTGCAAATTTGATATCAAGCTCTGATTCTGCCCAAGCAACCGCTGTATCAGCGTCAACATACTGCCTGTTGTAGGGGGTTGATATAAGTTCGAGAAGTTTTTTTGCCGAGTGCTCTTCTGCGTAATGGAAGGCGGGAAGATATACTGCGAGGTCGTCTTCGTCTTTGTCGTTTTTAAACCATTCAACAGCGATTTCTTCAGCAAGTCTCGCCTGCTCGACACCTTCTTCTGCAAGCTCGGCGGATATTCCAAGCAGTTCTGCAGCTGCTTTTATGAGTTCATCGACGGGCACATATACGCTGCCATCGCTGACAAAATTGGTGAGCACGTGAAGAATACCAGCGCGCACGCGTACAGGGGAGTCTGTGGCAAATCCGAGGCTTGAGGCTATTTTGTCCGCTGTCAGAAAACCTATGCCATAAATATCTGTCGCAAGGCGATAGGGATTTTCTTTAAGCACCTGAAGTGTAAGAATGCCGTATTGTTTCCATGCTCGAAGCGCATAACCTGTGGCAACGCCGTAGGATTGGAGAAAAACTATAACCTCACGGATTTCTTTCTGTTCAACCCATGAGGCTTTTATCATTTCAATAGTTTTCGGTCCTACACCGTTTACTTCCATAAGCCGATAACTTTCTTCGTCAAGCACACGCAGAGTGTCATCTCCGAAATGTTCGACAATGCGCGCGGCAACCGCAGGGCCTATGCCTTTTATAAGCCCGGACGAAAGAAAGCGCTCAATTCCGCCGGTGGTTGAAGGGGTAACAGTCTCCGCCGCAGTTGCCTTAAACTGCTCTCCGAAGCGCGGGTGAGATGTCCATTCACCCTGCATTTTGAGCACTTCTCCAACCGCCGGCTTCGCAAAACAACCAACAACTGTAACAGGCTCTGTATAGCCGTTTACCTGCATTTTGAGCACCGCGTAGCCGTTTTCTTCGTTGTAAAAAGTTACGCGTTCAATCTGTCCGGTCAGTTCGGTAGAAGTATGCATCATTTTGTTCGTACCTCGCTCAGCAAAAACTTTTATTGACCTTGCTGAGCAGACGAAGTCCGCTGTGTGCTGTTATCCTAAGCGCAGCGTTATCTATTCTCCGGCAAGCAAATTTATCAGTGTTCGCGTGCCGAATGCTGTCATACCCTTGCAGTAATACCCCCACGGTTTGGAAATAAAGTCTGCGCCTGCAATATCAATGTGTACCCACGGGATTTCGTCTGCCACAAATTCTTCAAGGAACATTGCGGCTGTTATTGCTCCGCCGTAGCGTTCTCCGCAGTTCACAACGTCTGCATAAGGACCGTGAATTGAGTCGCGGAGATTTTTGTCTGTAATCGGAAGGCGCCAGAGGCTTTCACCCGCGCGTTTTCCAGCTGCCAGAACTGCTTCCGCCGCTTCGTCATTGTTTGAGAAAACGCCTGCGGTAGAATTTCCGAGAGCAACCGCGCAGGCTCCCGTAAGAGTCGCGATGTCCACAATCATGTCCGGCTTTTGCTCGCTTGCTGCGCAAAGCGCGTCAGCAAGCGTGACACGTCCCTCAGCGTCCGTGTTGACAATTTCGATTGTCTTGCCGTTGCGCGCCGTGAGAATGTCATCCGGGCGGAACGCGCTGCCTGAGGGCATATTTTCCGCCGCACAGATAATGACAGTGACTTTAACGGGGAGTTTCATCAAAGCCGCCGCGCGAATTGCGCCAAGCACCGTGCAGGCACCAGTTTTGTCGCCCTTCATTGTGTTCATGAAATTTTCAGGCTTTATGTCAAGTCCGCCGCTGTCAAAGGTAAGCCCCTTGCCAACAAGAACTATATGCTTTTTCGCCTCTTTCGGCGCATATTGAAGTTTTATAAAGCGCGGAGGATTTGCTGATCCGCTTCCAACAGCAAGAAACGCACCCATGCGTTCTTCGGCTATCTTCTTTTCATCCCATATTTCACACGTCAGCCCATATTCGTCCGCGAGTTTGAGCGCCGTTGCCGCCAAATCCGCAGGCGCTATTTTGTTTGCCGGCTCGTTTGCTATACTGCGCGCAAAGTTCTGTGCCTCCGCAAGTATTTGACCTTCATGTACTGCCGCTTCGTCTGCATTCACAAACGTAACTTCTGGAACGACAAAGTGGTCACCCTCTTTGTCTGTGAGATATTTGTCAAAGCGGTAGCCGGCAAGCACCGCACCTTCCGCCGCCGCGCGGCTGTATTCTGCCTCTGTGTCGGCAAGTGTCAGCGCAACGCTTTTACAGCCGTATTCCGCCGCCTTGCGGACTGCGTTGTAAGCAGCTGTGCGAACGTGGTCAAGCCTGTTAGCACATGTTTTTTTGCCTGCGCCCGCGACGATTATAAATTTGACAGATTTGCAGTTTGCAGTAACTGTTGCAACAGTTCCCGCCTTTCCTGTGAAATTGAGGTCTGTCAGTGTTTTTTTAACCTCCTGAACTTTTGAATCGCAAAGACTGCCGAGAGTGATTTCATCACAGTACGTCACAAAAGCAGCAGCTTCATAATTACAAAGTTCAAAATTTGTGTCTGCTTGTTTTATTTCCATACTACAACGCCTCCGTTAATAAATTCTGCAACCGTCATAATTATACTCTAAAACAGGTAAAATCAGCACAAATAAAAGCTCCGGAAATCCGGAGCTTTTTGTTGTTTAAATGTGTGTTTGTCAGTAAACCGGTATTTTTTCCTGCTTACCGCTAACGGCTTTTCTTGTACGCAAGTCCGGCAAGAGCCAGCAGCGCAAGCACTCCAAATCCCGCATTGCAACCTGAACTGCTGTCTTCGCTCAGCGAGAAGCAGTATTCTTTCTCCCATGCGCCTTCGTCTTTGCCTAGTTCCTGTGATTTTACCCACAGTTTTCTTGCAGCGATGTCATAAACGCAGGAGTGTATGGTGTGTATCGGCATGATGAGTGTGCGGAAGCCGTTTTCATCTGTTGCCTCAGCGATTTTCGGCAAAACCGTGCCGAGTTGGTATTTTTCGCAAAGCGCAGCCGCGTTTTCTGTAGCCGACTGTAACGTTAAGCCCCATACATCTGTATCAAAGGCAAATCCTGGTATCACAGCCTTTATGGCATTTTCCAAAACAAACATTTCAGTATTGCCGGCGACAAGTTCGTCAAATCGCTTTTCGGGATAGTAGTAAAGCTTCCCATAAGAAGCCTTGTCTAGCAATTCTCGCATAGACTCTCTGCTGTTTACTGATGCATAGCCTTTTGCGACCGTGTCGTAACGATCTACACCGTGACCGTTTCCGCGGTCTCCTTCGCTTCCTGCATAGTTACTGATTGCTGAACGCACGACACAGCCTTTTTCGTCAACGTCAATCATCTTGTCTTCGTCAAGCAGCACATTGAAATTTGTCATATACGGTCTGTCGGAAATTTCTTTGACAAGCATTTTGTTATCTCTGAATTCCACAACGTACGTGTTTTCTTTATCGGCAATCATAATATGATATTCCGTTTGCGGATTTTCAGGGCTTACAGATGCCCAGATGTTAAACTCTCTCAGTTTATCAACCGCTTCTTTTGCCGAAGCGCAGTTGTCAAGAATATAGCGCGGCAGGAGAGCAACGTATATTTCCTTTTCAGCCTCGGGGTTTGTGCCTGTCGTAAGCTGCCCCATGCCTTTTCCGCTCTGCGCCACATTGATGTTACAGACAACACCTTTTTCGTTAATTCCGTCCATCGAGACATATGGAAGCAATGTAAGCCACAGTCCTTCTGAAACTTCGCCCAGTCCCGGAACAGAAACTGTCTGCAAATCATCACCGGCTATAATCTTGTCAAGTCTCGCTTTTGTACAAAAATCGGGATTGAGCAGCGCAACTGCATTTCCGAGCGTTCTTCCAAGCATGCCTCCGTCAAGCGCTACGGAAGCGTAACGCCCGTTGCCTGCAGGGGTCCAGACGACGATATCTGCATATCTGTCACAGAAAAAATCAAAATTGCGCCCGTAAAGATTTCCCCTGCGCAGCGATGTACACCCACCCTGCGTGGGCATAAACAGCAGTTTGCAGATATTATTCAGCATTGCATAATTTTCGTCTGTAGTCGGCTGATATTCCGCCTCATACAGATAGCCGCCCATACCTTTGACCTCTTTCATCGATTTGAACGGCAATTCAGCGGCAAATGCCGTGCATACCAAGGCAACCGTCAGAAGCATTACCGCCAAAGAAATACACCGTACACTTTTTTTCATTTCCATTCCTCCTGTAAATTTGTAATGTACGAAGACTCAATTGTGTTTCAAGGCTGTTTTTTCGTTATGCCATGCACCTACACAGATATGCGCAGACAAGCGCGGCAAACCATACAAGGATTATGACTGTTGTTTTTTCAATTTCACTTCGCACACTCTCATTTCATCATTTGCTATTTTATTGATTATATATCAAATAATGAAACAGGGCAATTAAAATTTTCTCTGCCCGCTTCAACCGTCTAACCCTGCGTTTGTCCGACAATAAGGTCAATCTTGTTACATCTGACCGCAAAATTGTATAATAAGGCTCAACAGAGAATTCGCTTTTATATGAATTGAGAGACTTACAGAATTCGGGGGACTGAAATGCAGGATACTCAAAAACGTTTTGAATGGATGAACCCGCTGCGAGTGCTTGCCGTTTTTGCGGTAATGCTTTTGCATATAGCGGCAAGAGACTTTCAGCTTGACGTAACAGGCGCTGCGTGGCAGATATGCAACTTTTATGACAGTCTCTGCCGCTGGGCAGTACCCTGTTTTGTAATGACAAGCGGGGCGATTTTTCTCTCCCGACCGCTTGACATCAAAAAACTTTATTCCAAAAATCTTCTGCGCATAGCAACAGCTTTCCTGTTCTGGTCAATTTATTATGCGCATTTCGGGATTCTGCGGTGTGAGCCGCTGATTGAAAGAATTATAACAGGCGCTACACATCTCTGGTACTGTTATGTGATAGCAGGCATTTATATTCTTATGTCGCTGCTGAAAAGAATTTCGGAGGATACAAGGCTTACGGATTATTATCTGAAAATCGCGTTTGTTTTCAAATGCCTGCTGACTACCCTTGTTCTTCTGCTTGAACTTTTCGACTGCACAAAAGCGGCAGGAAACGGCATTCAGACTGCCTCAGGTTATTTTTATACAGGCGCTCCGTTCGCTTTTGCGTTCTATTTCCTGCTTGGTTACAGACTTGCGCATACTGATTTGTCAAAGAAAACTCGCAGACTCATTTATCTTGCTGGAATTGCCGGAGCTTTTGCCACAATTTTCCTGACCTCATACGCAAGCGTATCCGCAGGCAAGGGAATCGTTTCGTTCTACAACAACTTTACGCTCAATACTCTTTTTGCCGCAGCTGCTCTCTTTGTTTTCGCCAAATATAATCTGAAATCGGGTAAATTTATCCGTAAACTGTCTGACTGCACTTTCGGCGCGTATCTTGTCCATGCGGCTTTTGACATTCAGTTTAAGCGTATGGGAATAGTCGCAGACAACTGCCAGTTGCTTCTGATTCCAGCAATCTCGCTCGCCGTTTTTGTATGTTCTTTCGCACTCTCGGCACTGCTTAACCAGATACCGTATGTTAAGAAATATATAGTATAGCAGAGGGCATTAGACAAAAAAAGCTTTTTGCACTTAGTTATCTAAAACACGAGGGTACAAAACATCGCCGGTCGTCAGTCGGCAGAAACTAATATTAACGTGATAAAAGACCTTTTCCAGTCATTCATACATCCATTATTCTATACATTACGCTCTGAGCGTTTCTTTATCAAGCCTGCCCATATCTGAAGCAAGCCATATAAGTTCATGCTGCGTACAGAAGATTTTTGAGGCTGTGCTTATAAATCCTCCGAGTATCATAAACATGACAAGAAAGCTTGCGGCTTCTTCCGGAAAACCGACCTGTGCGCTGAATATCGCGCAGGTGGCAAGTCGTCCGCCGACAACAGGCGGTGAAGCAAGAGCGATCACGTAGGCTGTGATGCACATTGTCACAAGCCATTGCAGCGTGACAGGTATGGCAAAGATTTCTGCCAGTACCAGCGCAAGCGCGGCATACTGACAGGCAGGCGCAAATCTGAACATAACGTTGCCCATGGCAACACCGAAGTTTGACAGATTTTCGTCAATTCCGAGTTTTTCTCTGCACACTTCTATACTCGGCATTGTAGCGATAAAGGAAGAATCTGTGGTAAAGGCTATAAGCGTCGGGGCTGCCTGCTTTTTCAGCAGATGAAACGGCGATACCTTAAATCTAACCGATGTTATCAGCAGACATACAAACATTGCCAAAAGGCAGGGCATAACAATCAGCGGCAGCACAAGCCGGAAATTGCCTGTTTCTGCTCCTCTGCTGCTCAGCGTTATTTTGTACACGCTCAGGAAAATGAAGAGACTTAGCAGTCTGCCTCCGATAAAGTTCATGACAAACTGTACCATGTCGGACATCTGGAGTACTATTTCCGTCACGCTTTCCGTCTTTTTGCCCAAAATAAGCATACAAAGACCGTTTACAACAGCAAGGAACAATACCTGCAGCGTATTGCCTTCGGAAAACGGCGTTATTATGTTGTTCGGCACAATTCCCGTCAAAAGTTCCATGACGCAATTGAGATCAAGCATGCCTTTTCCTCCTGCTTCAACAAGAAAAAACGGGCTTAACAGCAGAATAAAACTGACGAGGAAAAGTGCGCTGTGGCACATAAATTTTGAAAGCAGTTTTTTCCCGACGGCTTCAAGCGTAGCAAGGTCTCCCACGTTGTATATACTGCATGACACTATCAGGAAAATAAGCGGCGCGGCGACACAGTTGATTGCGCGCATAAAGATTTTGAACAGTGGAGACACAACAGAGCAGTCAATAAAGTTTTGCAGAGAAACAGGCAGATATGCCGACAACCAGCCGCAGAGCAGCGCGGCTGCGGCAGAGGCGAACATCTTTGCAATGCCTGAACCTTTGCGCCGTTTTTTTGCCGTTACCGTTACGCAGTTTTCTCCGCCGCTCCATTTCCAAACAGGAACGGTGTCATGTATTGACAGTAGTTTGTTCAGCCCTGACAACGAATTGTCTTTCGCAAGAAAAGGGTTGAAACTTGCGCAGCGAAACTGCAGGGCTGCCTTTACGCTGCCGAAATGCTGCGCCGTGACATAGGCAAATTCCGTGTCACTGCCAAAACGCATCTGATAATCCCGCATTATCTTTTCTGCGGCACGCCGCCATGCCGCGGCGGTTTTCTGCTTAAAGCCGAGAGAGGTCAAATCAGCATAAAGCTGTTCACTCACGGCGGTTATATTTTCATTTGTCAGTTTCTCGTATTTCATCAACATTTCACCCAGCAGACGGCAATCTGCCCATATAAATTCTTTCTGTGCAATTATACATAAAAAAATAGACCGATACACATTTTTTTGACTGTATTCAGCACGCAGCATGTCATGTATAGTAAGTGTCTATAGAACATGTGGGTACGAAAAACGGGAGGTGGGAGTATAAAAGCAAAATTCGTAATTCTTAAGTCAGAAATCAGGGGTATATGGGACGCCGGTATTTGCGCTGAAGAAAAACGCTTGCTGTTCCTTGCGGTCATTTGGCTGCCGGCAATAAAAATCTTTTGGCTAAATGCTGAACGCTAATGTATAATACTGGTGAATACAAGGGAGGCTTTTTTATGAATTACGAAGAAGGGATTTACTGGCTTGCCGAGCGCGTAAAGGCCGGAAAAGTTACGGTTTTTTCAGGCGCAGGGTTAAGCACAGAGTCAGGATTGCAGGATTTTCGCTCACGCACAGGCTTATGGGCTGAAGCAGACCCTATGGAAATGTGCTCTATTGACGCGGTGCTTCATAATTATGACAAATTCCGCTCGTTTTACAAAGCGCGCCTTTACGTTCCCGAAAGCATAAAGCCCAATATCGGTCATAAAATCATTGCCGAATGGGAGGAAGCGGGTTATCTCATCGGCGTTATCACACAGAATATCGACAGACTTCATCAGCGCGCAGGCTCAAAAAATGTCGCTGAGCTTCACGGCAGCATGCTTCCCGTACGCTGTCAGAAATGCGGCAGGCTGTACGATACAGATGAAGGCTTTTTGAACGGTGAACGCTGCGAATGCGGCGGAAAACTGCGCCCCGGAATTGTGCTTTTCGGCGAAATGCTTCCTAACGAGCCACTTACGCTTGCCGACCGCTGGAGTTCGCGCTGCAATACCTTTATCGTTTTCGGCTCGTCTCTCACGGTTTCTCCGGCAAATTATTTTCCACGGCAGGCAAAACAGTGCGGCGCAAAGCTTGTGATAATCAACCGCGATGAAACTCCAATGGACTGTATTGCAGATCTCGTCGTACATGAGGGCATCGGGCAATACCTCAAAAAGGTCAACGACAAAATCAACGAAACGGAGAAAAACTAATGACACTTCTGCTTGAGGGCAGAACGCCCGCACAACAAATACGCGCCTGGATTGCACAGGAAATTTCAAAACTTCCGTTCACACCGAGACTTGCGGCTGTTCAGGTTGGCGATGACGCTGCCTCGCTAAACTACGTCGGAAGCCAGTTGAAAGCGGCGCGCGAAGTCGGCGCGCTTGCTGAACATATACAGTTTCCCGCCGATATATCAAAGGAAAAATTCACGGCGGAATTTGGTAAAATCGCCAAAAATCCCGATATTGATGCAATTATTCTTATGACACCGCTGCCGAAAGGTTGGAACGTCAACGAAACGCGCGCGCTTATGCCTGCGCAAAAAGACATTGAAGGCGTTTTACCGGAAAATCTCGGACGGCTGTATCTCGGCGAAACGGACATTCCGCTTCCCTGCACGGCACATTCCGCAATTCTTCTGCTTGAATATTACGGCATGGACTTTTCCGGAAAACGCTGCACGATTATCGGACGAAGCCCCAACGTCGGCCGTGCGGCAGCGCTTCTTGCGCAGCACAGAAACGCTACCGTAACGGTGTGCCACACAGGCACATCTCAGGAGGTCTTTGACAGCGCTGTTTCAAGCGCCGACATAGTTATCTCCGCAGCGGGAAAAGCGGGCATTTTAGACCCTAAAAAGCTCAAAAAAACGGCATGGGTTGCAGACGTAGGGACAAATTTCGTCAACGGAAAACTGACAGGCGATATGCTTCCCTGCGAAGAAGACACCCTTGCCGCGTTTTCGCCTGTCCCCAAAGGGGTAGGGCCTCTGACTGTCGCTCTTCTGCTTTCCAATCTGCTTTTGCTTGCAGCAAAGCGCAGACTTGGCAAGGCTGTACGGCTTGACGTACAGCAGTTTCGCAAATAAACTGAATCCGTAAAAATTGAAAGGAAGGAAAACATTATGTCCATAGCAGTAGCAATTCAGAAGGGTTCAAGCGTTTACGTTTACGATGAGAGCAACCGCGTGCTTTACACGAAAACGGGAGAACTCCACGGTTATACAGGCACAACGGTCAACGTGCGCGTCGGCAGTACAATATATACCTATGACGAACGAGGCGCCACAAAATTCACGCACAGCGCTTAAATTGTTCAGCAGTTAGCAGGCAATAACACTCAAATCCGTGCTAACAACGGATTTTTTCAGCGGTTGTAATGGTTTTAGAGCAATACTGCCAATTACCATTAACAATACGCAAGTTGTTTGAACGTAAAATCGTTAACAATGCGCAAGTTGTTCTTTAGTACGAGCAGACAATCAGCAAAGTAAAAATCCGCCAATGGCGGATTTTCTTGTTCTAAACTCTGTTTTCTACAACTTACATACTGCCTGCTGTATTCTACTGCGCCATGCCTTCGCGGAGCGCTTTTTTGTTGAGTTCAAGCACTTTTGCCGGCATAAGCTGTTCAAGCACGCTGTCCCAGTCCATGTCGTCAATTCCGAGCGCCTTTATGAGCGCACCGAGCAGCACAATGTTCTGCGCTTTTTCGTTGCCGAGTTCGCGCGCTATCTGCGTCGCGTTAAAAACCTTGATGTTGTCAACCGATTTTTCAAGCTGCTCGACAACGCCGTCAGGATATTCAGCAAGTCCTGTCAGCACGGGCAGCGACTTAATTTCGTAGTTGTTAACGACAAGCCAGCCGCCCTTTTTAAGATAATTGAGCCAGCGAACTGCCTCAGATTTTTCAAACGCGACAAGAACGTCTGCTTCACCTTCGGAAACTATCGGCGAGCTAACCTTTATACCGTAGCGCACATGGGTTGAAACAGAGCCGCCGCGCTGCGACATGCCGTGAATTTCCGACATTTTGATATCAAAACCTTTGCGCGCAAGTCCTTCTGAGAGAATTTTTGACGCAAGAATTGTTCCCTGACCGCCTACGCCGACAAGAAGAATGCTTTTGGTGTCGTTCATCTTACAAATCCTCCCTTGAAATTGCTTTTTTCGGACAGATCTGAGCGCATATTTCACAGCCGTTGCACATTGCCCTGTCTATCTTTGCTTTTCCGTCTTCAACCATAAGCGCAGGGCAGCCCGCTTTGAGACACAGCTTGCAACCTATGCACTTTGCGCGGTCAACCGCGCATTTCATTTTCGCACGTTCTTTCATAACCTCTTTGATGAGCGCGCAGGGGCGTTTTGTGATGATTACAAACGGTTCTTTCGCTTCATAGCCTGCTTTCACTGCTTCACCAGTCGCTTTGAGGTCATAAGGGTCAACGATGCGCAGATTTTCCTTTTTCACACCGCAGGCAAGACACAACGCTTCAAGGTCAACCTGATGAGTAATCTCTCCCATAAGAGTTCTACCTGTGCCGGGGTTTTCTTGATGTCCCGTCATTGCCGTAATGCGGTTGTCAAGAATACTAATAACTATTGCTGCCTTGTTTACGACAGCATCTATAAGTCCCGTAATTCCGGAATGAAAGAAAGTGGAGTCGCCTATTACGGCAAACACCTTTCTGCCATCGCCTGCTTTGTCAAGCGCTTTGCGGAAGCCTATGCCTCCCGAAATTGACGCGCCCATGCAGAGCACGGAATCGTTGACCCCAAGAGGAGGAACAGCTCCAAGCGTGTAACAGCCGATGTCTGCCGCCGTGATGATTTTATCTTTGTATTTGGCGATTTCGTAGAAGAAGCCTCTGTGCGTGCAGCCAGGGCAAAGCACTGGCGGACGGGGAGGTGCTTTTGCATCTACCTCGTAACTGCCTTTATTTTCAACTGCTGGAACAAAGGCGCGACGGATAATTTCAGGCGTAAGTTCGCCGATAAACGGTAATTTTTCTCTGCCTACGCAGTCAACGCCGAGCTGTTTTGCAAAGCCTTCAATGTACGGCTCGTTTTCTTCTATGACGTAGATTTCGTCATGCGCGTTCGCGAAATTCATTATAAGCTCCGGTGGAAGCGGGAAGGTGAAACCGAGTTTCAGATAGTCAACTGTATCGCCGAACACTTCCTGAGCGTGCTGATAGGAAATTCCACTTGTAATGACGCCTATTTTGCTGCCGTTGCTTTCAATTCTGTTGAGTTCCGTTGTTTCGCTGAACGCCTGAAGCTCTTTGAGACGCTGTTCAAGCACAACCTTTCTCTGTCTTGCGTTAGCAGGAGACATAACATATTTCGGCGTATTTTTCGCGTACGGCTTAACTTCGGCTGGAACTCTTTCTCCGACTTCAACAAGCGATTTGCTGTGACATACGCGCGTGGTGACGCGGAAAAGCACGGGAGCATCATATTTTTCCGAGATTTCAAATGCCAGTTTGACAAAATCGTGCGCCTCCTGACTGTCGGAAGGCTCAAGCATAGGCACCTTCGCGTGAGACGCGTAAAAACGGCTGTCCTGTTCATTCTGTGAACTAAACATACCGGGGTCGTCGGCGACGTTGATAACGTAACCGCCAGAAATTCCTGTGTATGCAAGAGTGAAGAACGGATCTGCCGCAACGTTAAGTCCAACATGTTTCATTGCCGCCATAGAACGCGCACCTGCAAAAGCAGCTCCCGCAGCAACCTCTACAGCAACCTTTTCGTTCGGTGCCCATTCACAGTAAATTTCAGGATAAGTTGAAATATTTTCAAGAATTTCTGTTGACGGTGTCCCAGGATAAGCTGCGGCAACATGCAAACCTGCTTCCCATGCGCCTCTGGCTATTGCCTCATTGCCTGTCATAATTTTTTTCATTTTCAGTTCACTCCCGTTTTAATAATCAGGATTTCTGGTTCTCCGGTATATATATAGTGCCCTCGTACCTCGCTTTGTACTTTCAGAAACAAATATGAAATACGAAACATAAAACTTCAAAACCGTTATCCGGACAACCGCTGCGCTCCTTAACCCGTACGTTCATTTTACTCACTTAACCGCTGAAGATGCCTATCACGCTGCGCAGTGATCAGTGCTGTTTTTTCTACATCCTGACCTTACATGCTAACTGCTGCGTGCTGATAGCTGCTTCAACTTCAAACTTTGGCATTTACGCCAACACCGCAATTCGTAATTCATTTTTAATCTTCTTTTTTCGTTCCCCACTTTGCAAGGTCAATTCCAAAAATTCCTGTTGCAATATAGATCAAAGAAACTACTATAAATCCTTTGAAGTGCAGGAAATAGAAGATTGCGGCAATAAGTACAATCATAAAATACAGTTTCCATTTTATTACATTGTCGTTGTGTACTTTTTTTGCGTTGCAGTAAGGTATGGAACTTACCATAAGCACACCGACAAAAAACATGCCGAGCATTACTATAAGAGGTGAAATTTCAAACCGCGCAAGCGCAAGAGATGCCAGCGTCAGTCCTCCAGCAGGAATAGGAAGCCCCTGAAACGGTCCCGCAGGCACGTGAGAAACATTAAAACGCGCAAGGCGGAGTATTCCGCACAATGCAAAAAATGCCGTTGCCATAATTCCGAGCGCATCTGCAGCTCCTCCGAGATATGTGGTCGCTTTTGAATTGCTGAGGTATACCGCATAAACAAGAATTGCAGGAGCAGCACCGAAACTTAACGCATCAGCAAGACTGTCAAGCTGCTCTCCAAAAGCACTGCTCCCGTTAAGTTTGCGCGCAACTCTCCCGTCCATGAAATCGAAAAATACAGCAAAAAAGATAAGCAGAGCCGCTGCATTGAAACGATCCTGCATTGTCATAATCAGTGAGGCTATACCACAGAAGACACTGCCGCTTGTAATGATATTCGGAATGATAACATTTACAGGAATTTTTGCGCTATTCTGGTCTTTCATTTCTTTTCACTCCCACCACTGTTTTGCCAGCTCTCACAAGGTCACCGACATTTATCGAAGGCCTTATTGAAGCAGGAAGATACAGGTCCACCTTAGAACCCAACTTAATCATGCCGTAACGCTCCCCGCGTCCATATTCATCACCGACTGCCACGTCTTTTGTAATTCGCCGTGCCATAAATCCGGCTATTTGACAAAGCAGAAAGCGGCCGTCAGCTGATTTTGCACCAACATAGAACCGCTCATTTATGTCGCTTGCCTTGGGCGCAAAAGCAACCTTTTTTTTGCCGGGAACATATCTAACATATTCAACGGTGGCTGTAGTCGGGAAACGGTTGACATGCACATCGTAGCCGTTCATGAAAATGCCAATCTTTACAGCATGTCCAAGATATTCATGCTCAGCATCGATAATCTCAACGACCTTGCCGTCTGCCGGCGATAACCAGCCTTCTTCTGCTTCAGGTTCTCTGTCTGGGTCTCTGAAGAAATATATAAAAAACGCCAAAGGCAGAAACAGAATTATCGCAAGATAACTCGCCACACAGCAGGCTGCTATAAACACAAATCCGAACAAGCCTACTTCAAACCAGCCGTACGGGGAAATTTTAAACAAAACCTAGTCCTCGTCTACATTGCGAACAATGCTGATATCAGCAATTGAATCGCCTTCATCAAGCCGCGCTACGGTGTATCCTGTAGCCGTTCTGCTGAGAATTGAAATCTGTTTTACAGGAATACGCACAATACGACCGTTTGCTGAAATGATAATAATTTCTTCTTCATCATCTACACCCCATGCGCCGACAAGGTCACCTGTTTTAGCCGTAAGCTTCATTGAGCGTACACCGTAGCCGCCACGATGATGTGTTGTAAATTCAGCATATTCGGTACGTTTACCTATACCTTTTGATGAAATAAACAGAACTTGATACCCATCTGTAACAACATCGCAGCCTACAACGTAGTCACCATCATCAAGGCGGATGCCTTTAACACCTTGTGCCTGTCTTCCGAGTGGTCTGAATTCTTCTTCAGGAACACGTATCGTCTGACCCTTTGCCGTTGTAAAGAGCAGTTCGTCAGTGCCGTGTGTCACCTGTATTCTTGCAATATTATCACCTTCGGTGAGCCCAAGAATTCTTCTGCCCGCACGCGTTAGTCCGTCAAGCTCCTGGACAGGAAGTCGTTTTGCAATACCATTCTTCGTAACAAAGAAGATGAATTTGGCATCATCTGCATCTTTGTCTTTAATAGCAACGACCTTTTCGTCCTGTTCAAGCTGCACAAGCGTTGAAATCAGTTTTCCTTTGCCAGTTTTCGGCTGCGGAATCATATAACCCTTCATTCCGTAAACCTTACCCTTATCCGTAAAGAGGAAAAGCTGGCGGTGCGTTGTTGTTGTTTGGAGAATTGCTATTTCATCCTCAGCTTTTGTCGAAACACCTTTAACACCTTTTCCTCCGCGCCCCTGAACACGGTAATCAGCAAGCGGCATTCTGCGTACATAGCCATCGCGGCTAAGCGCAATTACAATATCTTCTTCAGGAATAAGATCCTCGTCATTGACTTCTTCAAGACCTCCGTCTTCAATATCCGTACGGCGTTTATCGCTGTATTGCCCTTTGACTTCAATAAGTTCGCTTTTGACAACAGAGTCAAGAATAAAACTGCTTCCGAGAATACTGCGGTAACGCTCAATATCCGCACGGAGCTGCTGCATTTCAAGGTCTAGTTTGTTCCTTTCAAGTCCAGTAAGTCTGTGCAGTTT
The DNA here is from genome assembly GCA_045642025.1 of Synergistaceae bacterium. Taxonomy (GTDB): domain Bacteria; phylum Synergistota; class Synergistia; order Synergistales; family Synergistaceae; genus Equadaptatus. The sequence goes on from JAZUIB010000022.1 coordinate 18,128, forward strand.
CATATCAAGAATTGCCTGTGCTTGAATTTCGGTGAAACCGAGATTGGCGACAAGAGCATTTCTTGCAGCTGCAGCATTTTCTGATGCTTTGATTGTCTGAATAACTTCGTCGATTATATCAAGTGCCTTAAGCAGGCCTTCGACAATGTGCGCGCGTTCTTCTGCTTTGCGCAGACGGTATTCCGTACGCCGGCGTACAACTTCACGGCGGTGGTCAAGGAAAATACTAACCATGTCTTTAAGGCTAAGTTCCCTTGTTTGACCGTCAAGAATTGCAAGGTTGATAACACCGAATGTTGTCTGAAGCTGAGTGCGGTTATAAAGCTGACGAAGAACAAGATTGGGGTCTGCGTCAGCCTTCGTGTCTATAACTATACGCATGCCTTCGCGGTCAGATTCATCGCGCAGGTCCGATACTCCGTCAATCTGTCCTGCCTGCACACACTTTGCAATCGTTTCAATAAATGTCGTTTTGTTCACTGCATACGGGATTTCTGTAATAACAATTGAGCTTTTCCCTCTGTTGCCTTCGACAATATCTGCGCGGCCTCTAAGAATTATTTTGCCTCTGCCCGTCCTATACGCATCCATAATGCCGTCTCTGCCCATAATAATTCCACCTGTCGGAAAATCAGGCCCTGGCATTAACTTAACAAGTTCGGAAAGCTCAATTTCTGGATCTGAAAGCAGCGCACAGCACACATCTATAGTCTCTCCGAGATTGTGAGGCGGCATATTGGTAGCCATGCCTACTGCAATACCTGTAGTACCGTTTACAAGAAGGTTTGGGATACGAGAAGGAAGTACAGTAGGCTCCATGAGTGATTCATCAAAGTTAGGCATCCAGTCAACAGTTTCTTCGTTAATATCAGCAAGCATTTCTTCTCCGAGCAGCTGAAGTCTAGCCTCAGTGTAACGCATAGCCGCAGGGGGGTCTCCATCTATTGAACCAAAATTACCTTGCCCCTCTACAAGCGGATAACGCAGGTTAAAATCCTGCGCAAGACGTGCCATGGTATCATAAATTGAAGCATCACCGTGCGGGTGATATTTACCCATTGTATCACCGACAATACGCGCCGATTTTTTCGTCTGCTGATTGTGACGCACCCCTAGTTCAAGCATATCCCAAAGCACACGGCGCTGAACAGGTTTCAGTCCATCGCGTGCATCAGGAATCGCACGTCCTACTATAACAGACATCGCATAGTTGATATAACTGGTTTTAATCTCATCTTCAATCGGAAGAGCATTGACCCTGCCTATTTCAAAAAGATTAATCTGGTTTGAATCGTGATTCATTTTAAAGCCTCCGTAACCACATTTCCCGCTCCAAAATAAGCAGCGGATTTTGCCCTCTATAACTGTTATATTATATCATTTTTTGCAGTAAAAATCTACTTAAAGCGGCAATTTGTCCCGGTAACTACAAAAAACTCCCAAAAATCACAAAATCGAATATCTGTATGCATACTCTTGGGCACAAAAAAACGCCGGCATTTCTGCCGGCGCAGTGCTACCACTTTTCTTTATGTACTCTTGCCTCGTTTATTTCTCCGTGAGGCTCTTTTTCTTCGTCAGGATATCCGATTGCGGCAAGGCCGACTATTCGGATTTCCTTCGGCACACCGAGGATTTCGCGCACTTTGTCTTCTCTGTCTTCGCGCGCAAGTATGCCAAGCCAAACTGAGCCAAGTCCCAATGATTTTGCAGCTACAAGTATATTTTCTATGGCTGCCGCAGCATCTTCTTCCCAAAGCACCAGATCTTCGCCGCCACGTTTTGTCTCCGAACAGACAGCAATGCAAAGCGGTGCCTGATAAAGCATTTTGCCATAAAGCAGATTGTCTGCAAGTGTGTTGAGCGTATTTCGGTCTTCAATGACGACAAAATCCGTCCCTCGCTGATTTTTTGCCGACGGTGCGGCAAACGCTGCTGCAAGTAGCAGCTCTTGGTCTTTGGCAGACACAACTTCATTCGTGAATTTGCGAATGCTTCTGCGTTCAAATATTGTTTTTATTGTTTCATTCATTTTTGTTTCCCTCCTACAGGCGGTATAATCATTCTGTCACTTATCGGCGATGAAAGCGCTATTGAAGTTGTTGAAATTCCACATTCCGCAAATTTTGCAACAAGACTTTCAAGTTCGCCGACAGATTCAACAACTACTTTAAGCATTACTCCGTCACTTCCGGTAAGATGGTGACATTCAAGTACTTCTGGAATTTTACGCGCAATATCATCAGCCTTGGCAAGATATGCGATCGAAGAATTCAGACGCACAAAAGCCATTATCGCATAACCAATTTTGAGCGGGTCTACTGTTGCTTTATAGCCTGTTATAATACCGGCATCTTCAAGTTTTCTGACGCGCTCGGCAGCGGCAGGAGATGAAAGTCCTGTTCTTCTGGACAGTTCGTTAAAAGAAATTCTGGCATCTTCCTGAAGTATTTGCACAATCTGCCGGCCGATATTATCCAGCAGTTTTTCCCTTTTCATTTTGTTCACCTGCCTTCAATCATATTCCTTACATATCTCTTTATTATCTTACGTTTAAACTTCAAAAAAGAGAAGTATATTCTGTTGCTTTCTCTGTTCATTTAATAATTAAAAGACTCCAATCGTTCGGAGTCTTTTTAATTTCAAGTTAACCTTCTGTTTTCTTTTTTCGCTGTTGTTTTGCAGACGGCACCCTAAAAAGCACCGGCTTCACCGATGGCGTGAGTTTATCAAATCTGTATCCGCGGTTTTTTAGTTGTTTAATTATAGGTCCGACTGCATCCACAGTGGTCTTTCGCGGCTGTGAGTCATGCATGAGCACAATTATGGGACGTCTGCTGTTAGGAACATGACTGACAACATTGGAAACAATTTTGTCAGCGGAAAGTGAATGTTTTACGGCATCACTCGCTTCTACAGACCAGTCATAAGGCACAAAACCTCTACGTAACATTTCAGCCATCACAGCATCTCTGACTTTTCCGTTTACATTGCTGACACTGCCTCCAGGGAAACGAAATACTGTTGGAGTTATTCCAGTCGTCTCTTTTATAGTTACAAATATCTTGTGCATATCGGCAAGGTAGTTTTCAACCGAACCATATATATACTTATAATTGTGTGTGTTTGAGTGCATACCAACTGTATGTCCGCTCTGTGCCGCTCTGCGTATAAGCGGCAAAGATGAATTTCCGCCCAATCCAACAACAAAGAAAGTTGCCTTTACGTTTTCTTTATCCAGTATATCAAGTAGACGCGCTGTCTGTTTACTTGGTCCATCATCAAAGGTCAAATATACTGTTTTGTCATCAGGGGTTTGTACAACAGGTTTTGCAGGAGCGTAAAAATCAGGATAAAGTTTCTGATAGGACGGTGCGGCATTTTTCCTGCTTACAGTTACCTCTTTGTCCGTCACCGGTTTCGCCGCAGCAAAGACATAACACTCATTTGTACGACATGCAAGTGCCATAAGCACACCTGCCACAAATATTAATATCATCGCCGCGATTCTGTTGGCTGATTTACTGAATTTAATCATTACCTATCACCATTCGTCCTCTTTGACATCAGTTGATGCATATTATCTTCAACTGCAATACTATATCACTATTGATAAAATTTACAACTACAACATTTGGTGGCAGGATATTTTGGGGATAAATTATCTAAATTGCCTAAAAACAGATAACAGGTATTTCTGCTATAATTTGTTACGGGAGGAATGTGTTTATGGAAAACTGTTTTGAAGCTGTTACTGACAAAAACTGCAGACTTCTCGTTCTGGGTTCTTTGCCAAGCGTGCTGTCTCTCAGCAGACAACAGTACTACGGCAACCCGCATAACCGTTTCTGGTATTATCTTTTTACAGCTTTCGGCGAGCCTTATACAGAAGATTACGAGCTGCGTAAAGCAACAGCTCTTAAACACCATATCGCAATATGGGACGTTGTCAAGTGCGCCAGCCGCAAAGGCAGTGCAGACAGCGCAATAAGAAACGCACAAGTAAATGACATTCCGGCATTCCTTGCAAAATATCCGGCTGTTAAAAGAATACTTTTCAATGGCAGTTTTGCTTATCAGACCTACGTGAAGTTTTTCAGTACACCGCCAATACCGTTTATACAACTGCTTTCAACATCTCCTGCATGCGCAGGGCGTGACAGCGAAAAATTTGCGGCATGGAAAAAGGCCCTTACCTGCAGTGAATAAAAAAAGACTCCTTTACGGAGTCTTTTTTTATTCACTGCAATGCTATTTTGTAAGCTGTGTAATAACATCCTGAGTAATATCTGTACCGCCGTAAAGGACTGTGCCTGCTGCATGTACCATACCGAGTTTTTTCGCTTTCGCAACTTTTGCTATTGCGGCACGTACGTCGCTGAGAACAGGTCCCATAAGTTTCTGTTCTTCCTGCATAAGTTCCTGCTGCGCTCCCTGTGCAAGTTTCTGCTGTTTTGCTTTGTCTTTTTCAGCACGGATTGCCGCGTCTTTCTGCTGTGCGAGTGTTGCAATCTGCTGGCGCGCCTGTACAAACTTCGGATAGTTCGCAAGGACCGCATCTGTGTTCACAACACCGTCTGCTGCGAATGCCGTTGCTACGCTGAATACTGCACAAAGTGCTGCGAGAATGAATACTGCTTTCTTCATGATGTCACTTCCTTTCGATGAATTGTCAATATTTCGAACTTGGTATAGTATAACCTTTTATCGCGAATTTTTCAACTGCATATTTTACCGTATCTTCGTCATTCCCAGTTGTTAAGGTCTTTGGCGCTGTTTTCCCCGCCTTCGGCGCCGTCAGAACCGTAGGAAATAATATCAAAATCTCCGTGTTGTCCGGGACAAATGTAGATAAATTCTCTTCCCCAAGCATCTTTCGGCAGTTTCTTCATATATCCGCCCTGTTTATAGTTCATTGGTTCTGGCGGAATTGTAGGTGCATTGACAAGTGCCGCAAGCCCCTGCTCCGTTGTCGGGAAAAAGCCGTTGTCAAGCTGAAAAAGTCCGAGGGTCTGTTCAAGCTGCGAAATTTGCACTTTTGTTGTCTTTATCTTTGCTTCATCACTCTGACCAATGAGACGAGGTCCTACGAGAGCAGCCAGCATACCGATAATAACAACTACAATCATAATTTCGATTAAAGTAAAACCACTGTGTCTTTTCATTTTTTTTACCTCCGTTTTATTATAATCAGCATAATGCTCATTTATATTAGTTCAGCAAGAGTATTAAAAAATTTTGCTGATAACTCAAATATAAATACTGATATAACAACTGTACATGCACACAATCAGCAAAACAAGTGGATACTGTGCAAAGGAATATGGCGCACCTTATGCCAATGCCAGACAATGCCTACGGTATACTGTTTTCCTGCTATACTCAGCCGTTATCCAACTATATTCCGGCAAGTGATGACAGATTAAATATTGGTAAAAAAACCGCAATAACAACAAAACCTACCAATACACCCATAACCAGTATAATTACAGGCTCTGCAAGGTTTGCCCATCGCTCCATAGAGGTCTGCGCATATTCCCAACAGTTTTGTCCAAGCCTTAGCAGATTACCCGGCAAATCAGCACCTGTTTCTCCAACTCGAATTACAGTAATAATTTCGTCGGGGAAACTGCCTTCTTTTTCAAGTCCCTGAGAAAAACGATATCCCTGTTTTATCTGTTTTGCGACTTCACTAAGCCTTCCCTGGACAGAATCAAGCGGTTCTGTCAGTTTCAGCGCGTTCACAAGAGGAATACCAGCTTTAGTCAGTGTCCCCAGTTGTGAAAATATCATCGCAAAATCAAGATTGCTTTTTATATCTTTAAAAAAAGGAATCTCAATTTTTTTATTCTGTTTCCAGAATCTGTAACCTACAATTGCAACTGTAGCAAGCAGCGGAAGTATTGTTATGCGCACTGTGTGCGATATAAAAATCAGCAGTTTTGTAACAAACGGAAGTTCAGCTCCCGACTGAACAACTATTTCCGTCAATTTTGGTACTACAAATGAAAGCAGAAATATTACTACACCAAGTCCCACAAAAAGCATAAGCAAGGGATATGTAAGCGCTGATTTGATCTTACGGCGCAACGAAATTTCGTTTGAAAACAGTTCAGCAGCCCGCTCAAGCAAATCTGCTAGAGATGCTGATTTTTCACCGCTCTCAACCATACCGACAAGGCTGTCTCTGAATACGCCAAGTTCCTGCATGGATGCGGCAAGAGTTTTGCCGTTTTCTACAGATTCACGCAATTTTACATACACAAAGCAGAGATTTTTATCCTTAGTCTGTTTTCCTAATAGGTCAAGAATTTCGGTAACAGGCAGTCCGCTTCGCATGAAGGAGCAGAGTGTGTTACAAAAAAGCTGCTGTTCATAAAGCGGCAAACTGCGTTTTTTCCTTATGAAAAAACCGCCTGCGTCTGCTTTGTCTTCTTCGATAGATATGACAATACTGCCATCAGACGAGAGTTCCCGAAGCAGTTCATTTTCTCCAGCAGCCTCAAGACGCAGAATTTTCCTTTCTCCTTTTGAGGTATAAACCTCTGTTGTATAAAAAGGCAAGAGTTATGCTCCTCCGACAACCCGAAGCATTTCTTCGGGTGTAGTTTCACCATTTCTGACAGCTTCAAGACCAAGTTCAAAAAGCGTATGAAAACCCTGTTTACATGCAATGGCACGAAGTTCTCCTGATGATGCACTATGCGATATTGCTTCACGTATTTCAGCTGTGACGTTAAACTGCTCATAAAGCCCTAAACGCCCCAAATAGCCTGTATATCCGCATTTTTCACATCCTCTGCCCCTCATTGTTTTTGCAACGCCCGCATCTTTAATAACCCCGTAAGAATCTGTTTCGTCTGCACAGTGCGGACAGACTCTGCGCACAAGACGCTGGGCAACAACTCCAAGCAAAGAGCCTGCTGCAAGATAAGGCTCTATTCCCATATCTGTAAGACGAGTCACTGCAGAAATCGAATCGTTCGTATGCAGTGTCGAGAAAACAAGATGTCCGGTAAGCGAAGACTGTATTCCTATATGCGCCGTTTCAAAATCTCGCATTTCACCAATCATTATTATATCAGGATCCTGACGGAGTATCGAACGAAGTGATGCAGCAAAGGTAAGACCAGCTTTTTCGTTCACCTGTACCTGCCCTACTCCGGGAAGGTCATATTCTATAGGATCTTCTACTGTAATTATGTTAACTTCAGGACGGGCAAGTGCCTGCAGAATTGCGTAAAGAGAAGTGCTTTTTCCGCTTCCTGTTGGTCCTGTAAAAAGTATCATACCGTTAGGACGGCGTATAAGTTTTTCAAGCTCTTCTTTTTCACGCGGTTTCATGCCCAAATCTTCAAGCGTAAGAAGGCCGCGTGCTTTGTCAAGCAGACGAAGGACAAGCCTTTCTCCGTGCTGTGTAGGCAGTGCACTAACACGAATATCAACCATCCGCTCTCCGGCAGATATACCTATGCGACCGTCCTGCGGAACAAAACGCTCTGCTATATCCATGCCGGACATAACCTTAATCCTGCTTGTAAAAGGGGCCTGATGTCCTTTTGAAAGTGCATATTTATCATGCAACACACCATCTATACGATAACGTACGACCAGTTTATCCTCATAAGGTTCTGCGTGAATATCTGTTGCCCTTTCTTTAAGCGCTTCCATAAGTATGCCGTTTACAAGGCGCACTACAGGCGCGTCCACTGCGTCACTCATAACCTCCTGCCGCGCAAGTGCGGAAAGGTCTTCAACTTCTTCAATTTCGTTAAGTGTAGAATCAGCCACACCACTTTTAAGGTTATAAAGTTCAGCTGTAAGTTTCTGCAGTTCCTCCTCAGAAACAAATTCCGTTTTCAGCGAACAGCCAGCCGCAGAAGCAAAAATCTGTGCAGACACAACGGCCTGTATATTGGCTAATGCAACAGTAAGCTGGCTGCTATCTTTTTCAAGCGGCAGAAAACCACTGTCACGGAGAGCATCAAGACTAACTCCCTCCGGCATCAGTTCAAGTATTTTTTCAGCAGAAATATTTTTTATCATGCAACTATTCTTTCATCTGCTCTTTCTGTTTCTTTTCCCTTTCCATACGCTCTTTCTCTGCTTTTTCAGTTTTTTCTTGCTCAGTCAACGGATTAAGCAGCGGCGTTTCAACCTCACGTTTTGATGTAGCCTTTTCAAAGTCTTTACTATTCTTTCTTAGCTGTTCAAATTCCGCAGGACTGAGACTGTTGCGTTTATTAACGATGTCGCCAGTAACACGGCTAGCATCTTCAGGTGTCTGAAGAATTTCTGGTGTGAGAAATACCATAAGATCAATTTTTTCACGTTCCTTGTCACTGCTTTTAAACAGATGACCGATAAGCGGTATGTAGGAGAAGAACGGTACGCGGCTACGCATAACTTTTTCAGTTTCCTTAATCATACCTCCGAGTACAATCGTCTGCCCGTTGGCAGCAAGAACATTCGTTTTGATTTCGCGTTTTGAAGTAATCGGTGTATTCGAACTGGTGGTCGTAAGCAGTTCTTCCGTACTCTGCTGAATATCAAGTGCGACAAGATCACCGCTTCTAATATGCGGTGTGAGAGTAAGAATAAGCCCGACGTCTTTATAGTCATAACTGTTTGTTACGGACGTTGTATTGGTTTTATCAGTCATACTGCCTTTGAGCTGCGGAATAACCTGACCGACTTGAAGGTGGCTTTCAAGATTATCCGTACACATGATCTGAGGCATGGAAAGAACATTTATGGCATCATATTTATTCAGCAGCTGAACGTATGCGTAAATAAGCCCTGCTCCGTCTGTATTTGTAGTTGTGTAGCCTCCTGACGCAGTATCATGATAGGTTTCCCTTGTCACCATTTTTTCGTAAAGCGACATAATTTCGTTTGGAACTGATGTGTTGCCAAGCTGTACGTTGGCAGCTCCGACAACGTCTCCAACCATTTTTCCGCCCCATGCTGCCCAGTCAATTCCTGCACCTTTGAGCTTCGTCAAGTTAACCTCGGCAATGAGCCCGCGCAAAAGCACCTGACGCGGCCGCACGTCAAGTTGCCGGAGAACTGATTTCAGTGAATCAAATTCTTCCTGTGATGCCATAAATACAAGTGTGTTTGTAGGGAGGTCAGGGACTACTGTAGCACGGTTTATAGTTGGATCTGCGGCTGCGGTAGTACTTCCGCCACTGGCAGTTGCCCTTGCAGACGCAAGACCTGAAAGAATTTTTGTCAGCTGCTCCGCAACAACCTTTGCATCGGCATTCTGCAGTTTATAGACATGATACCTCTGTGCACGTGAGGGAACGTCAAGCTGTCTAAGGATACGTTCAGTTTCGCGAAGATTTTGCGCGCTGCCGGCGACGGAAAGTTTTTTCGTACGCGCGTCGCCGACGGCAAACACCCCTGAAAGTTTTGATGAAGCATCTTTGCCCATTGCATTGAGGATAGCTTCTATTGATTGTGCAGCGGCATATTTGAGTGTAAAGACCTTGATAATGCGCATGGCATTCTGTTGGTCAACTGCACGGATAATTTTAGTGGCTTTGTTCAGCAGAGATTCTTTGCCTGTTATAACGACAGAGGAACCGTTTGACGCAGCAGACACATTGAGACCAGGTAAAGAGGTTTTAAGAGGGGCCATAACAAAATCTGCTTTTACATATTTAAGAGGAACAACCTGAACTGCAACTGCTTCGCCGGGCTCTACGCTGTACTGTCCAGAATACACATTGCTGCTTGTGCTTGGACCAGCGCTTAAAGGCACTACCTTCGCATAACCGCCCATATCCTGAATTGCGAGATTATTCATTTCAAGCACTGAAAGCATAACTTGACGTGCTTCCTTTACAGATACTTCTTTCGGAGAAATTACAGAAACCTTGCCGGCAACAGAAGGATCTACAACAATGTTCTCGCCGAGCACCTCGGACATGAAGTGGATGAACTTAGAAACTTCAAGCTCGTTGAAATTCATCTGCACTTTTCCTGTTTTGCGCATTTCCCGCGCAGCAGTTACAAGATTCTGCTCTTCCTGGTCAGCAGCAAACAAGGCAGGCGGTAAAACCGTTGTCAGCATTGAAACCGCAAGAACTACTGCTATGATTTTTTTCATCTTAACCTCTCCCAATCTATTGCGTTGAAATATTATTGCCGATATTTTGCTGTTCCGCCGACGGCAGAACGATTTTCATTTTTTTCTTTGTTTTGCTGTCTTCAAGCTCTAGCTCACGCCATCTGAAATTTGCATCTGCCTTGATTTCATCTGTTTTTTTGCTGAAATCAAGTTTGCCGAAATCCGCCGTAAAAAACTCTTTCTGTTTTTCCGACGTGCTCCAGCGCAAATTTTCATCTTTTCCGTTTTCCGCAAGCTCACCCGCAAGAATTTTCGACCGCATTTTTTCTGCCGTCAGCAAAAAATCTTCGCTTGTCTTTGCCGCTATTAAGCTGTTTTGCGATAAAACAACAAGTTTAAGCGCCGCAGCCGCCGTAAGCGACAGGACTGCAACAGCAAACATTACCTCCATAAGCGTAAAGCCTGCGTTTCTCTTGAGCAGCATTTAGTTCACGCTATACTTCAAATCCATGACAGCACCACCGCGCTGCACGGAAACATCAAAGCGGGAACCTGACATCATCGAATTTATGGCGTTTGACAGGTCGCTTAGATTCGATATATTGACTCCGTTAACCGCTTTTACAACATCTCCCTCGTGAACCCCTGCAAGACCGAGAACACTATCTGCCGATATTCTTTCAAGCTTCATTCCTCCGCCGTCGGCAGGAACCATTTTCATCTTGCCTATTTCGTCGTACGGGTTCATAAGCAGTTTGTCCAGCACGCTGCGCGGCATATACCCCTCTTTATCTTTGTCAGCTTTCCGTACTGCGGAAAAATCTATCTTTTCAGCATCGGCTGATTTTCGTGTTACGCTTGAACTCGGAGAAATTCCACCGCCGGTAAGCGTCATGTTAAGCGCACAGGTCTCACCGTTGTTTGACAGCAATACACGGCCGTATTCAACATCTTCAAGAGTCCAGCCGTCAAATTCCTGACGCACAAGCACAAGTCTTGTTTCACCACCGTTGTAAATCCATGCGCCAATCTTCGGCAGAGTGCCTTTTAGCACAAAAGAATCAGCAGAACTGCTTGTGTTGCCCTTCGGTGAACGTATGACCGAAGCAAACATATTGTTATTCGTAAAACTGTCTGAATCTGCGGACACAGCAGAAACTGACGGTGTACGGTTTGATACAGTTTCTGCTAGCAGAAATTTTGCTGAAAGCGCCGCTCTGACAACAAAAGTTTCAACAATTAGACAGAAACAGTAGGCTACAAGCATAGCAAACAGGGCAAAAACAAGCACAAAAATTTTCTGCTCGCGTTTATCCTTAGGCTGTATCTTGAAAAAAGGCGCGAAATTCCGCTTTGCCATATTCAGCTGAGGCATTTTGAAATTCATTTTCATCGCACAAGCCTCCACTGTCCGGCAGAAATTTTTTCAAGCCCGTGAATCAAGCCCTTGCTCAAAAATTCAAAAGCAGCTTCTGCTTCCTCCGGAATTTTCATCGAAAGTTGCGCACGGCTTATTTCACCGTTGCTTCGCGCGATTTCTGCGAAGCCCTGCACAGCGAAAGCACCTGTCAGTTTTATATTGTGAAACGCTATTGTATCCTTACCTGCCGACACGGAAAATACACCCTCGTTCCAAACAAGCTGCTGTTTTGTGATAAGAGTAATACTGCCTCTGCCAAGCTCTGCTTCGACTGACGGAGTACCCGACAATGTACGCAGAAATTCCGGATTTACCGCAATTCTATCTGTTTTTAACTGCATCATCGGCATATCGGCAGTCACTTTTGCACACACAAATTTCTTGTCCCAAAAGCCTTCCGTCGGACAATTCTGCGCAACAATGTAAATACCGTTCCTGGCGGCAATATTAAAAATCTTCGTCACGGCATACGACTGCACTGCGTTCCACGGGAAAAAAAACATAAAGAACGCAAAGAAAAGCAATACGCAGAGAGACACTGTTTTCAGCGTTTTCATATATCCGCACCCCGCACAGACAATTTTATGAAAAGCAGCCGTTCACTGTTGACATTTGCCGCGCGGATTTCCGCGGCGGTTATCTGCATTCCTTTTGCAGCAAGCATCGAGACAAGTCTGCCGAGCTCGTCAGGATAAACTCTGTCAGCTCTGACAAGTGTTTCTCCGCCGTTTGAATCGAGCTGAGCCACCCTGTCTGATATACCTGAAGCATTTATTATATCTGTAAGTGAAGTGAGGCTTGCGTCTGCGGTATGCTCTGCGTTTTCGGGAAGTTTGTAAGCCTTCAGAAGCGTAACAGCGTTAAGTACGCTGTCCGCCTCGGCAAGTTTTGCACGATTTTCGTGAAGTATTGCCGTTCCGAGTATAAACAAAACAATGGCAAGCAACCATACAACTACCGCTGTTGCCATCTTTTTTACTGTTCTTTCATATCCGCTGCCGGTCAGAAAATCAAGCTTCATCACTGTTTTTCCTCCTCCGTCAGCGAGATTGTGAAACGCAGTCCCTGTTTTTGCACTTGCTGAACATTGTCCGTCACAGCCTTAAAACCGCTGTCAGCCAGCGCTTTTCTGAAAGCGTCAACGGCCGAAGCCTCCTGCGCGCTGCCTGAAAGCTGAACCACGTCCGAAGAATAGCGCAACTCGTCAATTTTCGGACGGACAGAAAGCGAATCCCATGCGGAGGAAATCCGCGAATATACCGTTTCAAAGGAAGTACCGGTCTTGTCTGCGCTGACCGCGCGTAATTTCTGAAGCGCAGAAGACACAGGATTTGCGCTGCTCTCGTGCATTACTGTTCTGTATATTTCAGAAGGCGCAGAGGCAAAATTGCTTTTCTGCACCGTATTGATACTGAAAATCAGCAGCGCAAAAAGCAAGAACAGTCCGCCTAAAATCGTTGCAATATCCGCATAACGATCAATTTTTGCCATAAGTTTCTCAGTTTCAGCCCCTGCCGAAACAATCGAGGAAGAAAGGTTAAGCATGCCAGCACCTCGGCACAGTTCAAGCGTTGCATCGCCTGCCTGCTGAAGACCGGCATCGTCCTCCGGCTTAACAATGCATGCTGTTAACTCTCTGTCCGCAAACATATGGGCAGCATATTCGAGTAGTTCGTCAGCAAGTTCGTCAGCATTTTTGCCGTCTGACGCGTACCAGCGGTAAAACTTCGGCTCTCCGCCGACAAAAAGCATGCCGCACAGACAGTCGTCGTAAACACATACAACAGCGCCGTTTCCATTTACGCGGCTTGCGAAAAGATAGGGCGCAGGCCACAGCACACAGTCTTCAAAGCGTTCCTCAAACTCTTCGATTTCTGCCTTTGAAGCAAACCATGCCACGCCTAACGTTTCGTTTGATTTCTGTTCGGTAATCTGGGTAATAAGACTTATTTCGTTTACCTGCGCTCCGAGAATTGGACGAAAACGCAGTTCAAGCGCATCACGCACGGACACCTTCCGTCCGAATGGGAAATTAAAATTGCTAAGAGAGAGCGTGCGAAACGGCAAAAGAACAACTTTCTGTTCGCCGGACAACGCAACACCCCCGCGCATGGGAACAAAACGCAGTTTAGTGCGTTTCAGCAACTTTTCGGGATGCAGAAATCCCATAACATCACCAAGACTGTATTGCTTCGTAAAAATGTCTTTCAAAGACATTCTATTCCTCCCAGCGAAGCAGGCTGCACCCTTCTCCGCGCTTTATAACAGCTTTATATTTTCTTTCGCGCTTTCCCTCCGAAACGGTAATCAGCAATTCAAAATGCGTGCTTTCGGTGGAAAGAATGTTAGTAAGCTTTGTTACTGCCGCTGCCGAAAAACCCGGGTATAACTTCAAATCGTCAAGCTTTTCCACAGGCGACGCATTTCTTGCCGCAACAAGTGACTGAGCATTTCCATATCCAATACCAGCATCAAGCACAGCAAGCGTCTCGGCATTTGCCGAGTTAACATTTATTTTATCACTGCCAAGCGCAGAAATAAACTGTGAAAGATACTTTTTCTTGTTTTTCTTTCCTTTTTTCCCGTAAAGCAATTCATCGTCAATTCCGTCAAGCAGTTTTAATTCAGACAAATCAAACAGCGTACGGTTTAAAAATTCTCTTCTTTCTGTACTTCCAAGCCGTTGCTGTTCGTCTTTATCCATAAAATCAAGCACAACCTGCGCAAGTTCAGGGTGTTCAATCTCATTCCATATACTGTTCCACGCCTTTTCATATTCTGTACGCACAGTTACTCCGTCGGGCAGGAAAAGACCCTGCAAAGAAATCCTATCATTCAACGGCCGCAACTTAATCCGTACCTTAAAGCCGCCGATTTCAAGCGCAATACCGCCTGTTGGGGAATAAAGACGTTCCGCCATACTGTCATAGCCGTTTTGGTCATCATTTACCGCTTTTGCCGCGTACACGCACGCCTCACGCGCCGCACAGCGAGTGCGGAAAGCAAAATCCTCTGTTGTTGCGCCCTGCAGCTGATTTCGCGCAAACCAGGCAAACGCTGTAGCAGCAGTCAAGAGCAGTGTAACGGCAAATATTACGGAAAGCAGCACGAAACCTTTATTTTTCATCATTTTTACCGCGTTTGTTGTTTTTTGTGCCGGAACTGTTTTCAGCAGTCCCATCTGCCACTGAAGTTTTATCGTCAGATGCGCTTCTGCCAAAATATTCCATATATTCCGTCTCGCGTTTACCCTGTTTCAGCACGATTTTTACCGCCTCAGGCTGAGCACCAGAATATTCCTCATTCCACTCGCCGTTTGAAAAAGCGTAAATCTTCATGCCCGTAACAGAAGGAATAACATTTTTGCCTGCTGCAGGCTCCAGCTTTTCAATATCAACGTTAATTGGCGAACGTTCCTGCGCGTCAGGCAGCAGCTCATCAGAAAGCGGCAGAGCAAGTTCAAAACGATATAGACCGCCTGTTACCTTTCTCAGCTTATCCTCTTTGAACACGCGGTACACGCACACCGCTGCGGGGCGACCGCTTTTCAGCGGATATAGCGAAAACACTGCAAGTCTGTCATCATCTTCCAGCGACAGCCCTGAAACGCGCTCTATTCTGACTGCTGTGACATTTCCCTCCGAAAGAGCAGTTCTAAGTTCAGCAAAAATCTGAAGCTGCAATCTGCGCTCCCTGTTTTGCGCAAGCCGCGATTTCTGCGCATAATCAAGCGAACGCACCGTAAACACAAGCGGAACAAGCGCTGCGACAGAAATAATACCGAACAAAGCCACAGCAATCATTATTTCAATCAGAGTAAACCCTCGTTTTTTCAAAAAAACACCCCAAAGAATTAAAAAACAATTACGAATTACCAAGTACCAATTACCAATTTGCAGTTGCTTTGCTTCGCAAGCCTTTTATTGGAAATAAAAGTAAAAAAACTAAAATCTTTTAACGGTATCAATATTCTAATTGCTAACGTCGCAACTTGTTGCGACACCACAATTTGTAATTGGTCATTGGTAATTTTGTAATTTACTTTCCGCTTACAGCGGGAAAAACCATATCGCCCATATGTTGCCGAGAAAATGAAAAACAATTCCTGGCAGGACATTACCGTACTTTTCCCGAAGAAAACTCATTACAAGCCCGGGAAAAAACGTAGCAAGCAGCCAAAAATTTCTCACTGCCACAAGATGTGACGCCGCAAACAGAACATTCACACATATAACGGCAAAAAACAGATTAAACCTACGCTTAAAAATCGTCTGCAAGAAACCTCTGAAAAAAGTCTCCTCAATCACCGCCGCCGCAAGCCCTGCGCAAAACATATTAAAAATCTCTCTGCCGCTTCTGCGAAACGGCAGCGACACACCGGGCCAAAGCAAAGCGGCAGGCGTAAGCAGCGCAAGCACGGCACAAGTCAGCAAAAGCGTAAATTCGATCGATTTTCTGTCTGCATACCACTGCAATCCGTACACTGAAGTGCTTTCCTTACGAAAATGGCACCATACATACGGGAAATAAAGCATAAAAACTGCAGCTACCGAAGAATAAACAATTTTCATATCCCTATTATACAACTTATACAGCCAAAACTACGCACAGAAAAAGCTCCGTGAATACGGAGCCTTTTCTCTACAATTTTTTGTTTTTTGAGCTAAGCGCTAATTATTTCCCGAACTCGTATGTTGCGCCGAGGCTTGCTCCTATGCTGTCGCGTTTGCCGGTGTAGCCTGTTACGCCGAGTTCCACTTTCCAAGGGCTGCCCTTTTTGTCATACTTAATGCCGAGTTCCGCCATTCCGCTTCCGCCTTTGTAGTCAGGCTCAAGTATTGCGTATTCTTCCATGTGTCCTGTCGCTTTTCCGTCAAATTCGTATTCGTAGGCAAGGCCGCCGTAGAATTTTATTCCTTCTTTTGTTTCTTTGCCGTTGTAACGGAAGCCCGCGCGCAGTCTGTGACTGTTTACCGCGTCAAGCTCAAACGTGTCATCTTCTATCTTTATACTGTCACTGTTCTGTCTGTTCCAGAGGTATTTGACATAGGTGTCAACGTTTGAGTTGTCTTTGAGCGCCCATTTGTAGCCAAGTCCAAGATGTGCTCCCATGTAGGCGTTGCTTGTGTCAAATCGGGTCTGTTTTCCAAGCTCAAATGTTTCGCTGTTGTAATCGCTTGTGGTATGTCCCGCTCTGAATGACGCTTCTCCGTGCAGCTGTCCTTTGGCTGTCTTTTTGCCTTCTGCTTTCGCAAATACACCGCCGCCGAAGTAGTTGATGTCGCCGTCTGCTCTTACGTCGTTGTCTTCAAATTCGTTGTACGTCGTGTAGCGTCCGTTGCCGCCTTCTACGAACAGTCCGAGTGTTACGTTGTCTTTGACTTTCTTTGAGAGTCCTGCTGCGACGTTTGTGCCGTTGAGGTCAATATGGCTGCCTGTTTCATATCTGCTGTGGCTTCCCTGTATTGCGGCAAAGGCTTCCCATTCTTTTGTTTCTGCCGATGCGTTTTCCATTACTTCTGTCGCTATCAGGTCGCTTCCGCTGTTTATTGCCGCCAGTCCTGCAAGTCTTGCTTCGCTGAAGCTCTTTGTGTGGTCGGAAATGCCCTGGTCAAGGTAGCCGAGCATGAGAGCGTCGCCTTCAATTCCTACGCTGTATGTGTAACTGCGTGCGCCTTCTTGTGTTTTGATTTCAGAATATTCGTAGTTCTCGGCGTTGGTTATAAGCGTTATTGTATCGCCTTCTTTGTCAAGTTTGTAGCCGGCGTCTTTCTGAATAAGTCCTACCTTTGTGTCGGCGAGGTCAACTTTTTCAGCTGTTTCAACTATCGTGTCTCCCGCTTTGAAACCGTCGAGGTAGAAGTTGAGCGTTGAATTTTCCAGCGTAACCTTGTCGCTGAATTTCATTTTGCCTTTGAAGTTTGTTGTGCCGTCTATGCTGAGGTATCTGCCTTCAAGTGTTCCGCCGGTGAAGTTCACCGTTTCGTTG
>JAZUIB010000023.1:0-20501 GCA_045642025.1 Synergistaceae bacterium
CAGCCGCTGGATGCTGCGCTGCACTTTGTGCCCGCAGCAAGACAAAACTTTTTTAACCATCATTCTGCCTGTGCCCTGCAAGGGTACGGAAGTCCGTCTCCCCACCGTCATTCTGCGGACGGCGCAGCCGTAGCGCAGAACCAGTGTCTTGGGTCTTTCTTTTTCACTAACGGGCTTAGCAGTAAGGCGGTGATTTTAATTTTTCAACGGTTTTGCTAAGCGCTGAGTGCCCGGTGTTATGTGCTTTTTGTTTACTGTTTGCCGCCAAAATTAATCGTTATTTTGTATTTTTTGATAAAACCTGTGGGATTGTAGGAGAGTTTGGCATCGCGAAGTCCGGGGTCTCCGAGGTCTTCTTCGCGGTTGACTGTTGTCAGTTCAGAATGTGAATGCAGCAGATGAACAAGAAATTCGTTGTTTATTACCTGATATCCTGTGTTGTATTCCGACAATGCTTTTTCAAAGTGTATAAGCACTGTGTCCTGCACCAGTTCTCCTATTGTGTAGGCAATGATTTTGTCGTCAATTTTGATTATGCCGCCGCAAAGGTTCGGAATTTTTCCCCAGCTGTCAAGAATACGCATTATGCAATCGTTTTCTTGGCGTATTCCGGGAAGGTAGCCTTCGCTTTCCTGAAACCAGCGCAGCTGAAATTTTCTGATTTCTTCAATTTTTTCTTCTGTTACAGGCTGGTATTCGTATTTGTAGTTTTTTTTGAAGTGGTTAACTCTGTTGCGTTTTTTGGCGTATCTGCCGCCTGCAAGTTTTGCAAGTTCGTTGATATTATACAGGTATTCCCAATGGTTGCGCTGTTCTTCAAGTTTTATTGCGTTCTTGAATTGTGCCTGCCATATTTTTGCGAGTTCTTCCGGAACAAGCCAAAATATTGAGCTGTCGCCGTATTTTTCGCGCAGCAGCTGTTCCCAGTTTTCTCTTGCCCAGCTGCCGACAGGCGCAAGATTGTATGTATCCGGTATCGTCTGCCGAATCCAAAATAGGTCATCTTCGCTGTCTGCAGCAGCCTGATAGCCGTAATCGGATGCCCAGCCCCATAGTACAGGAAAGCAGTAATCTGACGAGCGCTGGGCTGTAAGTTCCCAGTGTGTTATAAAGGTTTTAATATCGTTCAGCTCTATGTTTTTGAAGTTGAGCATTTTTTACATCTTCTTTCTGTTTCTATTATAGCGCTGTGTGTCAGATACCAGAGTGTAATATTGTGTATCTGCTGTATTTGAAAAGGTATGAAAGAAGAGCCTTTTAGGGCTCTTTTTTTCATTCGGTTATATTTTTTGTTTTGCTGCCGCTCTGTCAAGGAATTTTTTTTCTTCGACTATGTTGCGTTCATGTTTTGCTCTCGCTATTTCTCCTGTGTCGTCATAGGCGGTGAGCATGAACAGAAGGCTTTTGCCGTCTATGCGGCGGAGCAGGCTTTCGCATCTTACTGTTTTTCCGACAATGGTCGGCGAGATGTGAACGAGTTCAAGTAATGTGCCTACTGTTGTCTGTCCTTCTTCGAGTTCTTTTTCTATGCTCTGCCAGGCACATTTTTCCATGAATGCGGCAAGTACCGGAGATGCAAGAACTTCAAGTGTTCCGCTTCCCACAAATGCTGCTGTTCTTTCTTTTGTGACTGTAAAAATTTCCTGGCCTTCAATGCCGGTTTTGAGCATAGATAACACCCTTTCTGTGACACCACGGTCACTATTCTACCATACCTTTCGGCTTTTTATCAGACTTTTGGTATAATCAGCAGCACGGCAGACCGTATGGCGGTCTGCCGTGCTGCGCGCTGCTGAAGATTTTACTGGTTTTCTTCCATGTGTTTGTATTTTATGTATTTTTTGGCTGCGTCGTCTGCCGCTTGGCTGAAGTATTTTTCCGCGTTGTCAGGGAAGGTGCGTTTCAGTGAATTGTAGCGCACTTCTCCGTCAAGGAATTCTTTATATGCAAGCGTCGGTGCTTTTGAGTCGATTGTAAGCGGTTTTTCAAGCGTCGGGTTGTAGCGGTAGAGCGTCCAGTAGCCGGCTTCAACTGCGCGTTTCATTTCTTCCTGCGCGCTGTTCATGCCGCGGATAATGCCGTGTGCTACACATGGCGCGTAGGAGATGATGATTGACGGTCCGTCAAATTCTTCGGCTTCTTTCAGAGCTTTTACAAGCTGAACTGCGTCTGCGCCCATTGCAACCTGCGCAACGTATATGTTGCCGTAGGTCATGAATATTGCGCCAAGGTCTTTTTTGCCGGTAATTTTGCCGGATTTGCAGAACTGGGCAACCGCACCTAGCGGTGTAGCTTTTGATGATTGTCCGCCTGTGTTGGAGTAAACTTCTGTATCAACGATAAGCACGTTCAGGTTCTGACCGCTTGCAAGTACGTGGTCAAGTCCTCCGAAACCTATGTCATACGCCCAGCCGTCTCCGCCATACATCCAGAAGGTCTTTTTTGAAAGCTGGTCTTTGTTGAGCAGTATTTCTTCTGTAATACGCTTTTTCTCGCCCGTTAAGGCATCAAGTTTGTTTTCAAGGGCTGCAGTAAGCTTATCACCTGTTTCTTTTGATTTTTCAAAGTTGTCGAAGGCTTCAAGCCATGCTTTGAGTTCTGCCTGAGGAATGTCATCTCCGCCGAGTTCAAGCAGTCTGTTTGCCCGTATCTGCTGCGCTTCTCTCTGCTGTTTGACTGACAGACACATACCAAGGCTGAATTCCGCATTATCTTCAAATAATGAGTTGCTCCATGCCGGACCTCTGCCTTCTTTGTTTTTTGTGTAAGGTATTCCGGGCATTGCGCCTCCCCATGCCTGTGAGCAGCCTGTGGCATTTGCCCAGTAAACGCGTTCGCCGAAGAGCTGTGTCATGAGTTTTGCATACGGAGTTTCACCGCAGCCTGCGCATGCGGCAGAGAATTCAAGCAGCGGTGTGTAGAACTGGCTATTTTTTACTGTCCAGCGGTCAGGTACTTTTTTGTCTGATAAACTGAGTCCGTACTGCCATTCTTCCTGCGTTGATTTTGATTCTGTAAAAGGTATTATTTTGAGCGCTTTTTCTTTTGCCGGGCATAACGCTACACAACTTCCACAACCTGTGCAGTCTTCTTTGCTTATCAGCATGGAGAATTTGTAGTCTGTGAGGTCTTTGCCAACGGCGTTTTTCATAAGCATGCTTTTCGGTGCGTTTTCCGCTTCTTCGGCATTCAGAAGATACGGCCTGATTGCGGCGTGCGGACACACGAGCGCGCAGCGGTTGCACTGAATGCATTTTGTTACATCCCATTCGGGGACCTGCGTGGCCACACAGCGTTTTTCATAAGCGGTAAGCCCCAGTTCAACCGTACCGTCTTCGTAACCGAGGAATGCGCTTACGGGCAGGGTGTCTCCCTTTTGGACATTAACAGGGTCAAGCATGTTGCGGACAATGGGCGGGACGTCGCGTGTATCTTCGACAGGCATGTCTTCCGCCGTTTTCCAGCTTTCCGGAATTTCAATTTTAATAAGGCATTTTCCGCCGTCTTCGATTGCCGCTATGTTGTTCGCAATAACTTTTTCGCCTTTGGCAAAGTATGTTTTCTCAATTGCTTTTTTCATAAGGTCCACAGCCTGTTCAACAGGAATTACGCCTGTGAGATGGAAGAAGGCAGACTGAAGCGGTATGTTGACGTGGCTGCCCAACCCGTGCCGCTGTGCTATTTCAACTGCGTCAATTATGTAGAATTGGGCATTGCGTTCGGCAAGTGTGCGTTTTACTTTTGCCGGCAGCATTTTTTCTATTTCTTCCGCTTTCCAGTCGCAGTTGGGCAGGAATGTTCCGCCGAAACGAAGTTCTGAGGCAACGTCAAAATCGTTGAGCACGTACGCTTTGTTATGTGCGGCAACAAAATCTGCCTGACGGACAAGATAGGCTGAGCGAACAGGCTCGTCACTGAATCGCAGATGGGATATTGTTACGCCGAGGGATTTTTTTGCGTCATATTCAAAATATGCCTGTCCGTATTTGTCTGTGTTGTCTGCTATGATATCAACAGTATTTTTATTGGCGCCTACTGTTCCGTCTCCGCCTAAACCCCAGAATTTGAAACTCAGCTGTTTTGGTGCGTCAGGGTATACGGAGTAGTGGCTGTCAAGTGAATGTCCGGTGATGTCGTCAACAATCCCGATTGTGAAACCGTTTTTCGGACGCGTTGCCGCAAGGTTGTCATAAACTGCGACAATCTGCGCAGGGTCTGTGTCTTTTGACGAAAGTCCGTAATGACCGCCGATAATGTCAACCATGACACCTTTGCCGTTGAACGCAGCACAGACGTCTTCGTAAAGCGGATTTCCTACTGCGCCCATTTCTTTGCAGCGGTCAAGCACCGCAATGCGTTGTGTTGTGTCCGGCAGTGCCTCTATAAAGTGGCGCACGGAGAACGGACGGTAGAGATAAACCTGCAGGAATCCTACGCGGCGTCCTTTGGTGTTGAGGTAGTCAACGGTTTCTTTGATTGTTGAGGAAACAGAACCCATTGCAACTATAATATCTTCTGCAAATGGATCTCCGTAGTAGTTAAAGAGGTGATATTCCCGTCCTGTGATGTCGCTGATATCTGCGAGATAATCTTCCACAATGTCAGGAAGGTCGTCATAGAAACGGTTGTTTGCTTCGCGCACCTGAAAATATATGTCAGGGTTCTGAACGGTGCTGCGAAGCACAGGGTGCTCAGGATTAAGCGCACTCTGCCGCCACAGCGCAAGTGCCTCTCTGTCAAGCAGCGGCTCAAGGTCGGCATAATCCATTTTTTCAATTTTGTCTATTTCATGCGAAGTACGGAAACCGTCAAAGAAGTGCATAAACGGCACACGGCTTTTGATTGCTGAAAGATGCGCAACCGCAGCAAGGTCCATAACTTCTTGTACGGAGCCTGAGCAAAGCTGCGCCCAGCCTGTCTGACGGCAGTTCATGACATCTGAATGGTCTCCGAAAATAGACATTGCGTGAGTTCCTACCGTACGAGCCGCAACATGAAGGACTGCCGGATGGCGCTGACCGGAAATACGGTGCATTACAGGTATCATAAGCATAAGACCTTGTGATGAAGTGAAACTGGTTGCAAGAGCGCCTGTTTCTACAGCTCCATGAACAGCGCCTATTGCTCCTGCTTCTGACTGCATTTCTACAAGTTTCACCGTTTGACCGAAAATGTTTTTCTTTCCGTTTGCCGACCATATATCGGTTTTCTCCGCCATCGGCGACGATGGTGTAATCGGATATATAGCCGCTATTTCGGAAAATGCGTAGGCAATATATGCCGCAGCGGTATTTCCGTCCATTACTGCAAGTTCTTTGTTTTGTCTCATTTTTATCGCTCCTCGTAAGGAATATTATAAACAAGTACCAGTTACTTATTGTGTCAGAGTAAGCTCAGTTGTTTGAGGTTAATTCTTTAATGCCGCTGAATACCGCAGAAAATCTGCGGTATGACGATTATTTTAGGCACTAAGTATTAGGTGCTGAGTGTCGTATGCAGTTTTTACGCTGTTTCCACCGCGTCTGCTTTTTGCAGTTTGAGTTCTTCGACTGCGTCTTTACGCATCTGGTATTTAAGAATTTTGCCTGCGGCATTCATCGGAAATTCTTTCATAAATCTGATGTAGCGCGGCACCTTGTGTTTCGCGAGGTGTGACGCTGCATAATCTTTAATTTCCGCTTCTGTTGCTTCTGTTTCCTCTTTGAGCACTATACATGCCATAACCTCTTCGCCTAAAGCTTCATCAGGAACGCCTATAACCTGAACGTCTTTAATTTTCGGGTATGTGTACAGAAATTCTTCAAGTTCTTTCGGATAGATATTTTCCCCGCCGCGAATAATCATATCTTTAAGACGTCCGGTTATGCGGTAATTGCCCTCCGGCGTACGGCAGGCAAGGTCTCCAGTGTGCAGCCAGCCTTCCGCATCAATTGTTTCTGACGTTGCTTTCGGCATTTTGTAATAGCCTTTCATAACATTGTAACCACGCGCTACAAATTCACCGACTTCGTTGTCTCCCAATGTTTCGCCGGTTTCAGGGTCCACTATGCGGCATTCAATTTCAGGCAGAGGCCTGCCTACCGTGGCCACACGGACTTCCAGCGGGTCATCGGCTTCTGACATTGTACAGCCTGGTGACAATTCTGTTTCGCCATAGACAATTGTAATTTCTTTCATGTTCATTTTTTCGACAACATCGCGCATTTTTGAAATCGGGCATGGGCTGCCTGCCATAATTCCTGTACGCATGCAGCTGAAATCTGTTTTGGGGAAATCCGGATGTTCGAGCATCGCTATAAACATTGTCGGAACTCCATGAAAACAGGTAATTTTTTCCTGATTGATACAGGCAAGCGACGGCTTTGTGGAGAAATAGGGGAGCGGTGAAAGTGTCGTGCCGTGAGTCATGGAAGCGGTCATTGCCAAAACCATGCCAAAGCAGTGGAACATAGGCACCTGCACCATCATTCTGTCAGCAGTCGACAGATCCATTCTGTCGCCTATACATTTTCCGTTGTTTACAACATTGTAGTGGGTGAGCATAACACCTTTCGGGAACCCTGTTGTACCCGATGTGTACTGCATATTGCAGACATCATGGATGTCAACCGCGTTTGCAAGGCGGGCAAGCTCTTCTTCCGGTACAAGCTCAGCCCTTTCACATGCCTCTTCCCAGGTAAGCGCGCCCTCCATGCGGAAACCAACCGTGATTATGTTGCGAAGGAATGGCAGACGTTTGCAGGCAAGAGGTTCTCCGTGTTTTGTTTTCGCAAGTTCGGGGCACAATTCCTGCATAATTGCTTTGTAATTTGAAACTTTTTTGTAGCCTTCTATCATAACAAGTGTATGCGTGTCCGACTGACGGAAAAGATATTCTGCTTCGGAAAGTTTGTATGCTGTGTTGACGGAAACAAGCACTGCACCTATTTTAACCGTTGCCCAAAACGTGATGAACCATTGCGGAATGTTCGTTGCCCAAATTGCAACATGACTGCCGGGTTTAACACCAAGAGAAATAAGAGTACGGGCAAATTCGTTCACGTCATCGCGGAATTCGGCATAGGTGCGTGTATAGTCAAGCGTTGTGTATTTGAAGGCATACTGGTCGGGGAATTCTTTAACAAGACGGTCAAGCACTTTACCGAAAGTACATTCAATCAGCTTGTTTTTCTGCCACGGGAATTTTCCGGTGCCTGTTTTATTCTCGTAAACTCGCAGTTTTTTTGTCTGCCGCGCGGTATCTCCGTATAGTCTGACGTGGTTGATAAAGTGGAGTACCGCAAGCTCCAGGTCAAATTCGACTTCGTCCCAAAACGGTTTCCATTCCATGGAAATAAATCTGTCATAGTTTATGGAATAAAGCGCGCGCATAACATCTGCAATCGGAAGTGTGCCTTCACCGATAAGACAGTAGGAAACCTCTCCGTTTTCCGAAACGTTTGAGTCTTTGAGATGTACATGCCTGATGTATGCACCAAGGCGCGTAACTGTGTCATCCGGTGTTTCTTTTCCGTCGCGGCATGTGTTGTGAACATCCCACAGCGCACCGAGATAATCATTTGCAAAAGAATCAAGAATCTCGCATAACCGTTTTGTGTCCGCATATATTCCAAGTGTTTCAATAAGCAGGGAAACGCCGCATTTTCTGGCTTCCGGCAGAATTTCGGCAATTATTGCCCTAACGTTTTTATCTGCGTCTTCACCATTGCTGTATGCTGCTATACGAACATTCTGCACGTGCAGTTGACGTGCCATTAAAAGCGCTTCGGAAATTTTTTCGATAACCTCTTCCTTTTTTGCGTTGTCCGCAATATCACAGTTGAGGTCAATGCACGGAATTGTAAGTTTGTTATCTATAAGTTCACGGTTCGCGGCGTTCGCGATAAGCGGATCAAGCAGACGGCTTCCTGAATATACAGGCTGCCACTGCTCATGAACTTCTATGCCGTCAAAACCAACTTCTGAGGCAAGCTCGCAGAGTTCTGTCCAGTTTTTGTCCGGCCAGCCGCAGGTTGAGAAGGAAAGTTTCATTTATCCCTGGGCCTCCTCAAACGCAATTTTGTTCAGTGCGTTCATATATGACCTGATTGATGCTTCAAGAATGTCAGGGGAAATGCCGTTGCCTGAGTAAAGTTTGCCTTCCGAACGCAGTCTGATAAGCGTGGAACCTACAGCCTCACGGCCTTCAGTAACAGCCTGAATCTGGAAATCATCCAACTCGTAATGGCGGCCTGTAATCTGCTCTATTGCAAGAAAAGCCGCATCTATCGGGCCATTTCCCATTGCCATGCCCTGCACGGCCTTGCCGTTTTTTTCCATGTGAACAACTGCCGTTGTGCTTATATGGCTGCCACAGTTTATAACATAGCTTGTAAGTTTGTATGTCGGCGGCACCTGCATGGCAGAAGAGGCGATAATCGCTTCAAGCTCTTTGGTACCGACTGATTTTTTGGCAGCCACGGAGTTAAAGCTTTCAAAGACCTTTGCTATATCGTCTTCAGACAACTCATAACCAAGTTTTCTGACAGCTTTTGAGATAACAGAGAGGTCATCGCCTGCCTGCAGCAGAAGTTTGTTATCTGCCGTACTGCTGAATATCGCAGAGGTCAACTCTCCATCGTTTTTTCCACGTTTGGGACTGGCAATTAACGCAATCTGTTCCATGCCGCGGTTAAGCTCCGTCATCTTAACATTATAGGATACATCGCAGACATCGGCGCGCGTTTTAAGCACTTTCAGAAAATTTGAAGCAGCAGGCGCATGTCCTTCCGAAGCAGCAATACTAATTTCCGACGCACCGCTTTTCAAGGCGGCACAGGCATTTATTGTTGCCATGGAAAGCGTATTTGCACAGCGTACTCCAAGGCTTATTTCTTTCAGCTTCGGCGCGGCGCTGTACAACTTTTCCAAAAATGCGGCAAATTCATCCGGCAGCATGATGCCCGCACTGTCACAAAGCGTAATTGTGCCTGCGCCGGCAAGGATTGCGGCATTTACAGCCTTGACAAGAAAATCAAATTCTGCCCGTGTTGCGTCCAGCGCGACAAATTCTACATCATTGCAAAGCTTTTTTGCTTTGCCAGTAACGGAAGTAATCGTTTCCAGCAGACTGTCAGGGCGTTTCTGCATCATAAATTCCATCTGGACAGTGGAAACCGGCAGCTCAAGGTAGAGTCTGGGGTGCTTTGCGTCACAAATTGCATCCCATGCCGTTTTGAGAGATTCCTCGGTAATACCGGCCGACATCGCTAGTATACTGTGAGAAACAGCCGCAGTAATTGTATGAATAATTGTGTTTGCAAGTTTTGCTTCCGTAATCGGCGGCAGTGATATTATATCCACACGCAGTTTGTCCAGAATCTTTGAAACTTCGATCAAGTCCTTATAACCAACAGTAAAGCCGCGGTCTTCGGCATATTCTTTAAGAGTAATATCGTTAAGTTTAATTTTTCTCATTCTGCACATCCCGTTTCCAGTGTAAATACCACCTGCCGGTGATAAAATCGCCGGCTTCCTTAACCGCTGATTTTAAGGCAAAAATATCGAATTTTCAAGATTTTTCTGCATATTGGGCAAAATAAAATTACTCTATCCGCATGTACAGGTTGTCTGCTGTTTTTATCTACGTCAAAAATGAGTTGAAAAAACCGCTGGAGCGCAGCAAAAAAAAAGAGAGCCGAAGCTCTCTTTTTTTGAATTTTGTTTAACACTACCACTGTAATCTAAGCGGTGTTCTGAGGCCGTTAATTTCAATTTCGAGTATAACTGCCTGCTTTTGTGATGCTTTATCCGCCAGATATGCGTATATTTCATCACACTGGGCAGTTGCGGTATCTCTTCCGTCTACACTGTAGATAACCGTACCTCTTTTGATACCGTCTACTGTAGGCAGAATGTTTCTGTCAACACTTACTACTCTGAGATAACCGTCCGGCGTTCTTGAACTTTCTGTAATATCAAAACCTATAACCTGCGGATTATATGCAATATCTGCCGGATCCTCGTACTGTGCGCTGCGGCTTTCTTTAATGTGATATCTCTGGTCTTCAACCTCCACAACAGCTACACCCTGCATAGTATCTATACCGTAAATCAGGCTGATTCCTTCAACGTTTGATACTCTAAGCATACTGCGCGGATTTCCAGGGCGGTATTCTACAGGAATATTTTTCTTTTTCCATTCATCTTCAATCGCAAGCAGAGCTTCCTCAGAACCAATGTTTTTAATTGCATCAAGCAGATATGTAATTTCACTTTCCGCAATATTGTTTAGTTCTTTTAAGAGAGCGCTTCTCTCAGACTCATATGCCGCACTGCCTTCAGGACTTGGGGCATAAACTGCGGGAGCACTGCCTGATGTGTTGTTCTGAAGAATTGATGCAAGCAGCAAACCGCTTGCAAATCCGGTCATAGCCGCCAGTTCTTCTCTTTCTCTGCAATAATACCGATACGTCCTGTACGTGTAATGGTAACGATAGTGCGGACGATGATATCTGTGATAATGTACATGCGTCACAACCGGTCTGTGATGATGCACAACCCTGCGTTCAGGACCGCGGTGTCTGATCTCGCGAGGGCCGCTTTGCCTGCGGTGCAAATTTCCTGAATCACGATGGTGTTCAGGACGGATAAACCGTGAACTGCGGTTATTGTTGTTTACTCTGCCGCCGCTGTTATTCCCGTGCTCCGGTCTGCGAATTCTTTCGCTTCTCAGACCGTTTACTCTGCCGCCATTGTCATTGCTGCGCTGCGGACGACTAAAATTGCTGCCGTTATTCCCACGCTCCGGTCTGCGAATTCTTTCGCTTCTCAGACTGTTTGACCCGCCGCCGTTGTCATTGCTGCGCTGCGGACGGCTGATATTTGCGCTTCCGCTGCTGCGGTGTTCACTGCGCTGCGGACGGCTGACATTTCCGCCTCCGCTGCTGCGGTGTTCACTGCGCTGCGGACGGCTGACGTTTCCGCCTCCACCATGTCTATGTCCTCCGCCGTGTCCCGCAAAGGCCGGAGCAGTTGTAGTAAACAAAAAGATTGCAAGTACAGGTATCAAAGTTTTTTTCAACAGTGTTTTCATTTTATTTTCCTCCCAGAATCTATGTCACAGATATGCAGACATAACATCTTCTGCGCCACAACAAGTATTTTTTATCTAGATACCTATTGTTATACTACTCCCCGATGATGTATTTTGCAATTAACTTTTCGTAACTCGCCGCAAATTCAGCAAAACTACTTATGAAAGCTATAAGATTTCACATAAAAAGAGGGGAGCTCTTATGCTCTCCTCTTGTGTTCTATAAATATATTTTACACAATCTAATCACAGTTACACCGTCTGTTTGCTTACTTTAAGACTGCGCCTTCAACACCGCTTGTAGCATGCGCGCGGTAGCGGTTGAGGAAAACGCTGTCTGTTTCCTGCGGCTTCGGAGTGAATTTCGCACGGCGTTTTTCAAGCTCTTCTTCGCTGACTTTGAGGTCCAGGCGTTTATTTGGGATGTCGATGAAGATAATGTCGCCTTCTTCAACCAAACCTATCGGTCCTCCCGCGCAGGCTTCAGGGGAAACGTGTCCTATTGACGCGCCACGTGTCGCGCCGGAGAAGCGTCCGTCTGTAATAAGCGCGACTGTTCCGCCTTTGCCTTGTCCCATGATTGCAGAGGTCGGGGTAAGCATTTCGCGCATTCCGGGACCCCCTTTTGGCCCTTCGTTGCGGATGACAACCACGTCTCCGTCGTTGATTTCGTTTGCAAGTATCGCGCGGCTGGCGTCTTCTTCACATTCAAACACGCGCGCGGGGCCTTCGTGCACAAGCATTTCGGGTGCAACCGCCGCCTGTTTGACGATAGCACCCAACGGCGCAAGCGTACCTTTCATAAATGCAAGTCCGCCCTTTGTGTGGAACGGATTATCAAGCGGCCTAATGGTTTCAGAATCTGTAACTCTGCAGTCCTTGACATTTTCTGCAACACTGTTGCCTGTGACTGTTATCGGCTCTCCGTGAATAAGCCCCGCATCAAGCAGCTGCTTCATAAGTGCCTGAACTCCGCCTGCCTGCCACATATCTTCAAGGTGCGAGGCTCCGCCAGGGCTCATTGAGCAGACGTGCGGTACTTTTTCGCCAAGTGTATTAAATAAATCTAGCGTAATTTTCAGCCCTGCTGCCCACGCGATTGCCGGAAGGTGGAGTGTCGTGTTTGTAGAACCTCCGAGCGCAAGGTCAACAGCAACTGCGTTTTCAAATGCCTGCACTGTGAGAATGTCGCGCGGACGGATATTTTTCCTGACCATTTCCATTATGGCTCTGCCTGCATCTTTCGCAAGGCGGATGCGTCCGGCATGTACAGCTGGAATTGTGCCGTTGCCGGGAAGCGCAAGTCCCAATACTTCCATCATGCAGTTCATTGTGTTCGCGGTAAACATTCCTGAGCAGCTTCCGCAGCCCGGACATGCGTTTGCTTCAACATCATGAAGTTCCTGTTCACTTATTTTTCCGGCAGAACAGCTGCCAACAGCCTCAAACACACTGTTAAGATCAAGTGTTTTGCCATTGAGTTTGCCAGTAAGCATGGGACCGCCGGAAACCATTACCGACGGTATATTTAACTTAGCGGAAGCCATAGCCATGCCAGGAACTATTTTGTCGCAGTTCGGAATAAGCACAAGCCCGTCAAAAGCGTGCGCTTTTGCCATAACTTCAATTGAGTCCATTATCAGTTCGCGGCTTGTGAGCGAGAATTTCATACCTTCATGGTTCATCGCTATGCCATCGCATACGCCGATTACCGGAAATTCTATTGGGAGTCCGCCTGCCGCGTAAATCCCTGCTTTTACCGCTTCCGTGAGCTGACGAAGATGAACGTGCCCGGGAATAATCGCGTTATAGGCATTTGCTACACCTATCCAGGGACGTTCAACTTCCCAGTCCGTGTAACCTGCTGCCTTCAGAAGAGAACGGTGCGGCGCTCTCTGGAAACCTATTTTTGCCTGATCACTAATCATTGTTACTGCTCCTTTCGCGTTCACTGTGCCGCAGTGCGCTGTGGTCTGTACGCAGTGCGGAAAATCTTTAATGCTGACTGCTAAATGCTAATGCGCTTTTACTTTTCTTACTTCGAGAATATCATGTTGTCCAGGCAGCCGCCGGATTCCACCATCGGGAATACGCAGGCTTCCTGCGGTATTTTAAAATCTACAACCACTGCGCCCGGTGTTTTGAGCGCTTTTTCAATTGCACAACTGACCTCTTCCGGTTTTTCAACACGAATACCGCTGACACCCATACCTTCAGCTATTTTTACAAAATCAGGATCATGCGGATAGAGTGTTGAGGAGTAGCGTCTGTCATAGAAAAGCTCCTGCCACTGACGCACCATGCCAAGACATGAATTATTAAAAATAAACACCTTCACAGGTATATTATAGCGTGAGCAGGTATCAAGCTCCTGGATATTCATCATAAAACTTCCGTCACCTGCAATACAGATTACCGGCCTGTTCGGACGTGCGAAATATGCGCCCATTGCTGCAGGAAAACCGAACCCCATAGTGCCTAACCCTCCTGAAGTAACAAAATGGTTAGGCTCCTCAACACGGAAATATTGTGCTGCCCACATTTGATGCTGTCCAACTTCCGTTGTAAGCGTTATATCTCCTTTTGTGATATCGTTGAGCGTTTCAAGAATTTGCCACGGTGTTATTGCACCGGAAAATTCCTGCTGCGGCATAGGTTCATTGCGCTTGACGCTTTCAATATATTCATCCCATTTTTTGCGCGCCGGAGAAATTGACGGAAGCTCTGCCGTCAGTATTTTAAGTGCTTTTGCCGCGTCTCCGATAAGCCATACGTCGGTGAGGATGCGTTTGTCAACTTCTGCCGGGTCACGGTCTATATGAATCATTGTTGCGTTCGGCGCAAAACTTGCCGCACCGCCGGTTGTACGGTCGCTCAAACGTGTGCCGATGGCAAGAATTACATCTGCGGCTTGAAGCGCTCGGTTTGCAACAGGGGTTCCGTGCATACCGGCCATTCCCAGGGCACGCGGGTGAGATTCAGGAATTGCGCCCTTGCCCATAAGAGTCGTCACTACAGGCGCATTAAGCTTATCAGCGATTGTCATCAGATGTTTTGAAGCACCTGAACGGATAACACCGCCTCCTGCGTAAATAACCGGACGTTCAGCTTTGGAAAGCACGGCAACAGCATCTTCCAACTTTTCAAGATCGACCGTTTCATTCGGGTGATAACCCGGGAGATTAAGTTTAGAAGGCCAATTAAACTCGCCGCGGGCAATCTGAACATTTGAAGGCACATCTATAAGCACAGGGCCGGGGCGGCTGGTTGATGCAATATAAAAAGCTTTCTTGACAGCATCCGGAATTTTCTCCGGATCATGCACCTGAAGACTGTGTTTTATAAACGACATTGTACCGCCAATTACGTCAGCCTCCTGAAAAGCGTCTGTACCCAAAACACTAACAGGCACCTGCCCTGTAATTGCAACAAGAGGCACAGAGTCCATGTAAGCTGTTGCAATTCCTGTTACAAGGTTTGTGGCCCCGGGGCCTGAAGTTGCAAGACACACACCAACTTTGCCGCTTGCTCTTGAATATCCGTCTGCAGCATGTGCCGCAGCCTGTTCATGACGAACAAGGATATTATTAAAACTTGCGTCATAAAGCGCATTGTAAAACGGTATAATCTGACCTCCCGGAAGTCCGAAAATCGTTTTGACCCCTGCTTTTTCAAGAGATTTTACAAGAATCTGAGATCCTGTAAGTTGCGCCATTTCATTTCCTCCATTCTTTGCGGCAGTGCGCAACTGCAACTTGCACACAATCACAATTTAGTTTGATTTATTTTGAACTTTCGTAATTTTCAACTGTAAACGATTTATATTTTGCTGTTAATGTACAGCAGACTTTGACCGCAAATTCTCCGGATACCGCACAGAAGATTTGCGGTATGACGGGGCAGGTGGACTCCCTGCAATGCTTTTGTGCGAGGTACAGCGGTTTTTCCTCTAATACCAAATTTCAGTCCAACACTGTAATTCGTAATTCATAATCGGCAGAGAGGAGCATAAAACTCCCCTCTGCACACAATAACCTAATATTCCGGCGCTTCTTTCTTTGCCATCCACGGCATCATGGCACGGAGATTTTTGCCGACTTCTTCATGCTGCTCTTTACGGATTGCTTTTGTCCAGACTTTCATACGAGGTCTGCCTGACTGATTTTCAAGGAGCCAGTCGCGCGCAAACGTACCGTCCTGGATATCTTTGAGAACTTCTTTCATTGCTTTGCGTGACTGTTCGTTGATAATTTTCGGACCTGTGATCATATCGCCGTATTTTGCCGTGTCGGAAATGGAGTAGCGCATCCAACTCATGCCGCCTTCGTTAATCAGGTCAACTATAAGTTTCATTTCATGCATGCATTCAAAATATGCCATTTCCGGCTGATAACCGGCTTCAACAAGGGTATTGAAACCCTGTTTCATAAGCTCGCAGACACCGCCGCAAAGCACAGCCTGTTCACCAAAAAGGTCTGTCTCTGTCTCTTCGCGGAAGGTAGTTTCAATGACACCTGCGCGGCCGCCGCCGATGCCTGATGCATAAGCGAGCGCAAAGTCCTTTGCATGGCCGGATGCGTTCTGATAAATCGCTATGAGGCAGGGAACACCCTGTCCTTCCGTATAGGTGCGGCGGACAATGTGTCCAGGACCTTTCGGAGCCACCATGACTACGTCATTTGCTTCGCCGGGTTGAATCTGACCGAAATGAATTGCAAAACCATGCGCAAACATAAGTATTGCATCATCTTTCATATTCGGTGCAACTTCTGCTTTGTAGCAGGCTGCCTGAAGGTGGTCAGGAATAAGGAACATGATTGCATCGGCAAGTTTTGCCGCTTCCGGTACTGAATAGACTTCAAAACCGTCGTTTTTTGCAACTTCAACTGATTTGCTGCTCGTACGAAGTCCGATGATAACCTTTGCTCCGCTGTCGCGAAGGTTCTGTGCGTGTGCATGACCCTGGCTGCCATAGCCGAGAATTGCTATTGTCTTGCCCTTAAGGAAATTAAGGTCTGCGTCGCGGTCATAATAAGCTTTTACTGCCATTGTGAAACACTCCTTTAATTTGGATTTGTAATAATGTAAAGATTTATATTAAAAACCTTTAGAAACAAACTTATGTTTGCGGTGCTTACGCAGTCTACAAATTTAATTCTTTTAACCTTAGGTGTCTGCTTCGGCGGTCACCGCAACCGATAAGCGGGCATTATTGCTCTTTTTTCAGTCCGCTTCTTGCAAGAGAAACCTGACCGGAGCCTGCTGTTTCGATTATGCCGTAAGGCTCAAAAGCTGCAAGACAAGCTTCGACTTTTGACTCAGAGCCTGTGACTTCAAATGAAATTGTGTCTATTCCAAGGTCAACAACTCTGCAGCGAAATACTTCTGCCGTCTGGAAAATGCTCGGCCGTTTTGAAACAGGGGCTTTGACCTTGATCAGTTTCAGATAACGTTCAACCGTATTGCCTTCCCGTGTGAGGTTGCGTACGGAAATAACCTCCGCAAGCTTTTGCAGCTGTTTCTGCACCTGGTCATAGGTTGCTTCTTCGCCGTCAAAAACCAGCGTGTAGCGTGAAACACCTTTAACCTCAGTAGGACCTGCCGCAATACTTACAATATTGTAGCCACGGCGGTATATGAGGGCTGTAACCCTCATCAGAACACCCGGACGGTCTTCTGAATAAATACAAAATGTATTTGACATAATATCCTCCTAATCATCAAAACCGCTTCTGCTGACTGCGACCTGCCCGGAGCCTGCCGTTTCAATCAGTCCGAACGGCTGTAATGCTTTAACACATGCATCAACCTTAGATTTTGCGCCCGTTACTTCAAGTGTCAACGTTGACCCGCCCAAGTCTACGACTCTGCAGCGAAACACCTCTGCTGTCTGGAAAATACTCGGCCGCGTTTCAGGCGGTGCATATACCTTAATCAGCTTAAGGTAACGTTCGACTGTATTGCCCTCCTTCGTAAGATTTGTAACGGAAATAACCTCCGTCAGTTTTTCAAGCTGTTTGCGAACCTGTTCACAAATTCGCTCCTCGCCGTCAACCACAACGGTAAAACGTGAAATTCCCGGGTCTTCAGTAGGAGATACAGACATACTGATAATATTGTAAGCACGTCTGTAAATCAGCGCTGCTATCCGCATAAGAACACCGGGCTGGTCTTGTGACAAAATACTGAACGTACTGGCCATTTATTTACCTCCTAAATAGAAGTTGTTTGTCAAATTTCGCTTGTTTCACTCGCTCAACAATTGGCTTCCGGCTTTCAGCTGACCACTGATTGCCGCTAATTCAAATATACGAAGCGCATCACAATTGATAATCCGCAATTTAGTTTTCTGTCATACCGCAATGCGTATATGTTTCAAAAAAAGCCGGCCCCTCTGCGGGTCCGGCCTGAATGAGTACGCGAATTTTACGCCGATCATCCAAGCAGACCCGCTGTAATAATTACGACAACTATAATAACGACAACTAAAAGACTCTTTCTCACAGCCAGGTCTCCTTTCCGACCGAAATTACAGGCAAATATAACCTGTGTAACGGAAATAATACAGTCTGTATCTGTAAATGTCAACCTTTTATGCGTGCATTGGCCGCATTTTTTAAAATTTTTTAAACTAAATATACAAAATTCGGCTGTTTTCCTAATCCTTCACGACAGAAAAAGCCCCCGATGCGGGGGCTTTAACGCAATAGTAGGATTTTAAATTACTTAAGGGTAACTTTTGCTCCTGCTTCTTCGAGTTTCTTTTTCATTTCTTCGGCTTCTTCTTTTGCTACGCCTTCTTTGACAACTTTCGGTGCGCCGTCAACGAGTTCTTTTGCTTCTTTGAGGCCAAGTCCTGTGATTTCACGGACAACTTTGATGACATCAAGTTTCTTTGCGCCGAACTCTGTGAGTTCAACGTTGAATTCTGATTTTTCTTCTTCTGCCGCGCCTGCTGCTGCCGGTGCGCCTGCTGCTACTGCCATAACAGGAGCTGCTGCTGAAACGCCGAATTTGTCTTCAAGTTCTTTAACGAGATCTGAAAGTTCGAGAACGGTCATTGATTCAATTGCGCTGATGATTTCTTCTTTTGTCATAATATTTTCCTCCAATTTGGTTAATTTCTGTTGTTTATGCCGCTATGCGGCTGCAGCTATTATGCTGCGCTTTCTTTTTTGTCTTTGATTGCTGAAAGTGCTGTAACAAGGCCTCTTGCAGGTCCGGAAAGTACGTTGACAAGACCCTGAATTGGGGAAGCCATGGCGCGCACTGCCATTCCAAGGAGAACTTCGCGCGGCGGGATATCCGCGATTGCGAAAACTTCTTCTTTAGAGATAACTCTGCCTTCAAAGATACCGCCTTTGACGATGAGAGCTGCGTTTTCTTTCGCTTTGGCGAAGTCACGGACTGCTTTCGCGACCGCTGACGCGTCACCGTAGGAAAGAACGTAACCGTTGGGACCAAAGTCAAGTTCAGGGGCTGTGATCATGTCGTTCTCTTTGAGAGCGATACGCATAAGGGTGTTTTTACAAACCTTCAGTTCGCCGCCTGCTTCGCGGATTGATTTGCGGAGAGCTGTGCTCTGCGCAACTGTGAGTCCGCGGTATTCGACAATGTAGATAGCATTGGACTTTTTGGTAAGTTCAACGAGTTCATCAATGTTGGCACGTTTTGCTTCTGTCGGCATTCGATTTTCACCTCCTGTGTGTAGATTTTTCGGACGCCGACAATAAAATCGGCTTCCGCTGCTCAAGTGAGTCCGGAAGCCGTAAATGTGCATAAATACGCCTTATACCAGACCTCGGCGGGATATTAAGCGCACACAGCGCACCAGCTGTCTTGAGTCCAAGCCTAGTTATTATAACCCAATTTTATAAAAATGCAAGAAAAAATTTAATTGCCAGCAAACAACATTTTCAGTTAAAATAAACCCTGTTGCAAAACAGTCTATTTGGAGGTTATATTATGGCATTTGAACTGAGAAAATACACCGCGCCGGATTTTACGGAAGAAAAATTCACAAACGCGCCCAACGCAACAATAAAACC
Organism: Synergistaceae bacterium; assembly: GCA_045642025.1. Taxonomy (GTDB): domain Bacteria; phylum Synergistota; class Synergistia; order Synergistales; family Synergistaceae; genus Equadaptatus. The sequence continues at coordinate 19,123 of JAZUIB010000023.1, forward strand.
TGCGCCTTTTGATGAAACGGCGCCAGAAGATTTCCATGCAATGAGTATTTTCCCGGAATATTTCCATATAGATGGAAAATGGCTGCTCGCAGAAGAAAGTCGTATGGACTGTGTTCCTGTCTACAAAGACGGAAAAATACATGTAGTAGAACCGCGAAACCTGAAAGCGGGGGACAAGGTTATAACAGGCAGAACAGAAAACTGCGAAAACGGCATATATGTCCATCCGAACGGCTTTAATGAAGAATCGGCAACCGGTGATGTATTTTCCTTCCGCCGCAATCGTTCACGCGAAACAGCATATTCACGCGACTACGACGAACTCTACGAGCTTCTCAGACACGAACGTGAACACGGCAAAGTTGTTTGGGTAATGGGCCCTGCGTTTGCCTTTGACGCAGATGCACGCAACGCCTTTTCAGGACTTATCGCAGGCGGTTACGTCAACGCGCTGCTAGCCGGCAACGCGCTTGCGACACACGACCTTGAAGCCGCATATATGAACACTGCTCTTGGGCAGAACATTTATACACAAGAAAGCGTTCCCAACGGACACTACAACCATCTGGCGACAATCAACCGCGTAAAATATCACGGCTCCGTTAAAAAATTTATCGAAGCAGAGAAAATAGACAGCGGCATAATATACAGCTGTGAAAAATACGGTATACCATACGTGCTTGCCGGCTCAATCCGTGACGACGGGCCTCTGCCGCCTGTACACGGCAACGTTTATGAAGCTGCTGCGGCAATGCGCGATCAGGTGCGCAACGCGACAACAGTAATCTGCATGGCAACCGCACTTCACACCATCGCGACCGGAAACATGACACCGTCCTTCCGTGTAATGCCCGACGGCACAATCCGCCAAGTCTACTTCTACTGCGTTGACATCGCCGAATTCACTGTCAACAAACTTGCCGACCGCGGCAGCCTCTCCGCAAAAGGCATCGTCACCAACGTACAAGATTTCATTGTCAACCTTGCAAAAGGACTCGACTGCTACAAACAATAAACGGTAAACTCTGAAAAGATTGAAAAAAGACAAAAATCCCCGAAAACTCAGCTGCCTTAGGGGATTTTATTTTGGCGTGTTACTTTTCACATACACAAACTGATTCATCTCAAACGTGTGCTTACATATACCATTCTGCCCAAATACCTCTGTCAACTAATGAAACTTAAGTTCACTTTTTATAATATTCTAAACTGCAGAAATTCACATAGGCAGAAATATACAGTAACAGCAACAGTTTACAAACAGGCTGAGTTTATTTTTTCGTTGAAATCTTTTTTGCAATTTTTTGCCCCATATCTGCATTTATACCGCTTTCAGCACCCCGTATTTGAAAGTACCCCCCGATTTTCGCATTTGTTTT
>JAZUIB010000024.1:0-23410 GCA_045642025.1 Synergistaceae bacterium
TTCAACAGCGGCTGTGAGTGCAGTTGACGCAGTGAACGCCGTTGACAAAGCGGTAGGCAAAACGACGGCAGGCAACTATATATCAGCGACAGACGCCGCCGGAACGAACACGATAGCGGCGCAGATTGGCAAACTTGACACCGCACTCGGCGCACAGATAGCGGCAGACGGCAACGTAATAAAGAAATCCGCGACAAACACAATCAATCAGAATATCAGCGCGCTTGACACGGCGATAGGCAGCAGAAGTTACACATACCAGACAGCAGGCGGCGGTTTCCTCACAAACGGTCAGACAATAACGGCATCACTGGGGGCGCTGAACAATGCGTCGATTAAATCGATTGCGCTCGGAAGCAACGGCAAAATTACGGCGACAAGAGTTGACGGGGCAACTGCAAACCTTGTAACAGACGCGATTAAAGACCGCTACGTAGCAAGCGGAGCGTATGACTCGGCAAGCAAAAAGATAACCTTTACCGTGAAAGACAGCTATAATACAGGTTATAGCAGCACCTTTGATGTTACAGGCATTTCCTCTGAAGCGAAATATACAGCAGACAGCGGCACAGAACATACTGTGGCAAGCGATAAGACACTCAGTGTTGCAGGCAGCGATACCAAGGCTGCAGGCAAAACAAATATTACGACCTCCATCGCGGAGGATGGCACCGGCAATGCTGAGATAACGGTAGCGCTTGGTGAAAACATAAATGTAACAGATGTCAGCGCATCGAATAACGTTGTCGCGACAAACGAAGTGCGCGGCAAAAACATTAACGCTACAACCGCGGTAATGCTTAATGGCACGTCTTATATAACGTCAAGCGGCATAAACGCGAACAGCAAGCAGATAACGAACGTAGCAAGCGGCGGAACGCTTGTAAGCGGCGGAACTAACGCGGCAAATATCGGTGATGTGTACGGAGCCACAACGGTGACGGCTGCAAGCGTAAACGGTTACTATGCGGCGAACAGTGCGGCAACGGCAGCCATTACAAGCCTTGATAAAGCTTTGGGCAAAACAACGGCAGGCAACTACATATCAGCGACAGATGCCGCCGGCACAAATACAATAGCGGCGCAGATTGGCAAACTTGACACTGGACTCGGCGCAAAGATAGCAGCAGACGGCAATGTCATAAAGAAATCCGATACAAATACAATCAATCAGAATATCAGCGTTCTTGACACGGCAATAGGCAACAGAAGTTACACTCATACAACAACAGGCGGCGGCTACCTCACGAACGGCGCAACAGTAACTGCATCTCTCAATGCCTTGAACGAGAACATGATAAAGAGCGCAGCGATAACAAGTGACGGCAAAGTACAGCTCACGCAGGTGGACGGTACCACGGACATAGTATCAGGCGCAATAAACGACCGCTATGTAGCAAGCGGAACGTACGATTCTGCAAGCAAAAAGATTACCTTCACCGTGAAAGACAGCTACGACACGACTTACAGCGACAGCTTTGAGGTGACAGGCATATCCAGCGAAGCAAAATACAACGCTGACAACAATTCGACACAGACTGTTGCAAGCGACGAAGTCCTCAAAGTAGCAGGAAATGCAACAGCGGCAGCAGGCAAGACAAACATTTCGACTTCAATCGCAAGCGACACAAGCGGCAATGCCACGATAACCGTGTCACTCGGCGATACGGTCAGCGTCAAGGACGTGAACGCATCGAATAACGTTGTCGCGACAAACGAAGTGCGCGGCAAAAACATTAACGCTACAACCGCGGTAATGCTTAATGGCGCGTCTTATATAACGTCAAGCGGCATAAACGCGAACAGCAAGCAGATAACGAACGTGGCAAGCGGCGGAACGCTTGTAAGCGGTGGAACTAACGCGGCAAATATCGGTGATGTGTACGGAGCTACAACGGTGACGGCGGCAAGCGTAAACGGCTATTACGCGGCGAACAGCGCGGCAACGGCAGCCATTACAAGCCTTGATAAAGCTATAGGCAAAACAACGGCAGGCAACTACATTGCGGCAAGTGACGCGCTCGGTACGAACACGATAGCGGCGCAGATACAGAAGCTTGACACGGCGATAGGCGCAAAACAGAGTGGAACGTACATAGCAGACAGCGCAGCAATTAACGAAAATCTGAAGGCACTTGACAATGCTTCGATAAAATCGATTGCGCTCGGAAGCGATGGCAAAATTACGGCGACAAGAGTTGATGGAGCAACGGAAGATCTTGTAACAGACGCGATAAAAGATCGTTATGTAGAAAGCGGAGCGTATGACGCGGCTAACAAAAAGATAACCTTTACCGTAAAAGACAGTTATGACACGGGTTATAGCGATACTTTTGATGTTACCGGCATTTCCTCTGAAGCAAAATATACGGCTGACAGCGGCACCGAGCAGACTGTGGCAAGCGATAAGACGCTCAGTATTGCAGGCAGCGATACCAAGGCTGCAGGCAAAACAAATATTTCGACATCTATCGCGCAGGACGGCGACGGTAATGCTGCGATAACGGTAGCGCTTGGTGAAAACGTCAATGTAACGAACGTTGAAGCAACGGGCAAGGTTGTCGCAGGCAGCACAAACAAGGTGGAACTTTCCGATGCAGGAGTAAAGGTCGGAGACAAGACTTATATTACATCAAGCGGACTTGATGCAAACAACCGGAAAATTACGAATGTAGCAAGCGGAAACATAGCGTCAGGTTCAAAAGATGCAGTCAACGGCGGAGATGTTTACGATGAAACCAGAGTATCCGCTGACGGAAGCTACATCATAGCAGCGAATACGGCGGCAGCAAACATAGCGGCGCTTGACACTCAGATTAAAGCTGACCATGACAGTGAAATTGCGTCAATGGCGATTTCAAACGGCAAAATTACTGCAACAAAGAACAACGCTACAAAGTTTGAAGTTCAGACTGAAGACTATGCCGTGAATTCCGGAACGGTGAACAGCGCAAACGGGCAGTTAACGATTACGGCAAAAGACCGCTATAACACAGCGGCGACAGCCGATGTAGTAATCGAAGATGTCGCAAGCTGGAACAAACAGATAAAGACAACGGGCGGTTTTACAGCAACAGCCGGACTTATTCAGGCGCATACCAACGACGGAACGACGGTTGACGTGGCACAGATGAAAGACAATGCAATATCAGGAGCAAGCCTTGACGGAAACGTAGTCAAGTTCACTCTCAAAGACAGTTACAGCGGACAGGAAATACCAAATGCGGTAAGTATTGACCTGAGCGGACTTCGTACACCCGTAGTTCTTGAGGGCAGCGAAATAAAGAGTTTTGTCAACGGCAAGAATACGAGAGTTGAACTGGTTCAGGACACAGATGAACCTACCAAATACAACGTAGTTCTGGAAACAGCCGACATAGCATACTTTGACAAGTTAACGGCGGGTACGGCTTTTGATGCCGCAAACAGGACAGATGTGCTGTCTGAAGGAATATCAATCGTAAAAGGAAATGTAGCTGATACGACAAAACTTACTGCTGACACGCTCAGAGTAGGAGGAAAGGATTACATCACTTCAGCCGGACTCAGCGCGGCGGGCGGAAAAATTACAAACGTAGCTGACGGTACAATAGCGGCAAACTCAAAAGAAGCGGTCAACGGTGGACAGATATATGCGGAACTCAGCCTTGCAACAAACGGAGAATACGTTAAGAAAACAAATACAACGGCTCAGAACCTGAAGGCGCTTGATGACAAAATCGGAAAAATTACCACAGACGGCAGTTACGTGCGGCAGGCGAACACAGTATCCCAAAACCTTACAGCGCTTGACACTCAGGTAAAGAGCAATACGGACGCAATAAACGAACTGCAGGGCGGACACAGTGAATTTAAGGCAAAAAGCGTTGAAGTTGAAAACAGCGGAGAAATTGCGCGCAACGACAAGAAAACAGTCACCGGCGACAAACTGTATTATGAACTGAAAGAAGATATTGTTTCAGGAGGCAGCTATGTTAACGCGGAAAACACCACTGCGGAAAACCTGAAATCGCTTGACAAGGCACTCAAACCGATAGATGATGCTGTGGCAGCAAAGAACTATGACAGCGCAGCGGCTGCGCAGGCAACCGGAGCCGGAGCAACTGCGATAGGCTATGGTAACGTTGTAAGCGGTGAACGCTCAACAGCGGTTGGCTACGGCAACAAAGTCTCAGGTACAGCTTCAGGCGCCTTCGGAGACCCGAACATAATTTCAGGGAATGAAAGTTACGCGGTTGGCAATAACAACGAAATAGCCGGAGACTACAACTTTGTGCTTGGCAATAACGTAAAAATCACGGATAGCAGTATTAAAAACAGTGTAGCGCTCGGCAACAATTCAAGCGTCACTGAGAGCAATGTGGTGTCTGTAGGTTCTGCGGCACAACAGCGCAGAATAATCAACGTTGCGGCGGGTAAACTGGATACTGACGCCGTCAACGTCAAACAGATGAATGACGCGATAGGATCAGGTATAGGCACCCGCGGAGTGGCATACGATGACGACAGGAAAGAAACCATAACACTTGGCAACGGAACTGCGAATTCCGTAACAAGAATTACAAAAGTGGCAGCGGGACAGGTTACTCCGGTATCAACTGATGCTGTGAACGGAGCGCAGCTTTACGCAAGAGACATTGCGATAAGCGCGAACACGCAGGAAATCCGCGAAGTCGGTGCGATATCAGCGGCGTTGGCAGGTTTGCACTTTGCCGAACCGAGCGGAGAAGAAGGCGACAAGATTGTCGGAGCTGTAGCATATGGCGGATATAGAGGTGCAAGCGCGGAAGCGATAGGGCTTGCTTATAAACCGAATCCGAACATGATGCTCACGGCATCAACATCAATAAGCAACGGAAATGACAGTCAGAATGCATACAATCTCGGATTCAGCATTAAATTTGGCAAGGGCAACACAATGGCAACAAAAGCCGAACTCCATAAACAGGTAAAACATGTTAACGAAGAAAACAGAGTGCTGAAAACACAGATTGCAAACCTTGCTGCCGAAAATGCGAATATCTTGTCCGAGAATATTGAAATGAAAGCTGCAAATAGAACACAGGATGAACAACTGCAGACGCAGAACGAACAGTTAAAGGCACAGAATGAACAACTCAGGACACAGGACGAGAAGCTGAGAGCCCAGGATGAAAAAATCAAGCTTCTTGAAAAAGGTCTTGAAGAGCTGAAAAAACTTATTCAAAAGTAAAACTTCCTAATGCAAAAAATACCCGAAAGTGGCTAACTTCTCGGGTATTTTTTATTCCCCTTGGCATTGTTTATGCGTGAAATACGTAGTTACCAGGAGATTTTTACGCTATAATAGCAGATGTGATAATAATTCTGTGAGGTATGTGATATGAAACTCTATGCTCTTGATTTGAATAAAACACAGTGGACAGAATTGCTTGAAAAACTTGGGCAGCCGAAATTTCGTGCAGACCAGCTGCTTCAGTGGATGTGGCAGAAGCATGTTTTTAATGCCGAGGATATGACAAATCTTTCAAAAGCTTTGAGGGAAAAACTCCCAGGAGAAGTTGACTTGGCAGCTCCGGTACTTGTGAGAGAGCATCGTTCAAAGGACGGTACAAGAAAATTTTTGTGGCAGCTTCGCGACGGTAACACTGTTGAAAGTGTTTTGCTAAAGTCGGGCACACGTCTTACAGCATGTATTTCTACACAAGTAGGATGTCCTCTTGGCTGTACATTCTGTGCTACGGGGCTTTCCGGTTTTGTACGCAATCTTTCCAGCGGTGAAATTGCAGGGCAGTTTCTTGCCATGGAAGCATATTTAGAACGTGAAATAAACAATATAGTTTATATGGGTATGGGCGAGCCTATGCTTAACAGAGAGGAAGTTTTTAAATCTGTACGTATGCTCAATGACGAAAAGCTTCGCAATATCGGTATCCGGCATATTACAATTTCTACCAGCGGTGTAATTCCGGGTATTCAGGCGCTTGCCGATGAAAAACTCGGAGTACGGCTGGCGGTTTCTCTTCATGCGGTTGATGATGAGCTTCGCAGCCGTCTTATGCCTGTCAATGAACGTTTTCCGCTTGCCGAACTGCGTGAAGCCATAAAAGATTATCAGGAGAAAACTGGTGACCGCGTTTCAATAGAATATACGCTTTTTGGCGGGGTCAACGACAGCGTTGAACACGCAAGGGCGCTTGTCCGTTTCCTAAAGGGTATTCATGTGTTTATAAACCTGATTCCGTTCAATGCCGTTGATGACCGTTATGATGTTCCGGAAGCAAAGGATATACTCAAGTTCAAGAAAGTTCTTGACACGGCAGGTTTTGAAAATGAGCTTCGACAGGAGCAGGGCGCGGATATTGACGCTGCCTGCGGGCAGCTTCGCAGAAAAGACGCAGAGGGCGCGGCAGTGGCGCTTGAGCCCTGCGCACATTCAGTAACGAAAAAAGACGGAAGAAGACCTAAGGTAACAGCCAAAGAAGCCGGCACAAATAACAAAAGCGAAGCAAAAGCCCCGCGCCGCAGGGAGTATTCACACGAACAAACGGCAAAACCGGAGAAAAATATTTCCCGAAAAAAAATGCTTCCTGAAAAAGAGCGTTATCGCAGCGGTAAAATGAAAGAAGAAAGACCAAGCTACAAAAAACAGATGCCGGAGGAGAAAGATTTTGCCGGAAGTAAAACCCGTGATGTAAAACAGCAGGGAGGAAAGGCAGTTGTAAAACCTGCTGCACGCGGCATAAGAAAAACTGCTGAAAGAAACAGAACAGAAGAAAAACATCCGTTCTATGAAGCGGAACTGCATAAAAGAAAGACAAAACTGAAGCCGGCTGACAAGACTTCGGCAAGGGCAAAGAAAACGGCAAAGAAGCGGAGTGTTAAAAAATAATGGAACTCATACGATTTATACTCTGGATAATCATTGCATGCGCATTAGCATGGCTGCTTCTGCCGATTATCGGTTTCGGTCTGCTTTTTGTTGTAGGTTTGATTGCTGTGCTGTTTGTCATTTCATTTATTTCGCAGCTCATAAACGGAAATCGCGGCGGCTTCAGTTTCCGTACATTTACAGTAAGGCGATCTCCGCGTGAAAAAGCAGACGCTGCAAAAGCAGAACAGAACGAAGAATTTGATGCTGAATACGGCGAAGAGTCTGGAGAGATTGTAGAACTTCCGCCAAGTGCGCTGCATAAAGAGTAGGAATATAGGAAAACAGAAATATAATTCACAAAAAGACTTGCGTTGCAAGTCTTTTTATTTTAAGGAATAATGGTTTAACTTCTGTTTGTCCATTTCAACAGAATCTGCAGACTGTAAGCCTATGCTTCTATATATCTATACTTTCCAGTTTTAGCATTTTTCGTTTCATTTCTGTGCCATATGCATATCCTGTAAGTTTACCGGCAGCACCGATAACTCTGTGGCACGGGATAATTATACATATCGGATTTTTGCCGCAGGCGTTTCCGACAGCACGGAAAGCTCTCCGGTTTTCGATGCGCGCAGCAAGTTCTGCATAAGAAATCGTTGTGCCGTACGGAATTTCCGCAAGTTTTTTCCATACTGTCTGCTGAAATTTAGTACCGCTCAGTTTAAGAGGAAGGTCAAAAGCAGTTCTGCAGCCGCAGAAATATTCTTCAAGTTGCTGTTTTGCTTTAAATATTGCTGATGTTTCCTGCCGTATTGCGCCGTTGAGGGTGTTTTTGGAAACTGAGGTTATAAAGCCGCTGTCTTCTGTTATAAAAAGCCTTCCTACAATCCGGAATTTGTAATCAAAATACATATACATTGTTCACAATTATTTACCGCCTAAAGCGGTGCCCCTGCGTTTTTTCTGGTTTTTCTTTACGGTGTTATGTTTAGCGGTAAGTTCTTCGTCAACTGCTGCTTCCCATAGATACAGCGACGCGGTTGTGCCGTAGGGTGACCATCGTTTGGCAAGTTTGTCAAATTTTTCTTTTGTCAATTCTTTCAGTCTGTACAAATTTATAATGCCGCGCCGGATGGCAAGGTCTCCGTAGCTTGTTACATCAGGCCGGCAAAAACAAAACATAAGAAGCATCTCAACAGTCCAGCGGCCGACTCCGCGTATTTTGAGCAGTTGTTCCGCTATTTCGTGGTCAGCAAGCATATTAAGTTTGCTGAAATCAAGTTCGCCTTTACCTGCAAGTTCGGTAATGCCAATGATGTATTCCGCCTTGCGCGTTGACAGTCCGCAGACTTTTAACTCTTCTGCGGTTACATTTCTGAAATTTTCAGGGGTTATTTTGCCGAATTTTTCTACAACTCTTTTTTCAATGGCCTCGGCAGCAGGTGTTGCAATCTGCTGAACAATTACAGATGAGACCAGGGCGTGAAAAAGTGATTCATAGGCATACGCTGTGACTGTTCCGCGCCGTGCTATAAATTTGCCCAGAGTTTTATCTTTTTTGCACAGATATGCAATTGCTTCAGAATTTACAGCTCCGATTTCAAGTTGTCTCACATAAAACACACCTCTTTTGACGATATTATAACAAATAGTTTTACTGCCTGAAAAAGGTAAAATTTATTTTGTTAATTTTATTGAAAATATTGTTGAAAATATATACAAGCCGCTGTTTTACGGTATAATATTATGGCGTTTTACTAGCGGAAATGTGCGTGAGCAGTGTAAATTTCAAGGAGGGTTCCATATGAACAAAAAGGTACTTATCGCAGCAGCAGTTATCATCATTGCCCTTGCAGGGTGGTTGGCGTTGAAACCGGCAGGCGGTCCTTCTGCAAATTCAGACACCATCAAAATCGGTGTGTATCTTCCGATTACAGGTGCCAATGCGGTTGGCGGAGGTCTTGAACTTGACGGTGTCAAACTTGCCTATGAAGAACAGAAAGAAGTTCTCGGCAAGAAAATCGAACTTATAGTTGTTGACAATAAATCCGATAAGGTTGAAGCGGCAAACGCAGTCAAGAGACTTATCTCTAAAGAAAAAGTCAACGCAATCGTCGGTACCTACGGTTCATCGCTTGCAATGGCAGGCGGAGACGTTGCTGAAAAGAACAGAATCCCCATGGTAGGTACGTCATGCACGAACCCTATGGTTACACAGGGCAAAAAATATTCCTTCCGCGTAGCCTTTATTGATCCCTTCCAGGGAGCCGGCGCATCGCAGTATGCTCTTACGGAACTTAAAGCCAAAACGGCAGCCTGTCTTATCGAGGTTACCACAGACTACAGCGTTGGTCTTGCTTCGTTCTTTGAAGATCATTTCACAAAAAACGGCGGCAAAATCGTAGCCAAGCTTAATTACCAGAGCGGTGACCAGGATTTTACAGCTCAGCTGACTGAAATTATCAGCAAAAAACCAGATATTCTTTATATTCCAGCAAACTTTGCGGAAGCAGCAATTATTATGCGTCAGGCACGCGAACTCGGCGCGCAGTTCCAGATTCTCGGCGGTGATGCAACGGATAACCCGGAAATCGTCAAAATCGCAGGAAAGGCATGCGAAGGCTACAGTTTTACAACATTTGCGTACGCACCAGAAATGCCGAACATGAACGAAACGCAGAAAGCGTTCACGGAAAGCTGGGCAAAGCAGTACCCCGGCAAACAGCCTAACGCTCTTGCAGCCTGCGGCTATGATGCATACTCAATCATTATCGACGCAATTAAACGCGCTGGCAGCGCAGACCCTGAAAAAATCCAAGAAGCCCTTGCAAAAACAGTTGATTTTCCGGGTGTAACCGGCAAAACAACAATCAACGAAACACACGACGCGGAAAAATCAATCGGTATCATGCGCATTGTCAACGGCAAACGCGTATTCTTCACGGTTGTTGACCCGAAATAACTTTATGAAATAAATTTTGAGGGGAGACAGTTGTCTCCCCTCGCTGGTTTTTGATTTGCAATAAGGAACGAGGGAAATAATATGTCCTTTGCTATGTTTATACAGCATGTTTTCAACGCTCTGTCACTCGGAAGTCTGTATGGACTGATAGCCATTGGTTATACGATGGTTTACGGTATTCTCCGCCTGATTAATTTTGCGCACGGAGATATTTTTATGCTCAGTACATATATTGTACTTTTTGCCGTTACGGTGTTTCATCTTCCGTGGGGGCTTGCGGTTCTTACAACTATCGCAGGAACTGCATTATTCGGAGTTTTTATTGACAGAATAGCTTACAGGCCGCTGCGTTCTGCACCGAGAATTTCGGCGCTTATTTCTGCAATTGGCGTGTCCTTTTTCATTGAAAATATCTGTATTGTTCTCTTTACCGGAGTTCCGCGTTCAATGGATGCGGTACGTTATGATCTGCTTGTCCGAACACTCAATTTTGGCAGTATTTCATTAACCCCTCTTGCAATTTTTGTTCCGGTAAGTTCATTTTTACTGGTAGGCGGACTTATGTGGATGCTTTATAAGACTAAACCAGGACTTGCAATGAGAGCAATATCAAAAGATATAGAAACAACGCGTCTTATGGGGGTAAAGGTTGACAATATAATTGCGCTCACCTTTGCAATAGGCTCAGGTTTGGCAGCAGCAGCCGGTGTAATGTGGGGTATGCGGTATCCTCAGATTAACCCGTTTATGGGTGTTATGCCTGGCTTTAAAGCCTTTATCGCAGCTGTTTTCGGCGGCATAGGCTCAGTACAGGGAGCAATGGTCGGCGGTCTGATTCTTGGTTTTGTCGAAATTATGATTGTTGCTTTTTTCCCAGCGCTTTCAGGTTACCGTGATGCCTTTGCATTTGTTCTGCTGATACTTGTACTCTTTATAAGACCTACAGGACTTTTTGGCGAAGAACTGGAGGACAAAATCTAATGAACAAAACTACCAAAATATTACTCAATTTCTCCTGTCTTGCAGTGCTTGCCATTTTCCTAAAAATCGCTGACAGATATTTTGACAGTTATGTTGTGCAGGTTATTAATCTTATAGCCGTTAATGCCATACTTGCCGTTTCACTTAACCTTATCTATGGCTTCACAGGGATGTTTTCACTTGGTCATGCGGGTTTTATGGCGATTGGGGCATACACCTGTGCGATGCTTATTCTTCCGGCCGCGCAGAAACAGTCCATGTATATTCTCGAACCCTGTATCTGGCCGTTCAGCGTGATACACGCGCCGTTTTTTGCTGCGGTGCTTATCGGAGGACTTATCGCGGCAATAACCGGTCTGCTTATAGCTCTTCCCGTACTGCGTCTCGGCGGTGATTATCTGGGAATTGCAACACTTGGTTTTGCCGAAATAATTCGTGTAATTTTTACGAACATAACCTCAGTCACAAACGGTTCACTTGGACTGAAAGGTATTCCTGCCTATGCAAATCTCGGCTGGAATTATTTCTGGTGCATATTAACCTTCTACACGATAATCAAGTTGCTTTCAAGCAATTTCGGAAATACATTGCGTGCAATTCGTGATGATGAAGTCGCGGCAAAGGCCATGGGTATCAATACCTACAAAGCAAAAGCAATCTCCTTTGCAATAGGCGCGTTCTTTGCCGGTATAGGCGGTGCTTTGCAGGGCAGCCTTATTACTACAATAGACCCGAAAATGTTCAACTTCCAGCTTACTTACAATATCCTTATGTTTGTAGTTGTAGGAGGTCTAGGCTCTATCACAGGCTCTATTGTAGGTGCTGTAATAATTACAATACTGCTTGAATGGCTGCGCTTTGTTGAAAGTTCAATGTTTATTGGCTCCTTTGAAATACCTGGTGTTCCGGGAATGCGTATGGTTATTTTCTCGATAATTCTTCTGTTTATCATTTTACGCAAACGCGAAGGCATTATCGGCGGTTATGAATTCAGCTGGGAGAGCCTTACGGCTGCGCTTGGCGGAAAAAAGGAGGACAAATAGATGACTGCTGCTGTCCTCAGAACTGAAAATATGACGATTCGTTTTGGTGGTCTTACAGCTGTGGCGAACCTGAATATGGAATGTGTCGAAGGAACAATCACAAGTCTTATCGGTCCCAACGGTGCTGGGAAAACTACGGTTTACAACATGATTACCGGATTTTACAAACCGACAGAGGGCAAAATTTTCTTCACCGGCGAAGACATTACAAATCTCAAACCGCATGAAGTCTGCAAAAGAGGTATAGCTAGAACGTTCCAGAATATTCGCCTTTTCTCTGGTGGAACGGTGCTTCAGAACGTTATGACAGCCTGCTGGGTGCGTCAGAAAACACCTTGGTGGGCAGCTCCGTTAATGCTTCCTGGATATACCCGTGAGGAATGCGAAATGAAAGAAAAATCACTTTCGTTGCTTGAAGAAGTGGGACTCGGTCATCTTGCAGGAGAAGTTGCAACGGGACTTCCATACGGTGAACAACGTCGTCTCGAAATTGCCAGAGCACTTGCCACGCAGCCGAAATTACTTCTTTTGGACGAGCCTGCCGCAGGCATGAATCCGCAGGAAAGCGGTGAACTGATGGACTTTATCAGAAACATTCGGGACAAATTCGGTGTAACAATTCTTATGATTGAGCATGATATGAAGGTTGTTATGGGTATTTCGGAATGGATTCGTGTGCTCGACTACGGCAGACTGATTGCCGAAGGCACACCTAGTGAAATCCGCAGCAACGCAAAAGTCATAGAAGCCTACCTTGGAAAGGAGGCGGCGAACCTTGCTTAAGATAGAAAAACTTGCCGTGCGCTACGGTGGCATAGAAGCTGTGCGCAACGTATCATTTGAGGTTCCGCAGGGCAAAATCGTAACGCTGATAGGCGCAAACGGCGCAGGCAAAAGTTCAACACTTCGCGCTGTTGCAGGGCTTGTCAAATCCTCAGGCAGCATAAGCTGGAACGGCAGAGAACTTTCAACGCAGTCTCCGGAAGATATACTGCGTGCCGGAGTTGCGCTCTGCCCGGAAGGACGCAGAATTTTCCCGCACCTAACGGTACTTGAAAACCTCAAACTTGGAGGTTATCAGCGCAAAAGCGAAGAAGTGGAGCACTCTGTAGAACGAGCATTCACCCTTTTCCCCCGCCTCAGGGAACGCAGCTGGCAGCCCGGCGGCACCCTTTCGGGAGGTGAACAGCAGATGCTTGCGCTTGCCCGTGCTCTTATGAGCAATCCTGAGCTTATAATGATGGACGAACCTTCACTTGGACTTGCGCCTATACTGGTCCAAGAAGTTTTTGACATCATCAGAGAGATTAACCGCGAAGGCAAAACAGTGCTTCTTGTTGAACAGAATGCGTTTGGTGCGCTTCAAGTTGCTGACTATGCATATGTGCTCGAAGTTGGTGAAATTACATTCCAGGGCGAGGGCAAAGAGCTGCTGCACGACAAGAGAGTCATAGACGCATACCTCGGCGGGTAAGAAAAAATCTAATTGCTAGTGCTAAATTTGGTGTCTAAAAGAGTTTTGACATTGAACGAAAAAAACAGAAACTTAATTATATACTCCATATTCGGAGGTAATGAAATATGAAAATGCCAAAAGCATTGAATGTGCCGAATATACTCAGCCTGTCACGAGTTTTTCTTGTGCCGGTAATTATGGTGTTTTTTACGCTGCGCTCACAGTTTAGCTATGTTGGTTACTGGAATGTCGGAGATCTGCTTGCAGGTGTATTTTTCATAATCGCGTCAATTACCGATGCCTTTGACGGCTACATTGCCCGCAAGAAAAAACTTGTTACTACCCTCGGGAAATTTATAGACCCGCTTGCGGACAAGATTATGGTTGTTGCCGTGCTCATTTCACTTGTCGAAATGGGACGTGTGCCGAGTTGGATGGTAGTAGTAATCATAGCCAGGGAATTCATAGTATCGGGGCTTCGTATGGTTGCCGCAACAGAAGGAGTTGTAATTGCCGCGTCCAAATGGGGCAAAATTAAAACAGTTTCACAAATGATTGGTATAATATGTCTTATCTTCAGCATACCTGGAGGCATATATATTATGTGGGTTGCCACAGCCCTGACTATCTGGTCAGGCTGCGACTATTTGCTCAAAGGAGCAGAACTGCTGGAGAATTAAGAAACAGGAGCATAGGCATGTAGAGGCATAAGTGCCATGTGGTGCTTGCTGAAGCTGACAGTCAAATCAAAAAAGGGAGTGACTTAGATGCAGAAAAAAATTTTTGCAGAGATTGATGCGATGCAACCTGAAATTATTGCAACACTGTCTGAAATGGTTGCCATTCCTTCCATTAACCCGACAGAAGGTGGGACTGGAGAAAAAGCCCGTGCGGAATATCTTATCGGAAAGCTTAAAGAACTTGGCTTTGACGACATTGAAAATTATATCTGCATTGACCCGGATGGCAACGAACGTCCGAACATAGTAGCGAAAATCCCCGGAGAAACAAAACAGCGTCTTTGGATTGTGAGCCATATGGACATAGTTCCGCCAGGAGAGATTTCACTTTGGGACAGTGACCCCTATAAAACGGAACTTCGCGGAGATAGACTTTACGGCCGCGGAACAAGCGACAACGGCACGTCGCTTGTTGCTTCAATCTACGCCGCGCTTGCATTCAAAAAGCTCGATATAATACCAAAATATGAAATCTGCCTCTGCTTTGTCGCCAACGAAGAAACAGGCAGCATGTACGGAATACAGCACCTTATTAAACAGGACATTTTCCGCCCTGACGACCTCGTTATAGTTCCCGACATGACAAGTACGGACGGGGATTTTATCGAAATAGCCGAAAAAAGTATTTTCTGGCTTGAATTTACGCTCGAAGGCAAACAGACACACGCCAGTATGCCGCAACTCGGTAACAACGCGGCACGCGCGGCAAACGAATTCTCCTGTGCTCTGGACCACGCGCTTCATGCGGCGTTCCCAGAGACCAACGACGTATTCAACGATCCGAAATGCTCAACCTTTGAACCGACAAGACGCCGCGCGAACGTAGGCTCGATAAACATAGTGCCAGGCATTGAAACCTTCGCCTTTGACTGCCGCGTGCTTCCGGGAATTTCCCAGGAGACATTTGAAAAGGTTGTCAACGAAGAAATAACAAAAGCAGAACAAAAATTCGGTGTCAAAATTAGTTACAAATACATGCAGTGTGAAGAAGCGGCGCCTGTTACCCCGGCAGATGCGCCTGTTGTAAAACTTCTTGCGGCCGCCTGCAGAGAAGTACTGAAAGTTGAACCGAAAATAGCCGGTGTAGGCGGCGGCACATGCGGCGCGTTCTTCCGCAAAATCGGTATTTCATCGGCAGTCTGGGGGCTTGGGGACGAGGTTGCCCATATGCCCAACGAATACACAAAAATCAGCGACCTCATTGGCAGCGCGAAAGTGCTTGCACACATGCTGATGAACAAATAAAACGTAATTAACGTAATTACTGAATGACCAATCGTGAAAGGCTTTTGCATAGCAAAAGCCTTTTCAATTCAGTATATCGCTCGGCAGCGGTTTGATACATCCAATGCAAATGTTCGGTATGTGACGAACATTTTTTGTTTAATATAAAGCATTGACCGCAACGCCAAAAACATTACAATTTATAGTGTTGTTTCGATCTGCAACAACTAAAATCAAGGGGGAAAACTCTTATGTTCGAAAAGCTCTTCAAACTCAAAGAGAACGGTACTGACGCAAAAACCGAAATCATGGCCGGACTCACAACGTTTATGGCAATGGCTTACATTATCGTAGTCAACCCCGACATACTTTCCCAAACGGGAATGCCGGGCGGCTCTGTTCTTGTCGCGACATGTGTCGGAGCAGCAATAGGCTGCTTCCTCATGGCGATTCTTGCGAACTATCCGTTTGCGCTTGCGCCGAGTATGGGGCTCAATGCGTATTTCACATACTCCGTCTGTCTCACAATGGGTGTTTCATGGCAGACAGCCCTTACCGCCGTTTTTGTAGAAGGTTGTGTATTTATTCTTCTGACACTTTCAAATATTCGTCAGATGGTTGTCAATGCAATACCAAATACGCTTAAAATCGGTATTTCAGCAGGTATCGGTCTTTTCATAGCCTTTATCGGTACGAGAAACGCTGGGCTCATCATTGACAATCCCGCAACGCTTGTTGGTCTTGCGTCATTCAAAGGCAACATACCGCTTCTTCTTGCGCTTATCGGACTTATCCTTATGATAGTACTCCAGACAAAAGGCGTAAAAGGAAGTATTCTTATCGGTATCGCGGCAGTAACACTTGCCGGTATCCCTCTCGGAATTACAAAACTTCCGGCACAGCTCATCTCAACACCGCCGAGCCTTGCGCCTATCTTCTGGAAAATGGATTTCTCGCAACTTTCAAAAGTCAGTTTTTGGGTTGTTGTTTTCGCGTTCTTCTTTGTTGACTTCTTTGATACAGTAGGCACGTTGGTCGGTTGTGCCAGCCGTGCTGATATGCTTGACGAAAAAGGCAATCTTCCGAGAGCAGGGCAGGCACTTATGGCTGACGCAGTAGGCACAGCCGCCGGTGCTGTGCTCGGCACCTCAACGATCACAACGTTTGTTGAATCCGCAGCAGGTGTCGAACAAGGCGGACGTACAGGACTAACCGCGGCGACAGTCGGTGTTCTCTTCCTTCTTGCAACGTTCTTTAACCCTCTTGTTATGATAGTTCCTGCATGCGCGACAGCGCCGGCGCTTATCATGGTTGGTATCTTCATGGTTATGGGTGTTGACAAAATGGATTTCTCAGACTGGACAGATTTTGTTCCGGCGATCCTTGCGATGATGATGATGCCGTTTGCGTACAGTATCAGCACAGGCATTGAATTTGGTATCTGCAGCTACGTTTTCCTCAAGATATTCACGGGAAAATACAAAGATATCAGCTGGATTATGTACGTTCTCACAGGACTGTTTGCAATAAACCACATTCTCTAAACAGACTGAGCGAAACGGCGAAAACAGTATAAAACACAAACGGCACGTTACTGTGCCGTTTGTGTTTTATGTTCTTTCGTTAAAAATACTTAGTGAAAGACAGGGAATTTTGCAGATAACGAAATTATGCCCGTGAGTATACTTATAGTCACAGACAGCGGTTACCTCCCCCTCATAATAGATGAGCTGACAAGACTGCAGCTCGGAAACGGCGGCGAAGAAGCCGTCGTTTCGCTGTTATTTGGCAAAGACAGGGAATCCCTGTATTGGTTCATAATAATCCTTTCTTTTTGCTAAGTGCTAAGTGCAGATGACCGTAGGGAATACCGAGGTTACTCGAGGATATGTGCGAGGTGCGTTCTTGTCGTTAGTCGTCAGTCGTTAGCTTATTTCGCTTTTCCTAAGTGCTAAGTGCGAGGTGCTAAGTGCTATTTTATCCTCGAATAATCTTTAAGCTCCTGCAGAGTTTCTTCGCTCATAGTATGCGAAATGAAACTGGAATAAACACTGTTATTCTGCAGCAACGGCTCCGTACGCAGCGCTGGCAGTTTCTTTGCAGCCTCTTCAAAAAGCGGAGTGCCCGGAATCGGTGAAAATTCGGCAAGCTTCGGCGTGCCGCCGCACTCCTTTGCAAAATCTACGGTATCCTTTACCGACTGCACAGTCTGTCCTGGAAGTCCTAGGAGTATGTAAGTTTCGCAGTCTTTCTGCGTGTAACCAGCCGCATGCAGATTTGCCACTGCTGTTTTGTACTGCTGCCGTTCAACCTTTCCCGAACTTTCGCGCGCAATTTTGGGGTCAATGCTTTCGAGCGACAGGCGGAGTGTCCTAAAATTCGCCGTTTTGAGCATTTCTGCACATTCTGTGTCAATTTCACGCACATGCAGTCCATTTGGAGTGTGAAGTGCAAGACTTGCGCCAAAACGCGTTTTAATGGAATTTAAAAGAGGATATAAATACTTATCCTTCTGTATCAGCAGCGCGTCATCGTAAAAGGCGACGTCACGGACACCTAGCGACGCTTCAAACTCAATTTCCGCAACTATTTCATCAAGCGTTCTGTGTACATAAACAGGCCAAAGAAGCGATGAAGCGCAGTAGCGACAGCGCATTGGGCAGCCGAATGAAGTCATTGTGATGCCGTACGGCGCTTTTTTGTAAAGCTCAAAAGCAGGGTGTTTTGAGTCGGGCAGCCAGAAATCGGCAAGCACGCCGTCGGCGCCGAGAGTGCGCGCATGTTCTGTGCAGAGCTGCGCGTATATACCTCCGAGATATAAAGGAGTGCAGGGGAATTCCTGCTTAAGAATTTCTATTGCGTGCCTTACGCCGCCGTACCAGTAGGTCATAATTGAGGTCACAAGAATTATGTCAGGCCTGCCGGTACTTCTCAGGCGTGCTCTGAAAGCATCGTCAGACATGCCGAAACGGTGATATTTTCTTTTTATACCGGCATAAACTTCCGGTTTTTCAATCTCAATTTCAGCAATTTTCTCGCGGCCGAAAGACTTTGACTTTACCGCACCCTCATGAATACAATCTATAAACTCAATATCATTACCGTTTTCCTTCAGTTTTTCAAGCAAATAAAGCAGTCCCAGCGGCTTTGACCACAGGTCAAAAAAAGCAAAATCCTCAACCGGAGGATTAACTGCAAGAATATTTTTGCCGGATAAAACAAGTAAGTCTAATGTAGTCATCTGAACAACCATGAGCTATAACTGCAAGAAGCATAGGCGAATAGGCGTATAGCTCGTAGTGTCGGAGCAAACTCCGACATTTGAATTAAAAACTATAAACTATGCGCCTATACACCTACACGCCTATTCGCCTATATTCCTAATCCAGCACTGCCCTGTCCTCTTCGCTGAGAGCACTTGGAAGAGTTTCTATCTTCTCTGCTGCTTCCAGCGGTATTGCGCACGGTTCTGTGAAAGGGTCAAGCACAATTGAATCTGCACCGGCTTCCTTTGCAAGTTTTACGGCGCGGATTACACTCATCGGAAGCGGTGTAATGCCCTTTGACGTATATCCCTCAGGCACCTGCTCTTTCTGCGTAAACAGCGGGAAAAAACTTAGTCCGCTTGAATGAGGCAGAATATCCGGACGGAAAAGGATACTACCTTCAGGTGCCGTATCTCCGCGTTCCATGCGTGCTCTGTCTTCTTCGCTGAGCATCGGAATCATGGGCACATAAGCTACGGAATCTCTCATACAGGTCATAAAGAGGAACAGCGCCTCGTCTGTTTTGTCTTTCAAAAAACTTTTTTTAAGAGCAAGCAGAACAGTACCGTCTGCGAGCATTTCAGGGTCTGCGTATTTTTCATTCATCTAGAATCACTTCCATTTCCGTTTTAAAAATTATAACCCAACTACGTTAAATGCGCCAATTCTTGACATTGAAAGATATCGGCGTATAATTGACCTATTTCGTACTAAAACGCTTTACAGTGTTAAAGTGCATCAAGCGACAAGGGGGTATGGCTATGCCAATTACGAAACTGCTTGAAAGAAACGCGGACAAATATCCGGACGACATCGCTCTTGTAGAGCTTAATCCGGCAGTGCAGGACAACCTGCGCAAAACCTGGAGAGAATATGACCTTATTCAGCCGACACAGGCAGAATCCTACCGCCGCGAGATCAGTTGGCAGGTATTTGACGAGAAAGCAAACCGCTTTGCAAATCTGCTGCTTTCGCGAGGGGTTAAAAAAGGCGACAAGGTCGCGATACTGCTTATGAACGGTCTGGAATGGCTGCCGATATATTTTGGCGTGCTCAAAACAGGCGCTCTTGCGGTTCCCCTTAACTTCCGATACGCCTCGGACGAAATAGAATACTGTCTCAACCTTGCTGAAGCAGACGTACTGATTTTCGGTCCCGAGTTTATCGGCAGAGTTGAAGAAATTGCCGAAAAGATTTCCAAAAACCGCCTTATATTCTACGTCGGCGACTCATGCC
The DNA here is from genome assembly GCA_045642025.1 of Synergistaceae bacterium. GTDB lineage: Bacteria > Synergistota > Synergistia > Synergistales > Synergistaceae > Equadaptatus. The sequence continues at coordinate 19,762 of JAZUIB010000024.1, forward strand.
CGACCTTTGCCGAAAGCTATGACCAGCAGGTGCAGAACTGCTCAAGCAAGCGCCCGAACGTAAAGCTGTCGGACGAAGATTTCGGAGCAATATATTTCTCAAGCGGCACAACCGGCTTCCCGAAAGCCATTCTACACAAACACCGTTCGCTGGTGCACGCGGCAAAGGTTGAAGCAAAGCATCACGGACAGAAAAGGGACGACGTTTTTCTCTGCATTCCGCCGCTTTATCACACCGGCGCGAAAATGCACTGGTTCGGGAGCCTCGTTTCCGCAAGCCGCGCAGTGCTTCTCAAAGGCACAAAGCCGGAAATGATTTTGCAGGCTGTTTCAAATGAACGCTGCACAATAGTATGGCTGCTTGTGCCGTGGGCGCAGGACATACTTGATGCGCTTGACCGCGGAGAACTGAAAAAAGATGACTTTGTACTCAGTCAATGGAGACTCATGCACATAGGCGCTCAGCCCGTGCCGCGCAGCCTCATACAGCACTGGAAAGATTACTTCCCGAAGCACCAGTACGACACAAATTACGGTTTGTCAGAATCCATTGGTCCCGGTTGTGTTCATCTCGGTCTGAAAAACGTTCGCAAGGTTGGAGCGATAGGCATACCGGGCTACGGCTGGGAATGCAAAATAGTCAACGGCAAACGGCAGGAAGTGAAGCAGGGCGAAGTTGGCGAACTTGCGGTAAAAGGTCCCGGCGTCATGTACTGCTACTACAACGACCCGAAAGCAACAAAAGAAGTGCTGGATAAAGAAGGATGGCTCTACACCGGTGACATGGCGAAGCAGGACGAGGAAGGCTTCTACTACCTTGTTGACCGCAAGAAAGATGTCATCATCTCCGGCGGCGAGAACATCTACCCTGTGCAGATTGAGGATTTTCTGCACAAAAACGACCATATCAAAGACGTCGCCGTCATAGGGCTTCCCGACAAACGTCTTGGCGAAATCACGGCGGCGATTATAGAAATCAAAAAAGGACACAAACTGACGGAAGACGAAGTCCGCGAATTCTGCATGTCGCTTCCGCGCTACAAACGCCCCGTGAAAATCATATTCGCAGACGTTCCGCGCAACCCAACCGGAAAAATAGAAAAACCGAAACTACGCAAAATATACAACGCAGACAAAATAGTTGAAGAAGAAAATATGGCGTAAGAGGCAGAGGCATAGGCGGATAGGAGTGTAGAATCATAGGCGGATAGGGGTATATAGCCCGTGGTGTCGGAGAAAACTCCTCCATTTGAATTAGAAACCATGAACTACACGCCTACACTCCTATACGTCTATCCTCCATTTGAATTAAGAACCTAAACTATTCGTCTATTACTTACACCAATTTTTTACTTAAACCTGTAATCAGTCTGCCGGTTTCATCCGACAAATCAAGACATGTCTTTACAGCGCTCTCAGGCAAATATCCTACTCTAACACATATATCAAAGCAAGTTCTCAATTCAGCATTGGAACCTTTAGCAAAATTAAGAAAATGCAAATATTCTTTATTGCCGAATCTTGCGTGTCCTTCCGCAATATTAAGTGGAATTGAGGTTACAGCCCTGCGCATTTGGTCAGCAAGTGCAAATCTTTCATCAACGGGTAGTTTCTTTATAAGTTTATATGTTTCTGTTACTAAATCCATGGCTTTTTGCCAAGCATATAAATCTCTATAATCTATCATATTGATACCCCTTTGTTTGTTAGATATACAGTCGTATATTTTACGTTAGAAGTTAAAACATTCTCAAAATCAAAAGACTTGTGGAGCAAGTCAACCATGAACTACACGCCTACACTCCTACTATAACTGCAAGGTGCATAGGGGTATAGAAGTATAGGTGTATAGCCAGTAGTGTCGGAGAAAACTCCGACATTTGAATTAAAAACCATAAACTATACGCCTACACCCCTACACCACTACACCCCTATCCTCCTATATTGCTGACAAGATCGTATGCAAGTTTAAGCAGAAGCAACGAGAGTACACAGATAAGCATAGGGCGGATATATTTCGCACCGTTTTTCAGCGCAAGTTTTGAACCGAACTGATTGCCGATAATGCTGCATATTGTTGTGGGAATCGCAAGTTTCCAGTAGACCGCCCCTGCCATACAGAAAGCAACAAACGAGGCAAAGCCTGACGCCCAGTTAAGCACCTTGGCATTACCGGAGGCAGTGCGAAGGCCGAATTTTGTCAGGCAGGCAAAAGCAATAATCGCAAAAGTGCCTGTGCCGGGGCCGACTATCGCGTCATAACCGCCGATAAACAGACCGATGAAAAACGAAATAACACAGAGTTTGCTGCGGGATAAAATGTCACAATGATCTTCATCGCTGAAAATTCGTTTGCTTAGAATAATAACAGCTGCGCACGGAATGACAACAAGCTGAATTGTACGCAGAGTGGCATCAGAAAGAGCGAGTGCCACATGTGAGAGAATATAGGCTCCCGTAAGCGAGCCGACCATTGCCCAGAAAGCGGAATAAAAATGAACAGCGCCGTTTCTCCAGAACTTGTAAGCTGCCAAAGACGTGCCGCACATGGCAGACACCTTGTTGCAGCCGTATGCGAAATGAGCCGGCATACCCGTCAAAAGATAGGCGGGAATTGTGATAAGACCACCTCCGCCCGCAGACGCGTCAATAAAACTGCCAAACCCCACAAGAAAACAGACTAAAACAAGCATGGGATAAGAAATGGCAAAATCATTAGCAAGTGTGAACATTAGTATAAACTCCTTCAGTTAGGCATATAGAAACATAGGCGGATAGGCGTATAGCTCGTAGTGTCGGAGAAAACTCCGATATCTGAATTAAAAACCATGGACTATACGCCTACACGCCTATACTCCTATCCTCCTATTAGTTCAAACATCCGCAGATGTCGTGATTTTTTCCGCTGCCCTCAGAAACAGAAAGCGAATTTATGCGGAGTTTTCCCTGTCTGTGAAGCGCAAGGGCAAGCGAAAGCACAGTATCAGGTGTTACTCCTATTTCAAGGGCCAATTCCCCGGGCTTTATCTGTCCCTCCCTTGCCGCGTCAACTATCTGCTCTCCCACAAGGTCAAGCCACTGACTGAAAAGCTGCTGCATTTCCGGTGTGTTTGCACAGGCTGTCTGCGATGTTTTGGTGATACAGTCAATGAGACGCGCGGAAACAAGTTCGAGAGATTTCACCAACTCTGCTTCATTCTGCTGTTTCAGATTTTTAATGTCAAGTTCCATGGCAATGCCTCCGTCGATTTAAATACGCGGACATTATATCAAAATATTGCAGACAAAACACAGAGAGTATAAAAAATCTTGAAACGCGAAACACAAAGTGCAATTACCAAATGACCATACACGGAATACCGAGATATTCAAGAATAGAGGTAGGAGGTAGCAGGTAGAAAGTAGAAAGTAGAAAATACAAAAATCTACAACCTACAAGCTACAAACAACAAACTACAAGCGAGGTACGAGCGCCCTACAACCTACAAGCAAGATACAAGCCAACAACAAAAAACCTTTCAGTCACAAAAAACAAAACAAAAGCACGCAAAAATAGCCGGTTGGGGAACACCCCGCCGGCATTTTTCAAAATTTAAGGCGTCGATATCTTGTTTTTTGTTTTCCACTCTCTGCTTCAAGCTCGTCCCTGT
>JAZUIB010000025.1:0-51913 GCA_045642025.1 Synergistaceae bacterium
TTTAGACCGCTGGTTTGAGCTGTCTCTCGTCAGTCAGATGGTGAATATCGGAAATGAGGTAAAGCGCGCTGTCCGGTTTGACTCCGATAAAGCAAGGCGCGATATGTTTCTTGACAAAGCAATAAAGTACACAATGCTTACCATGCAGGATCCGAAAAATGCTAAAGTGCTGCCGGAACTTGAAATAAGCAGAGAAGTGTTGGAAGATTACAAGGGCGAACACGTGCTGAACTGCACAAAGGAGCAGATTAACGGATATTACAGCGCTTTTGCAAATCTTCTGTAAGTTATTCTGCATCGGAGTGTGTGAGAATATTAAAGCGGGGGACTGATTTCAGTCCCCCGCTTGTTTTGTCGGTGATTTGTTTTATTCCGGCTGGGCAGCTCTGTGCTGCGCCTTTGGAGCGATAAATTCAATATAGTATATAAACACACGGGAGAGCATATGCTCTCCCGTGTATGTTATTTTCTATACGCCGTATTCCGTTTGAAACAGGCTTTGCCGTTTTCGTCAGTGACAATTTCGTCTTCATATTCTACGCTGTCGCAGCGGAGAATAAGCTGTCTGTTTTCAGTATCTTTGTAGATTGAAAATATCGGAACCATTCCCGGCTGTTTCATTTCTGCCGGAATGATGTCGTCTGTTTCCCGTCCGAACAGCTGTCTGAAAATCTTTGTAAAGTATCGTTTCCTTATGAATTTCAGCTTGTTCTGTCCTGCGACCTGAAAACGTTTAATGCCCCTGCTTTTCAGATTTTTCTTAACACCGCTTGCCCTTGTCTTTGTTTCGGCAAGAATTTTACGGCGGTTAATTTTGTCTGTATTCCTCTGCATAATGTTTATCTCCTTTCATAATGATTGAGTGTACTGTACGGCAAAACTGCTGCACGGTACATAAAACTGTACCGATAACGCAAGGTATCTGTTATCAGATGATGTTTTGTTGAATATTTGCGGGGCGTACGCCCCCGCGGGTGAGCGATTTTGCCGTATAGGACGGCGTTTTTGACGTGAAACCCGGTTGGCGCACGCAGCCATACCGTTACCGAAGTGAGTCATGTCGTTACTTGACAAAGCAGCCGGCTTGCCGCAAAAGTCGCTCTCGGCGCCTTTGATTGCGATATTTGTACAGCTTAAGTCCAACGAGAAATCACAGACAGGTGCCCTCGTCCGGCAGACTGTGATTATTGACAAAAGCTGCGGAATGTCTCGCTAAAACGATAGTTGCACACTCCTTAACCGCGCTCTGTTTTGCCTGCCTTGCAGCAAGGAAAACAAAACAGAAAACGGTTGATTTAGCTGTAAGCTATTGGCGCTGTCGCGCCATTGGCAGATGTGAAAAAATAAATTACCAAGCACCAATTACGAATTACCAATTGTGGTGTCCGCTGAAACGGACGTTGAATGTTAGAACCTTAAAAACTATGCGCTAAGTGCTAAGTGCAGGGTGCTATGTGCGCTTTTGTGCTCTTAATTCGAACTCTCAATGACCGCAGGGAATATCGAGCGTTTCTCTTCAACGAGAATATGAGCAAAATTAACACCTCCCTCCATATATAAATCTGCAATTACCCCCTGCAAAAAGCAACCGGCTCGATACAAAAAATAGAAAATTCCAAAAATTAACAACCCCCTCCATATATAACACTGCGACCAGCCCCTACAAAAAGCAACCGACATGATACAAAAAATAGAAAATTCTAAAAATTAACAACACTCTCCATATATAAATCTGCAGACAGCCCTCTGATTTTTGAAGGAAGAAACGGAAAGCAAAACATATATCAAATGCAAAATTATCAGTCTGTGAATATAAAATGAAAGACAAAAACGTTGCAAAGCGTTGCAATGTCTGAATAAACGACAATATTTGACTGTAAATATCAGTTTAATAATATTTTGAAAATTAACTAAAGTTTTGTAAAATTTGTTGCGTGTCTGCATGTTTGCAAAGGGAACGGAGCGCTTGCATAATTTTAGAAATATGTTATAATCCAACAGTTGCAGAACACGCATGGTGCGGGTTAATGAAATGCCTGACGGCTGCCCGCGCACAGCGGAGGGAGGAAAATACAGTATGTATGCAGTAATCGAAACATGCGGCAAACAGTACAAGGTTTCGGAAGGCGATAAGATTCGCTTTGAGAAGCTTAACGCTGAAGAAGGCGCCGAAGTCACGTTTGACAAAGTTCTTCTTCTCGGAAAAGACGACGGAGTTACAGTCGGAGCACCTTATGTCGAAGGCGCAAAGGTCACCGGCAAGGTTGTTGAAAACGGCAGAGATAAAAAGGTCATTGTTTTCAAATACCGCAGAAAGAAAAACTATCGTAAATTCCGCGGTCATCGCCAGTATTTCACAACAGTTGAAATCAGCGCAATCGCATAGTTTGGGGGAATAGATTATGGCGCATAAAAAAGGTCAAAGCAGTAGTACTAACGGTCGCGACAGTCAGCCCAAGTATTTGGGCGTAAAAAGCGGTGACGGTCAGCTTATTAATGCAGGCTCAATAATCGTCCGCCAACGTGGTACGAAAATCCGCCCCGACAAAAATGTTGGTTGTGGGCGCGACTACACTCTTTATGCACTTGCAACGGGCAAGGTTCGCTTCCTTACAAAAGCCGGACGCAAATACGTTGCGGTTGAAGAGGCCTAAGCAGGTACAAAATTTAACATTAAAGGGGGCCTTAACAGGCTCCTTGTTTTTTAAGAGGAAATTTTATGAAATTTGTTGATTATGTAACTATTTCGGTTACTGCCGGACGCGGAGGAAATGGCTGCATGAGTTTTCTTCACGAGCCTTTTAAGCCGAACGGAGGCCCTGACGGAGGTAACGGCGGAAGAGGCGGCAGTGTAATTTTTGAGGCTGTCACCAATCTTCAGACTCTTGCCGACCTTGAATATCAGCGGCATATTAAAGGCGCAAACGGTTCTCACGGCAGCGGCAACGCAAGAAACGGCGCAAACGGGGACGATGTTATTATCAAAGTTCCCTGCGGCACTGTTTTTACTGACGCTGAAACCGGCGAAGGGCTTGCTGACCTTGTTGAAGCTGGCGACCGTTTTGTTGCAGCGCGCGGCGGTAGAGGCGGCAGAGGCAACCGTTGTTTTGCTAATGCGCGCAGACTTGCTCCTCGTTTTTGCGAAAAGGGTGACATGGGCGAAGAAATAACTCTGCGGCTTGAACTGAAGCTTATTGCGGATATTGCTCTTGTCGGGCTTCCAAACGCGGGCAAATCGTCTATTCTTGCGGCAATTTCAAATGCGCAGCCGAAAATTGCCGATTATCCGTTTACCACCCTTTCTCCTAATCTCGGAGTTATCAACACGGGAATTGAACGCGTTGTTCTTGCAGATATACCCGGGCTTATAGAAGGAGCGCACGAAAACAAGGGGCTGGGACTTGAATTTCTGCGTCATATTGACAGAAGCCGTATGTTAATCCACGTTTTGGACGTGTCAGAGGGCGACGTTGAAACCATCATAAACGATTTTTCAACGATACGTTCCGAGCTTGCTTCTTATGACGAAGAACTTGGCAAACGCCCGTATTTTGTCGCGGCAAACAAATGCGACAAACTCGGTGAGGAACGTGAGGCAAAACTTTCAAAACTCAAAGAGTATTTTGACAAAATAGGCATTAAACTATGTGCACTGTCTGCTGTTACAAGCGAAAATGTACCTGAATTGACGAAATATATTGTTGCCTTTGCAAATAAACATCCGCGTCCGCACAGTGATGTAAGACTCTATGCCATTGCCGAAAAATTGCCTGAAATGCCGATGCGCGGCGCAAACAAAGTACAGATTGTAGCAATGCACGGTGGCGGTTACAGAGTACTCCATAAAGGGCTTGAAAAAGCCGCGGAGCGATTTGATTTTACCCAGCAGGAGAATGTTGCGCGGTTTACAAAACTTCTCCGCAAATACAAAGTCGAACAATTATTGGAAACCGCAGGAGCGGTAAAAGGCGATATAATAGTGATAGGATATAATGAATTTGCATTCTATCCTGATTACTATCCAACTGAGACGGAGGACGAAACAGAAGAATGACCTCAGCCGGTGCAGCGAGAAGAGTCGGCATAATGGGAGGGACCTTTGACCCTATCCATTTTGGACATCTGCGTGTAGCAGAGGAAGCACGAGAAGTCCTATCTCTTGATGAAGTGATATTTGTTCCTGCCGGAAATCCGTCTCACAAAGACGGTAATATTACTTCAGCTGAAGACCGGTACGAAATGACTGTGTTGGCGACGCAGGGCTGCCAGTATTTTTCAGTTTCTAGGATTGAAACAGATTTCAGCGGCAAAAGTTACACGCTTGATACTCTTAGAAAACTAAAAACTATGCCTGAATATTTTGGGGCAGAGTTTTATTTTATAACTGGTTTTGACGCAGTTCTTGATATAATGTCATGGAAGCAACCGGAGGACATTATAAAACTGTGCAAGTTTATCGCAGTGAGCAGAAGCGGCTATTCGCGCGAAACATTTAAGGAACTGCCTGAGAATGTCAAATCGTCGATTATTATAATTGAAATGCCTATGCTCGTAATCTCAAGTACGGATTTACGCAGAAGAATTGCAGAGCACAAAAGTATAAAATATCTTCTCCCTGAAAAAGTGGAGAATTATATAAGAGAAAAAGGTTTATATGTTTAAAAGAAGAATACAAAAAGGTAAAATTAATATTTCCGGAGACCGTATTTATTATGTACGCAAACGTACCAGTAGGATGTTTGTCAAAGTTGTCTTGTTTGCGCTTTTAGTTACTGTTTTAACCTTTGTTGGAGGTGTGGCATGGCGCATACACAACGCGATAAATGCTACTGCTGAGGATATCACAAAGCATATCACTTCATCGCTTGGCGAGGATTCTGTTGAATATAAGGCGCTTATGCAACAGGGACATTTTACTATCCTTGCATTGGGCGAAGACGATGTTGAGGGTTCAAAACGTTCGGATACAATACTGCTGGTTACCGTTGAACTTGATGACAAATGTGTTAAAATACTTGCCCTTCCAAGGGATACACGTGTTAATATACCCGGACACGGAGCACATAAACTCAATAGCGCATTTGCATTCGGCGGTCCTGAACTTTTGAAAACTACTATTGAAAATTATATCGGAGAACCTATCTTTTATTATTTCATCGTAGATTATGAAAGTTTCCCGAAACTTGTAGATGCATTCGGCGGTGTTGATATTGATGTTAAAAAGCCGATGCGTTATGTTGACCATGCCGGACATCTGAATATAAATATTGCTGCAGGAAATCAGCACATGGATGGTGTAACGGCATTGCATTATGTGCGTTTCAGAAAAGACGGGCTTGGCGATGTCGGACGTGTGCAGCGTCAGCAGCAGTTTATTAAAGCACTGCTGAAAAAAGCGTACTCACCGACGCTGTTAACAAGATTTCCTATGATTGCTACAGAAACTGTTAGAATGTTTAAAACTAACATGCCTTTAAATCTCGTTACGGCTCTTGCTGGCTTTGCAAAAGATGAATTTAAACGCGAAAATATATATATGAGCACACTGTACGGCGAAGCTAAAATTGTTGACAATTTAAGTTACTGGATTGGTGATCCTGTGTCAGCGAGACATTTTCTTGATGCTACTCTTGAAGATTTAAGAACCGGAAACAGTAAACTTGGTAAATATGGTGTTACAATCGCTTACAATAAAGGCTACTCCTCAGCAGCAGACAATTCCAGGCATGAAGACGGAAATGTTTCGCTCAGTGAAGATGAAACAAAGCAGACAATTAAGCATATAACAGTTTCTGTCGCTGTTCTAAACGGTTCAGGAGAAAACGGTATAGCAAACGGAGTTGCTCAGCGATTGCAAAAAATAGGTGTTGATGTTATTTATCAAGGCAACGCAAAACATAGTGATTATCAACACAGTAACGTGGTTTATCCTGCAGATGCCAATGCTGAGACTGTTACAAGTGCCAAGCAATTTGCAAAATTACTTGGTATTCCTGAAAAACTTGTGAGGTCAAACAGTCAGACTGCAAATGTTTCGGTTATTCTCGGACATGATTACAAACGGACTGTTGAGGTACTTGAGAAAATAAATAAAACAAAGTAGAAAGCAGCATAAAGTCAGCGAATTTACTGTTAAGGAGAGTATGAGATGACACAGCCTAATGAAGAATTTTTGAAGACTTATCAGCCGATAATTGATGTGCTGATCGACAAACAAGCACTTGAGGTAAGTGTGCATGATTTAAGTGAAGTCTCTGGTTTTACGGAAGCATTTATAGTTGCCATAGCACGCAGTGACCTCCATGCAAGAACACTTCGCGATACAGCGGAGGAATTTCTTGATAAAAATCAAACTCCTTACAGTGTGGAGGGAGAGAGCAGCAGTAAGTGGTGTCTTGTAGATGCAGGACATATTGTAATAAATATACTCAGCAAAGAAGGAAGTAACTATTATCGTCTTGATTCTCTGTGGGGTGACGCACCAAATAAAAAATTCTCTGACGTAGATGATCAGAATGACGAATTGTTTGAATAAATATTAATTAAATCCGGCAGTCTGCTGTCGGATTTTTTCATCTAGTATGCATAGATAAAGTTTTGAGAGGAAAATACAATGATAAACCAGGCATGCACTGACAGAATAAAGAAACTTGCTGACAGTCAAAAGGAACTGTCTGATGCAGACAAAGCACATATAATAGAATTGTGCGGTGAAAATCCGTATCGTCTGAGAGATTATTTATACACCTTGCCGGTTTCTGAAACTTTTATAGCAAAAATTTTAGCAGAAATATCAGGTTATAAATATCTTGATGCAAACGAGCTGTTCCCGTATCTTTCAGCTTTGTCTGTCTTGCCTGAGCTTGCAGCTGTACGCCTTAATGTTCTGCCGTTGAATTTTGACAATCATGTTTTAGGCATCGCAGTATCTGATCCCCTTGATATTACGGTGATAAATGAAATTAAACTGGTTGCAGGTGAACTTGATATTTATGTTGCCCCGAAAACCAGACTTGCGGAAACGATACAACTTTTTTATAACCTTTATTCAGCTATGCCTGGCGATGAACTGAATGAAGTTGACGATCCAACCAAAAATCGTGAACTGAAGCTGCATGATAAGAATCATACAGAAAAATTTATTGATTATATACTGCACAAAGCTGTGGCAGACAATGCCTCTGATATACATTTTGAGCCTCTGGATGATATTACGAGAGTTCGCTACAGAATTGACGGAACATTGTTTAATCTTGTGAGTTATGATGTAAAACTTCATCCTCAGATTGTCTCCAGACTTAAAATTGCATCGGCAATTAACATAGCCGAGAAACGACTTCCTCAAGATGGAAGAACGTTTTACAAGGAGGGCCCTTATGTTGTAGATATACGTGTTTCCACACTGCCTACTATTTACGGTGAAAAAGTTGTTCTGCGTCTTCTGAAACAGGATACTGAAAGATTTGAATTAGGCAGACTTGGTTTTGACGATAAAGAAATTGATGTTTTTAAACGTATAATACAGTGTAATAGCGGATTGATTTTAATTGCAGGACCTACCGGAAGCGGGAAATCGACTACATTGCACGCCTTAATGAAACTGATGAACAGCTCCAACTGTAATGTCATCAGCATAGAAGACCCAGTAGAATATACAATTAAAGGCATAAATCAAGTGCAGGTAAACGACACAATTAACCTTAGTTTCAGCAATATATTAAGGTCTGTGCTTCGTCAGGACCCTGATAAAATTATGATTGGAGAAATAAGGGATATTGAAACAGCACAACTTGCCGTTAGAGCAGCATTAACGGGACATCTTGTTTTGAGTACCCTACACACGGATAATACTGTTACTGCAGTAGAGAGATTAAAAGATATGGGTATACAACCGTATTTGCTTGCGGCATCACTAAAATGTGTTATTGCTCAGCGTCTTGTCAGAAAGCTTTGTAACAATTGCAAAGAAAGTTTCCCTGCTGATGAACAGATGGCAAAATTGCTTAATATTCAGGCAGGGACAATTTTATCCAAATCTGTCGGGTGTGATTTGTGCCACTACAGCGGACACTATGGCAGAACAGTAATAGCGGAAATTCTTACCGTAGATAATTGTCTGAGAGAAATGATAATATCTGGTGCCTCAACACAGAAGATGTTTGAGTATGCCGAAAAACAGGGAATGGTGTCTTTGAAAAATACTTTGCTGATGAAAATTGCCAGATTAGATGTAGGCATTGATGCCTTGCATATGTTTAATTAAACTGGAAAATGAGAAAACAAGCGTTTGTGTTAATTGAAGTTGTGTTCGCAGTCACTATGTGTGTTATATGTGTTATATCGGTTTATACCCTTATAATATTTTCCGACAGAATGACCGCAAAAGTCAGAGAAAATTATGAACTGCAGAGATATCGCAGAACGTTGTCAGCGTACCTTTTTTACAATGGCAAATGCTCTTCGGACAAACGCTGGAATACTACAGAAAAGAAAACTGCAGACGGCTATAGTAAAATTACTATAATTCCCCAAAATACATTTTCAGGAACAAGAAAAAATGCGTATATTCTCTGGAATAAATAATAAATCACGGGGACAGATTTTAATTGAAGTACTGGCTGCTGCGTTTATAGTTGCACTATTCAGCCCTTCCTTGATTGCTGTATTCAAATTTACTATGGAAAGATGTATAAGCATATATGATTTAAGAGTTGCAATGCAAAGAATTGCAGCAGCAGAAGCAATATTGCGTGAGCCTGTATTTTATTGTAGTTACGGGATGTCGAATGAGACATATGAATATCGGAAAGCATTCGGAAATCAGGAAAAGGAGCCATTCAACTGGGCTGGTCCAATTGCAGTTGATTCATATAACGGAAAATTAAATGCAGTACTCAAAATAGCATACGCTAAAAGAGGTAAACTATATTCCTTCAAAAGGTCAGTGTGTATGAGTGAAGGTATAGTTCAGCTTAATTCTGCCCCTGACAGTAATAATTTAAGGGCAGTCAGCAGCGGAATTCCGTCAAGTGTGAAAAACTTTGTGATTTTTGGAGGTATGTCGCCGTTGGCGACCCCCCTATGTGTTCGCAAAATTTCCGGTGCAAATATAATTGTCAGTACACCTATATATGATAACTTCTGTATATCTTCTGCGGATCCGATGTATCACTTTTGCGCAATGAAGGTGTATGCGTCAAACGGGAGACTATACAGTTATGATTTCAGAGCAAGCGGTAATCAGCCTCGTATTGATGGGATTACTGATGTACGTTTTTATCTTAGTGATGGAAAATCAAAAATATTGACGGTATATCTGTTGACCGAGGGAAAGGTAAAACGAAACAAGAGTAAAGTGAAATTGCTGAATTTTGACGAAGATGCGACAAACGCAGATTTGCTGTCCGAGTGGAATTGCATAAACAATAACCACACGCTTTACGCATCAAAAGTTGTATGGAGTCTACCCAATTGCATAAGCAGCGCGGAGTTATAGCAATTGCAATATTTTTGCCGATAATAATTACTGCACTTGCTAGTGCAACTTTATGTTATTTGATATCAGTTAAAATGTCCGAATCAATATGTAATCAGACAAATGTTCTTGCTGCTGAAAACACATCAATGCAGGCACGTTCCGTGCTACTGGCAGAATTTAATAAGATGCTGCATAATGGACAACTTGTTTTTAACTTTTCAGAATTTGAAGCTCCGTTGGATAACCCTGTTGTCGAATTCAGTAAAAGTATAATACACGAACTTTCTGAGGCAAATGAATATACAGAAATCAATGCGTATATCGTTGATGAAAATTACAGTACCGAATGGCTTCTGCAAGGGCAGAAACTTGGCATACAAAAATATCGTCCGGAAGTATATTTCAATGGGGAAACTTTACAGAGAGTTTCAAAACGATATGCAATTGTTATAGAAATTAGTCTCAAAAACAGTAATGGCATGAGTTATTTGTATACAACTGAAATTATTGTAAATAATTTAAACGGCATAATTACAGCCAAAACCTTATACTGCAGACGAAAACTGTTTATGAAGTAGATTTCGTCTGTATCTGCCAGATTGCAGATAAAATTATCAAGAAATTTATTGACAGAAATTTAGCAAAATCCGCTTATTTAGTGATGTAAAAGCATCAGAATTGTGGTATTATTCTTAATGTAAAATTCATAATTTTCAGGAGGTTTTCTTATGGGACAGATAGTGGATACTAGCGATTTTCGTTCAGGACTTAAAATTAAATGGGAAGGCGGCATGTGGACAATTCTGACGTGTGACCATCATAAAATGGGGCGCGGCGGTGCAGTTATCCGTGCAAAGATGCGTAACCTTGTTACAGGTTCTTCAATCGAACAGTCGTTTAAATCTGGTGAGCGTTTTGAGAGAATCGTTTTTGACGAAAAACCTGCTCAGTATCAGTATAAAGACGGCGATGATTACGTGTTTATGGATATGGAGTCATACGACCAAGTCACTCTTACCGAAGAAGTTCTCGGTGACACAGTAAAGTATCTTGTCGATGACCTTGAAGTTAGTTTTGATATGTACGAAGGCCGTGTTATGGGCATAGAAATTCCAAATACAGTTACAATGACAATTACAAGTACACCTCCTGGATTTAAGGGTGACACAGCTTCCGGCGGTGGTAAACCTGCAACATGTGAAACGGGGCTTGTTATAAATGTTCCTTTCTTTGTAGAAGAAGGCGAAAAGGTTCTTGTTGACACTAGAACCGGCGAGTATCTTGAAAGAGCAAAAAAGTAGCGTATGTTCGTAATATACGAATACAGATAATATCTTCTATATTTTACTTAAAATAGCCTGGAGGTAATATTATGAGTGCATTGGAAAAAGTTGCATATCTTAAAGGTCTTGTTGACGGTCAGAAAATTGCAGACACTGAAGAAAAAAAACGTTTTGTAGCAGCACTACTTGATACACTCGAATGTATTGCAAGAGAGCAGGAAGACCATACTGAACTCCATGCGCAGCTTAATGAATATCTTGAGCAGCTTGAAAGTGATGTTACAGATCTTGAAGACGATGTTGATGAACTTCTCGGATATGATGAAGATGAAGAATGTGGTGATAAATGTTGTTGTCATCATCATAATGATGATGATTTTGAAGAATTTGACGAAGATGAATATGCTGCAGTAACATGTCCGTCTTGTAAAAAAGAGTTCTATTATGAACCCGAAAGTTATGATGAAGACGAAGACCTTCTTTGTCCTCATTGCGGTAAACCTTTTAAACAATCGGAACTTCCTACGGAAGAATAGTTTTTATGTCTGAGTTTGAAACATCCGGCGGAAATAACAAGAAAAAGGCAGAGCCTGATTATGAAGGCTCTGCAAAAGTTTCTGATGAGGTCGTAGCAAAAGTAGCTATAAAAGTTATTTCTGAGTTTAAAGGTATAACACCTGCCACTCCTGCCTTTATAACTGGTTTCAGACTAGGTCGCAAGACTTTCAACAGTGTTCGTGTAAATGTTTCTTACAATGATGAAATACCCGAAATTATTGTTGATGCGTATGTTCTGGTGGCGTATGGTATACGTCTTCCTGATGTCTGTTGGGATTTGCAAGAGACTCTCAAAAAACAGATAGAAAAAATGACCGGTTACTCTATAAAAGCAGTCAATATTTATGTCCACGGTATTGATTTTAGTGTTGTAAACAGTAAGGATGCCAAAGAAAAATTTGACTCTTTAGATCAAACTCAGAAATAAAGCGGAATTAAAGACCGTGGAGATCTGCTTCACGGTCTTTAAGCAATTATCGGTATATCAAATACCCAGTCTAGATACTAAGGGAGAATTGGTGTTGAGCAAATTAAACGAAAAAGCAACATATGCAAGAATGGCACGTGAACTTGCGTTGCAACTGGTTTATCAGAAGTTTGTACGTCAGGAAGATGCCTCGGAAGAAATATTTGATAGTTTTGCAGTAGATTTTGCGGCTCCATGCGAGCCTTCACTCGTTGTTGCTCATATGTTGTTTTTCGGTGTCACTGCAAACATGGAGAAACTTGAAGATATGCTGCTTGAAAATCTTATAGGCTGGAGACCTGAGAGAATATCACTTGTTGACAAGGCTGTTATTTTTATTGCTCTTTACGAAATTTATTTTAAAGAAGACTCAACTCCTGTAGCAGTTGCAATCGACGAAGCTGTTGAACTTGCGAAGAGATACGGCGGCGACGATTCCGGTCGTTTTGTAAACGGTGTGCTGGGAAATATAGTAAGAGAGAATAAATTGTAATCAATGCTTAAAGTGACACAGCAGACGAAGATTTTTACAGTAGATGATGTAACTGACAAAGTTCGTGTTGCTATATGTTCTGTTCCAATACTGCAAGATTTGTACGTACGCGGTGAACTGCTGGGATTTAAGCGTCACAGCAGCGGGCATGTCTATTTTACACTGATTGGTGAAAATTCACGTATTTCATGCGTCCTTTGGCGTTCACAGACAACTACTGTGCTTACATGGCCTAAAGACGGAGATGAAGTTTTTGTGCGCGGCAGACTGGATGTGTACGGTGCCCACGGTTCTTATCAGCTTTATGTAACTACGCTTCTGCCTTTAGGTGAAGGTGCCAAGGCAAGAGCAAAGGCTATTCTAAAACAGAAACTTGAGGCAGAAGGTTTTTTCGATGTTCAAAATAAAAAAAACCTTCCCCGTTATCCAAGAGCAGTTGCGGTTATTACCTCTCCTACAAGTGCAGCATTACAGGATGTGCTCAGAATATCATCACTGCGTTGGCCTCTATCGGAAATTGTTGTAATACCAAGTCTTATGCAGGGAATATCTGCAGTAGATGAGATTATTGCGGCATTTGCCAAAGCGGCTAAAATACAAGAACTTTCTGCTGTTATGCTTGTAAGAGGCGGTGGCAGTCGTGATGACCTTGACGTTTTTGATACTGAAGATGTCGTACGTGCCGTGCGTGCATGCCCTGTACCTGTTGTGACTGGTTTGGGACATCAGATAGACAGCACACTGTGTGACCTGGCTGCTGATGCTGAAGCCCCTACACCTTCTGGTGCCGCAGAATTAATTTTTCCTGACAGAAACGAAGTAGTAGAGATACTTAAAGGTTTTGCCGAGATATTTTTAGGTTCAATGTATCATAGACTTGACAAAGCAGAAAAAATTCTTGGTGTTGCCGCTGGGCGTTTTGCGTTTTTACTTCTCAAAGGCTCGTGTGAGCCACTTAAAGATTCTCTTGAAGCACAATACAGACTGATCTCGGAAAAAATAAAGCATATACTTATTTTTGCTGAAAACAATCTTGTGCATCTTGCCGCACGTTTGGATGTTGCGTCTCCGTTAAGCATACTTGCTAAAGGCTATGCAGTTTGTCTGGGCGAAGACGGACATAGAATACGGTCAATTGGCGAAGTTGCAGTTGGAGACAAAATTGATGTGTGCTTTAAGGATGGAAATGTCAAAGCCTGTATATCTAGAACAGAAAAAAGTGCTTAATGTTGACGCAAACGTTAGAATAGATGCTAGATATATATACGCCAAAACTGTTTGACCGGTAAACCTTTCCTTGGGAAGTTGACTTTAGTCTCTGCAGTGCGGCTGAGGACTTGTCGTATGCTATTGAAGATATGACAGTAAAAGAGTTGTACGTGTTTTTGTTGCCTTTAGTGCCGTTATGACAGCGAAGAATAACAGAAAGTGTTTTACAATCTTGTAAGACTAGTCTCAACATGCCAGGCAACGGTTCGCATCTTTGGGTAGTTTGGCAAGATGAAAAAACAGTTGCTTGAGTGTTTGATGTTGAACTTTGCAAAATATTTGAGGAAGATCACTCGAACTGCTTGCAGAAGATATTGAATAAGCAGAAGTATCGACAGGCACGGATTAGAGTTCCTGCATGATAACACTGCAGTTATTACGTACTGTAATAGTGGCGATAGTTACTTGTGTCCATAGCGTTGCATTAGGTGCTTTGCGTGTACTAAGTGAAATATTAATAAGTCTGCATTCATGCTGACGAAACACATCATAGATTGCAGAATAATCGCTTTACAGCGTGGGAGTTTTATGAAGATATATTTAACATGGCACTGATTACGGATTCAATTGCAGCATTTTCTTATGTCACGCAAAAAGATAGATGTAGTTATTGTAAGTGTTGACAGAGTTGCCAATAATGATAGAACAGCAAACAAAATTAGTGCATATAGCATTGCTGTTGCAGCAAGAAACATTCAGTGCCGGTTTATCTTGTAGTACCATTCAGTATTATTGACACGGACTGTAAGGGTGAATAGAATATTTTGATTGGAAAGCGCAGTGAAGAAAAGATTAAAATTATAAACTTATAGCTGATAACAGCAGACGTCGTTCAAGGATGAAATTATGCTTTTGATGTCATACCTGCGAAACTTATTACAGAAATAATAACAGAAAAGGTGTGTATCAGCACCTTATGACCTTAAGAAATAAGTGGGGGAAACGTAATGAAAACGGATTACAAAATAGCTGATATTTCGCTTGCTGCGGAAGGTCGCAGGAAAATTGACTGGGCTTGGCAGTATATGCCTGTACTTCGCCTTGCGTCGGGAAAATGGCACGAAAGTAAACCACTTGCAGGTCATACTATAGCAGCGTGTCTTCATCTTGAAGCGAAAACCGCATGTTTGCTCAGAGTTTTGAGAGAACTTGGAGCTACAGTTGCTGCGGCAGGAAGCAATCCGCTTTCTACGCAGGATCCTGTCTGTGCAGCGCTCGCTGAGGAAGGAATTCACGTTTTCAGCCGCAGAGGCATGCGTTCAGAGGAATATTCCGAAAATTTGGCGCTGTTACTTGACTGGGAGCCTGATATTATTATAGACGATGGCGGAGATACAGTTGCGATGCTCGCAGAAGACAGACGTGACCTAATACCTCGTGTGCTTGGCGGCTGCGAGGAGACTACTACAGGCATAAAACGTTTGCGTGCAATGGAAAAGCAGGGTATATTGCCTTTCCCCATGCTTGCAGTCAATGATGCCAAGAGTAAACACCTTTTTGATAATCGTTACGGTACTGGTCAGTCTGTTTGGGACGCTATTCTTCGTACCACAAATCTTGTTGTTGCAGGTAGAAAAGTCGTTGTTTGCGGATACGGTTGGTGTGGAAAAGGTGTATCAAAGCGCGCAATGGGATTAGGCGCAAAAGTAATAGTTGTTGAGGCAGACCCTCACTGTGCGCTTGAAGCACTTATGGACGGCTGTGAAATTATGGATATGAATCAAGCAGCTGAAATTGGCGATATTTTCATAACTGTAACGGGCGACATCAAAGTAATCCGCAGGGAACATTTTGAAAAAATGAAAGACGGCGCAATTCTTTGCAATGCAGGACATTTTGATGTTGAAGTTTATCTGCCTGATCTCAAGTCGCTTGCAACAGAGATAAAAGACACAAGAACAAACGTAGAAACATATGTTATGGCTGATGGCCGCAGACTGCACCTGCTCGGGGAAGGACGTCTTGTCAATCTTGCGGCAGGAGACGGACATCCTGTTGAAATAATGGATTTGAGTTTTGCAATGCAGTTGTTGTCAGCGCTTTACATTACTGACCATAAACTTGAAACCGCTTTGTATAATGTTCCGGATGAACTTGACAGACAGGTTGCGGAATTGAAAATTGAGTCAATGGGATTAAAACTTGAAAAATTGACTGATGAGCAGAAACGCTACCTCGACGACTGGAGGGAATAGTATGAAAATATACAAAAATATAATTGTATGGGATGCGGAACGCAGCAAAGCAGAGTGTTGCGATGTAGCAGTTGACGGTACTGTTTTTTCCAAAATCGCAGTAGCCGGTACATTGAACGGAGATGTGTGTTTTGACGGTAAAGGACGCACAGCGTTGCTTCCTGGCTTTGTGAACGCACATGGTCATGCCTCAATGACGCTGCTTCGAGGGCTTGGCGAAGATCTTCCTCTTATGGAATGGCTTGTACAGCGTATTTGGCCGGCAGAAGAAAAACTAACAGCCGAATATGCAAAAGCTGGAGCAAAACAGGCTATGCTCGAAATGCTTTCAACAGGTACTACCTGTTTTGCCGATATGTACTTCTTCATGGAAGGTATTGCTGAAGCAGCTCTTGAAACAGGTATACGCTGCGGACTTTCGCGTGGTATGATAGATGACAAGGACGGAACAAAACTGAGTGAAAATATGAAACTGGCAGAACTATACAATGGTGCAGGAGAAGGGCTGATAAACGTTCAGCTCGGACCGCATGCGCCATATACAATGACACTGTATATGCTTAGAAACGTTGCTGAAGTTGCTATCAGCAAACGGCTCGGAGTTCAATTGCACTGGCTTGAAACAAAGGATGAATGGCAGCATACAACCATGTACGGAAAATTGACGCCAGAGCAATGTCTTGAAAGTTCAGGACTTACTAGAGTGAAGAATCTTGTACTGTCACACTGTGTATGGATAGATAAAGATAAGTATAGTTTCTATAAAAAAGACAATATTACGTTTGTCAACAGCCCCAAAAGCAACCTTAAACTTGGTAGCGGCATTGCGCCGACAGCCGAATATATTAAAGCAGGTATCAACGTGGCGTTGGGGACTGATGGCGCTTCAAGCAATAACAGCCTTGATATGTGGGAAGAATTGCGTTTTGCTGCACTGGTGCAAAAGGGATATCTCATGAACCCTGTGCAGCTTAAGGCAGAAGATACGCTCAAAATGGCAACCGTTGCCGGCGCAAAAGCTCTCGGTTTTGACAAAACAGGGCTCATTAAGGAGGGCTGGAAGGCTGACTTTATACTCATTGACCTTGATGCGCCGCAGTATATGGGGTGGAATACAGAAAACCTTGCCGGATACATAGTTTACTCAGGCTCGTCAAAGGATATAGTGGCAACAGTAGTGAATGGTAAAACATTGTATAAACACGGAGAGTTCACAACACTTGACAAAGACCAGGTTATTGCCGACGCACTGGCAGCTAGAAAAGGTATGATTGAATAGTTGTTGCTTAGATATTAAGTGATATTGAAGTTAGAAGATTATTTAATGTTATATAAATTCAGGAGGCAGTAAAATGCAGTACAGAACAGGCAAAGAATTGCGCGAAATGTTTTTAAAGTTTTTTGAGAGCAAAGGATGCAAAAGACTTCACAGTTTTTCACTAACACCCGACGACCCGACACTTCTTTTTACAATCGCAGGCATGGTGCCGTTTAAACCCTATTTTCTTGGCATAAAAACGCCTGAATTTACGCGTGCCACGACATCGCAGAAGTGCATTCGTACAAACGACATTGAAAACGTCGGACACACAGCGCGCCACCACACCTTTTTTGAAATGCTCGGCAATTTCAGCTTCGGTGACTATTTCAAAAAAGAAGTTATTCCTTGGGCGTACGAATTTCTAACGGAATACGTTGGACTTGAGAAAAAACGTCTCTATGTTACCGTTCACCTCAGCGATGATGAAGCCTACGATATTTGGAACAAGGTAATTGGTATTCCTGCAGATCATATCTATCGTTTTGACGAAGACAATGTTTGGGCCTCAGGACCTGTCGGCCCTTGTGGCTACTGCTCTGAAATACTTTACGACCAGGGAGAAGAGTATTCCTGCGGAAAATCGACCTGCGCGCCGGGCTGTGACTGCGATCGCTATCTTGAAATATGGAATCTCGTTTTCATGCAGTTTAACCGCGGAGAAGACGGCAGTTTAACTCCGCTTCCGAAGAAAAACATTGACACTGGCATGGGACTTGAAAGACTTGCCTCTGTTGTTCAGAATGTACCTACAGATTTTGAAACTGACCTTTTCCGACCGATTATTGACGAAACATGTAGGCTCGTTAACGTCGAATATGGGAAAGACCCCAAAAATGACTTGGCTGTACGTGTCATTGCTGACCATATCCGCGCCTCAGTGTTTATGATTTCAGACGGTGTTCTGCCCTCCAACGAAGGCGGCGGATATGTTCTGCGCCGTCTTATTAGACGTTGTGTGCGTTTTGGACGTCTTATGGGTATAAACAACACATTCCTCACCGGTCTTCTTCCTGTTGTTGCCGAAGCAATGGGAGATGAATACGGTGAAATTAAAGATCAGTTTGCATTTATTAAACAGGTTCTTGAACTTGAGGAAACTCGTTTCTCAAAAACACTTGCACAGGGAAGTGACATGCTTGAAGAAGCAGTTACAGAAGTTAAAGCCAAAGGCGTAAATCAGCTTGACGGAATGACTGCATTTGAACTTTACGATACCTTTGGTTTCCCGTTTGAACTTACTGAAGAAATCTGCGAAGAACAGGGTATTACTATAGACCGTGAAGGTTTTGACAAGGCGATGGAAGAACAGCGGGAACGTGCGCGCAATTCAAGCAAACAACTTGACGGACGTATCAAAAAAACTGTTTACACAAATCTTGCTGATAAATTTGGCGCAACAGAATTCCTTGGCTATTCGGAAACAGAGGTTGAAGCGAAGGTACTTGCGATTATTGTTGACGGTGAAATTGTTGACTCTATAGTTGCAGGCCTTGAAGCTGACGTAATTCTTGATAAGACGCCCTTCTATGCACAGAAAGGCGGACAGATAGGTGATAAGGGACTTTTTGTTGCAAAAGGTCTTGAATTCTGTGTGGAAGACACAACATATCCTACCTCTGAACTTGCAGTC
The DNA here is from genome assembly GCA_045642025.1 of Synergistaceae bacterium. GTDB lineage: Bacteria > Synergistota > Synergistia > Synergistales > Synergistaceae > Equadaptatus. The sequence goes on from JAZUIB010000025.1 coordinate 18,694, forward strand.
CATAGCGGTAAACTTCTCAGCGGTGAACTTAAAACTGGGCAGATGTTAACAGCGAAAATTGATGTTGAGCGCAGAAAAGATATTCAGCGACACCACACGGCGACGCACCTTATTCAAGAAGCGCTGACAAGAGTTCTCGGCAGCCATGTCCGTCAGGCAGGCTCACTTGTTACTCCGACAATGCTTCGTTTTGACTTTAACCATTTTCAGCCAGTTGAAGCGGAAGAAATTTGTGAAGTTGAAAAACTTGTTTATGCGGAAATACTCAAAAATACGCCTGTAGTTACTACTGAGATGAGTATAGAGGAAGCCAAGAAAACTGGAGCGCGTGCACTTTTTGATGAAAAATACGGAGATGTGGTGCGCGTAGTTGACATTAAAGGTTTTTCAACGGAACTTTGCGGAGGCACGCATGTAAAATCAACAGGTGAAATTGGTTTTGTAAAGATACTCCGTGAAGAAGGGATAGGTTCTGGAGTTCGCAGAATAACAGCAGTATGCGGCAGTGAGGCCCTTCCTGTTGTCCAGACTATGGGTAGAGCACTTGCTTCACTTGTGGAACTTGTGGGTGGCGATATTGAAACAATCAGCAGTAAAATAGGAGTAATTCTTGATGAAAAGAAAGTACTTGAGCGCAAGAATAAAGAACTCCAGGTCAAGAATGCTGTGAGCAATATTGAGAGTTGTGTAAAACCGCGTGCGACTGCAAAAGATGTTGATTTTATTATCGAAAGTTTTGACGGCGTAACGCCCGACCTAATGCGTCAAATTGGTGATAAAATCCGTCAAAAATTCCCAGTGTCAGTCATTGTTCTTATCGGAAAGACTGACGATAAAGCGCTTGTAACAGCTATGGCCAGCGATGAAGCCATTGCTAGGGGAGCGCATGCCGGTAATATCCTTAGGCAGTTTGTAGGGTATATGGACGGTAAGGGCGGCGGAAAGCCTAACCTTGCTCAGGGCGGTGTGTCTTCAACGGAAAAACTTGGCTATGCTATAAATGCCGCGTCAGAAGCGTTTGAAGGTTTTTTGAAATAAATGAAAAGAGTTCTTGCACTTGATATAGGTAGTGCGAGAATAGGAGTTGCGATCAGTGACCCCTTGGGTAATTTTGCTCAGGGGCTCATTGTACTTAAAGCACGAAAGGACTGGTTGTCCGAACTTGAAAGCCTTGTTGTGCAGTATGGTAATCCAGATATACTTGTAAGTCTTCCGAAACGTACTACAGGGGAAGAAGGTCCTGAAGCTGAAAATATTAGAGCTAAGGCTTCGCTTATACAAGATCGTCTGCCGCAGTGTGAAATTAAATTCTGGGACGAACGTTTTACTACAGTCATAGCCAATAAGGTATTGCTTGAAGCCAATGTTTCGCGTAGCGGTAGAAAACTGAGTGTGGATAAAATTGCGGCGACAGTTCTTTTGCAGAACTATCTTGACAGTCTGAAAGGATAAAATTGTGATACCGGATACCGAAGGACTGAAAATTACCCCGTCAATGAAGCAGTATCTGTCATGGAAAGAAAAATATCCTGACTGCCTGCTTTTCTTCCGTATGGGCGATTTTTATGAAATGTTTTTTGAGGATGCCAAAATTGCGTCCTCCGTACTTGATCTTGTGCTTACGTCGCGTTCAAGAGACGAAAATGCCATTCCTATGGCAGGTATTCCGTTTCACGCTGTAAACTCTTACCTTGGAAGGCTTATAGCGGCTGGTTACAGGGTTGCAATCTGTGAACAGACAAGCGAACCGAACGGCAAGGATTTAGTGGAACGTGAAGTTATGCGTGTTGTTACACCTGGCACGTGGCTTCCTGATGATTCTGACAGTGAAGGGCGTATTGCAGCTGTTTATTGTGACGGCAAAACTGTTTCGCTTGCGCTGCTGATTACAAGCACAGGAACTTTGCATGCCGCCACCTTTACGCCTGACAGCGGGATTTCAGCTCTTATGTCTTTTCATCCTGACGAAATACTTATCAGAAAAGGCGCAGCGGAAGAGATTAAAAAATGCTGCGGCAATCTTCTGTCAGCAAGTTTTTCAGAGAGGGAGAAGTGCGAATTTGACGCAGCCGCAGGGGCACGGTGGCTTTGTAAAAAATGGGGGCTGGCAACACTCAAGGCAATGGGCTTTGATGACAGGGATACAGCTGTAGGCTGTGCTGCAGCCGCTTTGCGATATCTTGAGGAAACACAGTTCTCAAAAGCAGAACATGTGCGTTCTGTTTCCCCCATACTTCCTTCACAAAATATGATTCTTGACCAGAGTACACAGTTGAATCTTGAACTTACTGAACCTGCCGCTACATCTCTGTATTCTGTTCTCAATCGCTGCAGAACAGCTATGGGCAGAAGGCTTCTCAGAGAATGGATACTCTCGCCGCTTCAGGATATTGATGAAATAAAACGCAGACAAAGCTCTGTAGGGCTTCTTGTCAGCGACAGGAAACTGTCTTCAGAACTTGAAGCCTTACTTTCCGACTGTCGTGACATTGCACGTTCAGTAGGCCGTCTAACACTGAAAATGGCTTCTCCTATTGACCTTGCGGCAATTAGAGATACTCTAAATAGACTTCCTAATATTCGTGCAGTTGTTCATGAAACAGAACTTGAAGATTGGATCACTCTTCCTGATGTTTCAGATTTGTCACATCTGCTGAACGTCGCGCTTGCAGAAATTCCTCCGCGCATGGTGCGTGACGGTGGAGTAATTGCTTCCGGCTACAATGCTGAGCTTGACCATTGGAGAAGTCTATCTGCCGATTCTGCAGACTGGCTCAAAAAATTTGAAATACGTGAACGTGAACGCACAGGCGTAAAAACGTTAAAATGCGGTGTGAACAAAGTGTTCGGCTATTATATAGAAATTCCCAATGCAGGTCTTGACAAGGCACCAGCAGATTATCTGCGCAAGCAGACCCTTGTAAACGGTGAACGTTTTATAACAGAGGAACTTAAAAATTTTGAGCGAGATATGTTCCGTGCCGCTGAAGAAATTGCCCGCCTTGAGGAGAGACTGTACAATTCTCTGCTGCTTTCTGTGCTTGCTAAAAGTGCCGAACTGCAGACTATTGGCGAGTATCTTGCTCTGCTTGATGTTTTTCAATCTCTTGCCAGAGTAGCGCGAGACGGTAGATATATTTGCCCTGAAATGGATAGAAGTTGTGATTTTGTTGTTAAGGGTGGACGTCATCCTGTAATTGAAGTTGCGCTTGGAAGGCTTCCGTTTACGCCGAATGATATAGATTTCAGCAGCAGCAAGGGACAACGAATAGCAATAATTACAGGCCCGAATATGGCTGGTAAATCTACCTATCTGAGAATGGCAGCACTATTGGCGATAATGGCACATATGGGCAGTTGGATTCCGGCTGAAAAAGCAAGAATAGGCATAATCGACCGTGTCTTTACGCGAATAGGCGCAAGAGACGAACTTGCCAGGGGACAAAGCACGTTTATGGTTGAAATGGTCGAAACCGCTAATATTCTGCGCCATGCTACTGATAAAAGTCTTGTCATTCTTGATGAAGTCGGAAGAGGAACGTCAACGTACGACGGCCTTTCAATAGCGTGGTCGGTAATTGAATATCTGCACGGGCAGGAAGCAAGGCAGGCGCGCGTTCTTTTTGCGACGCACTACCATGAACTTACCAAACTTGCAGGACTTTTATCAGGTGTTGTGAACCTCAGTATGGCGGTTGAAGAGAAAAGCGACGGAATAATTTTCCTGCATAAAATAGTGTCAATGCCTGCTGACCGTTCATACGGTATAGAAGTTGCTAAACTTGCAGGAGTGCCTGCTTCAGTGCTTCGCCGTTCGCGTGAACTTCTTCAACAGTTTGAGGAAGATGCGGCTGCCAAAGAACTTTCGGATAATATTAATCAAAATCAGATGACTCTCTTTGATATTAAGCAGGAGGCTGTACTCGAAGAAATAGCCAATCTTCAGCCGGACGAACTTACGCCCATGCAGGCACTTCAGTTACTTTATAAATTGAAAAAAGCAAGCAAGGAGGCTCTTAATATATGACAATACGCAGACTTGGCGCAGAGCTTTCTATGAAAATAGCGGCCGGTGAAGTGATTGAACGTCCTGTGTCGCTTGCAAAAGAGCTTGTTGAAAATTCTATTGATGCCGGGGCAAAAAATATAACAATAGAAACAGAGCAAGGCGGCAAAACCTGTTTTACGATAGAAGATGATGGTTGCGGAATTGCATTCAGCGAACTTCCACTTGCGCTTGAGCGTTATGCAACCAGTAAAATTTCCGCACTGGACGACCTGGAAAATATACATACTTTGGGCTATAGAGGGGAAGCGCTGGCTTCAGCTGCTTCCGTCAGCCGTATGGAAATACGCAGCCGTACTGCAGAAAGCGAAACAGGCGGGATAATAGCCTGTGAAGGAGGCACTATAACGCTTCATACTGAAATATCCTGCCGAAAAGGGACAAGAGTCCAGGTCGATGACCTTTTCTTCAATGTTCCCGCCAGAAGAAAATTTCTGAAGACAGCTTCTGCTGAACTTCGCAGAATAATCCAGGTGGTCAACGATTATGCGCTCATACATCCCGAAATAAATTTTACAGTTTTCTCTGACGGGAAAAAGCTGCTTGACAGAACTGCGGTAAAAGATATTGATGAAGCACTGAAATTGCGTTGGGGCAAAGAAACAAGGATTCACTACGCAGATTACGGCAGAGACAACATCTATTGCCGTATATGGTGGAACCCTATGCCTAACAGCAGACGTACTATAATTTCTGTCTTTGTGAACAACAGACGAATACAGGATACTACTGTAAAAGCCGCAATAACTTCTGCTGATGCTGCGGCTTACGGTGAATGGCTTGTGCTTATCAGCATGCCTCCTGATGAAGTAGACGTAAACATACATCCTGCAAAACAGGAAGTGCGGTTCAGACATTCTCAGGATGTTTTTCGCGCTGTATATTCAAATGCACAGGCTATACTTAGAAATCAATATATGCCGGACAAGGTTTCAGGGACATCTTCTTCGCAGCATTCCGTAAATTCCTCTGTCGAAACCGATGCGCGCTATACAGGCGCACAGGTACACACTGCAGCGCATTATCCGAAATATACTGGCAATATCGGACAGTACTCTCGAAACAATACTATTTCTGCAGGAAATATATTCTCGCCTTCAAAGCTTGCGCCTGTAAATGCTGAAAACCCATATATGCGCATTAGAGAACCAGAAGAAAATGAAATAGCTGAAGATAAAATTATCTTTACACCCGCTGAAAATAATTACAGAAATTTTGAAAGCGAATATATCGGACAGACATCGAAGGGTTTTTTGCTTTTTGAGTTTACAGAAGGTATAGCCGTTGTTGACCCGCATGCCGCGCATGAAAGAATTTTATACGAGAAGATAAGAAAATCGTTCAGTAATAAAGTTGCTGTTCAGAAACTTACAATCCCCGCAGAAATTCCTGGCGCACTGCTTGCGGACATTATGGCTGCGGAAAAAGAACTCAGCAGACTCGGTTTTATATGTGAAAAAGGAAAGCTTACAGGAGTTCCGATGCTTCGCGGGCACGGCAAACTCTCTGCTATCGAAATGCTGCGTTCTGCGCTTTCGGGGTTAAAATGCACTGCTGATCGCGAGAAAACAGATACTGAAATGTGGTGGAGAATAGCACGGCTTGCCTGCAAATCGGCCATAAAACTCGGAAAACATTTTGAACGGAAAGAAGCAGAACTACTTATTGAACAGCTTAAACAATGCGATATGCCGTTTGCATGTCCTCACGGCAGACCTACGCTTTATATTATTGAAAACAGTAAACTTGAATTAATGTTTGAAAGATGAAAATAAAACTTATTGCAATTATAGGACAAACTGCTGTTGGTAAAACTGAATTCAGTTTAAAACTTGCAGAAAAAATAAATGCTGAAATTATTTCAGTGGACTCACGGCAGGTTTATAGGCATCTAAACGTTGGAGCAGACAAAATTTCACAGGAGGTACGTGCAAGGATACCGCACCATTTGATAGATGTAATTGAGCCTAATGAGGTGTTTACTGCTGCTGATTTTGCCAGGATGGCGGCGGAGGCAATAAAGGATATACAAGCACGAGGGAAAAATGTACTGCTGGCAGGCGGAACGCCGTTTTATTATAAAGCACTTCTTGGAACACTGCATGAAGAATTGCCCAAAGATGAAAGACTGCGTATGGAACTTGAACATGAAATCGAAGAAAAAGGTGTAGCCTCGCTTCATGCAGAGCTTGCAGAATATGACCCTGAATCCGCAGAGAGAATCCATCAGAATGATCCTGTGCGTACAATGCGTGCTGTTGAAATTTACAGGCTGACGGGTAAGCCTTCAAGCTGGTGGTATAAACATCAGCAAAGAAAAGAACCGCCCTATGATATCCTTTATATAGGTTTGATACGCGACAGAAATGAACTTTACGAAAATATAACTAAACGTGTCAGGCAGCAGTTTGAAAACGGATATCCTGAAGAGGTGCAGTGGCTGCTTGATCACGGGGTTGACGAAAAAATGCCGTCTCTGCAAGGATTCGGCTACAGAGAACTTGTTCAGTATCTCAAAGGCAAATGTACCTTTGAAGAGGCACTGGAGGGCGACATCCGTTCAACAAAAGCCTTCTCGCGCAGACAGATGACATGGTTTAAGCATTTTGAGCCGTGTATCTGGTATAATCTTACAGAAATCAGCGGTGAAGTGGCGCTTAACGATGCACTGCATAAATGCAGGGAGCATTTATTTTAACGGTCAGTTGGATTATTAAAAGACGTATACATAAAACTTAAGATAAGGACATAGTGCCGAATTTTCGGTTTACGCAGTGAGACGGTTAAAGTAATCTTCTGCTAAGTGCTAAGTACAGCGTGTAATTGCTTGTAAAAAAATTATTGTATACTATATACTGCGTTGCATGCTAATCAATCGAGGTGTAATTTATGAAAATAATTACAGCAGATCCTATAGGAATGTGTTTTGGAGTAAGGCGCGCCATCAACACGCTTGAAAAAGCCCTTGAGGAGAAACACACGGTATATTCTCTTGGCAGTCCTATTCATAATCCGCAAGAAATAGACAGATTGCAGCAATTGGGACTTATTCTTGTCGAGAATATTGATGAAATTCCCAGCGGAGCAGTTGTTTTTGTACGCACTCACGGTGTTACGCCGAAAGTTTATGCACAGCTGGTAAAAAAATGCTCTCAGGTTATAGACGGCACATGCCCATTTGTAAAAACAGCACAGGAAAAAGCAGAATTGCTTTCAAACGAAAATTACACTGTGGTAATTTCCGGTGACAAAAATCATCCGGAAGTCAGAGCAATTACAGGCTATGTTAAAGGCAACGCTGAAGTAATTTCATGCACATCCGAAATTCCGGAAAAACTGACAGGAAAACGCTGCGGCATCATAAGCCAGACAACACAGAAAAATACAGTTTTTTCGGAGCTTGTGAGTAGATTTGTTGATATAGCTCCGGAAATTAAAGTTTATAATACAATCTGCAAGGCAACACTTGCCCGTCAGGAATCTGTAAAAAGGTTGACCTCAAGCGTAGATGGTATTATAGTACTTGGCGGTCACAATAGCGCGAATACAAGAAACCTTGTCAGGATAGCTGATGAGGCGAGTGTTCCTGCATTGTGGATAGAAATAGCAGATGAAATAGACGGGAGGTGGCTGGAAGGCAAAGAGACAATAGGAATAGCTGCAGGGGGAAGTACTCCCGACTGGCTGATCAAACAGCTTATTGAAAAATTACAAAAGATGTAAAAGCAGAAGGAGTAGGAAAAAATGGTAGACGAACTTCGCACAAACGAAGAAAACGCAGCAACAGAAGAAGTAACGATGGAAGAGCTTATGCAGCAGTATGATGCCGAAACAACAGATAAATTCCAGCGTGGAAAAATCGTTGAAGGCAAAGTAATCGAGGAAACAGAAGAAGGCTGGCTGGTTGATGTCAACTACAAATGCGAGGGTTTCCTCCCACGCAGAGAGTGGACAACACAGTCTCTTTCTGATGACACACCGCTGCCGAAAGCAGGAGACATTATCAGAGTCCAGATTATGAGCATGGGCAAAGGTGATGAAGCGCAGCTCGGTCTCAGCCGCTGGCGTGTTGTATTTGACGAATGCTGGAATGCAGTCGATGAAGCAGCGGCAAAAGGAGAACTTGTAACAGTCAAAGGTCTTCGCAAGGTCAAAGGCGGACTTATTGCCGCATACAAAGGCATAGAAGGCTTTATACCTGTTTCGCAGCTTTCAGAAACAGGCCGCGGCATAAATGCAGATGATTTTGTCGGCAGAGAATTTGAAGTAAAACTTATTGAAAAAGACCGCCGTAAACGCCGTCTTGTCTTTTCTCGCCGTGTAATCGCGGAAGAAGAGGCCAATGCACTTAAAGCGGCCTTTTTTGAAAATGCAGAAGTTGGCAATATCCTCGAAGGTACCGTCGTCAGCGTTCCATCGTTTGGCGCGTTCGTAAACCTCGGCGCAGTAGAAGGTCTTGTGCATATCAGCGAACTCAGCTGGAAACACAATGTAAAGCCGTCAGAAACCGTTAAAGTTGGTGACAGGGTTAACGTCAAAATCGTTAAACTTGACAAGGAAAACGGCAAAATATCCCTCAGCATTAAAGCCACACAGCCTGATCCGTGGGAAAATGCAGCTGCTAACTGGCCTAAAGGCACAGTTACTGAGGGGACTGTAGTCAATCTTACAGATTTCGGAGCTTTTGTTGAAATAGAGCCAGGACTTGAAGGTCTTGTACACATCGGAGACCTCAGCTGGAAACGTGTTAAAAAAGCCAGTGAAATCCTTAAAAAAGGCGATAAAGTTAAAGTGTCGATTGTCGATGTCGATATGGAACGCAAACGCCTCAGCCTCGGCTATAAACAGCTTCACGACCCGTGGGCTGAAGTAGATGAAAAGTATAAAAAAGGTCAGGAAGTTCCTGCAAAAATTGTAAGACTTGCTGATTTCGGCGCATTTGCTGAACTTGAAGACGGCATTGAAGGGCTTGTCCATATTTCACAGATTGGTACAACAAGAATTGAACATCCGAAAGAAGCTCTTACCATCGGACAGGAAGTAACGGCGAGAATTCTTGATGTAGACCCTGTAGCACGCCGCATTCGTCTCTCACTCCGCACAGCCGAAGAAGAAGCGGCAATCCGTCAGGAAAGAGCAGAAGCAAGAGCAGCGAAAGCCGAAGCTCAAGAAAAAAGAAAAGAAGAACGTGAAGCACGCAGAAAAGCGGCTGAAGAAGCAAAAGCAGCAGAAGAAGCACAGTTCCCGAAAGAAGAAGTCAGCGTTACAATCGGTGATTTCCTCAATCAGGACAAGTAATTTTACCGATTTAAAAATGCCCGTCAAAAGACGGGCATTTTTTATTGCTGCAATGCCATTTATTTCCGTAAATTATGTTACAATTTATATGTGACATTTTACTGGAGATGATATGAATGAGCATACTTAAAATATGCTGTTATCCTGACCCTGTGCTGAGAAATGAAAACAGCGCTGTTGAAGTTTTTGACGATGAACTTCGCAAACTTGTTGCTGATATGTATGAGACTATGTACGCGGCTGACGGAATTGGACTTGCAGCGCCTCAGGTTGGTATAAACAGACAGATAGTGGTAATAGATTACCATGGCGAGAACTATACGCTTATAAACCCTGTAATTCTTGAAACTGAAGGTTCTGAAATACATGAGGAAGGCTGTCTCAGTTTTCCGAGCATTTATGTAAAAGTGCCGTCACCTGTCAAAATGACAGTAGTGTACAAAGATGAATTCGGCAAAGAACACAAAAAAGAGACCGATGGTTTTCTTACGACTGTATTTTCTCACGAAATAGACCATCTGCACGGCAGAATGCTTATTGACCGCATATCGCCGCTTAAAAGAACAATACTTAAGAAAAAAATAGCAAAAGAAAGAGGCTGTTAAGATGCTGCGTATCGGATTTTGCGGCAGTGGGCATTTTGCTGCGCTTTGTCTTAAACAGTTGTCTGCTGGTTGTAAAATTTCCTGGGTAATTACCAACACACCGAGGCCGGCCGGCAGAGGAATGCAGCTGCATAAAACAGAGGTTAACATAGCGGCTGACGAGCTTGAAATACCGTGCAGAACTACAGACAGGCTGTCAGCAGATACTGAGAGTAATGAATGGATTAAAAGCAGCAGTCCTGACCTAATTTTTGTAATTGATTTCGGTCATATGATAAAGGAACCGCTGCTTTCGCTTCCGAAATACGGCTGTATAAATCTTCATCCGTCAAAACTTCCGCGCTACAGGGGTTCAGCACCGCTACAGAGAAGTATAATGGACGGCTGCAGTGAAACTGCTGTTTCTATTTTTAAACTTGACAAAGGAATGGATTCAGGAGAACTGCTTGCACAGCCTGAAGTTACAATCGCAGACGACGATACATACGAAACGCTTCTTGAAAAATGTGTGACAGTTGGATGCGCCGAAATGCTTCATTTGCTGAATCAAGTTGGTGCTGAAAACTGGAAATTTACGCGGCAGACGGAAGAAGGAGCATCTCTTGCTCCGAAACTTGAAAAAGCAGAAGGAAGATTGGACTGGACTAAACCGGCATTCTGCTGTAATTGTCTGATACGCGCCATTGCCAGCTCACCTGGGGTGTTCTGCTTTAGCGGAGGCAAACGTATAAGGGTATTCAAAGCAGAGGTAATAAAATCAGGCTCATTTGCATTGCCCGGGGTTATTACAGACATTCAGAACGGTTTTCCGACTGTAGCATGCGGTGAAAACTCTCTTAAACTTGAAGTCGTGCAGCCTGAGGGTAAACGTCAGCAGAGCGCGGCTGACTGGCTTAGAGGAGCAAGACTGAATATAGGCGACAGACTGGAATAAATTTGCGATAAGACGGCGGCTGACAACAGACAGTTGCCGGCAAAGTGCTGACATTTGAAAATAGGGTGACAAAAATGGACAAAATCGAAAAGACATTTTCATCACAGAAAATTTATGACGGGCGTATTCTCAGTCTCAGAGTTGACGATGTTGAACTTCCCAACACAGTAAAGACAAAACGCGAAGTCGTAGAGCATAAAGATGCCGCAGCGCTGCTTGCTGTTGATGACTACGGCTTGCTGCTTTTTGTCTCTCAATACCGCTATGCGGTAGGCGCGGAATTGCTTGAAATACCTGCCGGACTTGTTGATGAAGGAGAAGACGCGATGACTGCAGCAATCCGCGAACTTCAGGAGGAATGTGGCTATAAACCTGGAAATATTGTAAAAATATGCACTTTTTTCCCATCTCCGGGTTTTTCAACAGAAAAGCTCCATCTGTATTTTGCGAGTAATCTTACTGCATCAAAACTGCCTGCCGACAATGACGAGAATATAAAAACAGTCAGGCTGTCATTGTCGGAGGCTGAAGAAAAAATTAAAAACGGTGAAATTGTTGATGCCAAAACAATAGCCGCTGTTTACTGGTACGGTAGACAAAATGATAACAGAATTCGATAAAAATTTTGAACTTCTTACAGGCAGATTTAAAGATTATCTGCTGCTTGAGCGCGGAGCAAGCCAAAATACAGTCAAATCGTATATGTCCGATTTGACCGCATGGTATATGTTCTGCAAAAAACATTCAGCAGAGCCTGAAAAACTGAATGCTGACGCTGTTTCACGCTTTATTCTTGAGCTTACTACAGCAGGAAAAGCAAAAAGCACAATTCAGCGCAACGCGGCGGTACTTGCCTCATTTGCCCGCTTCCTTGTGTACGACGGTGTGGAAACACAATTACCCAAACTTGACCCTTTGCCGCAGAGAGACAAGAAACTTCCAGAGGTGATGACGGAGGGTGAAATCCAGAGAATTATCAATGTCTGTGAAGATGGAACAGCGATTGGAAAACGCGACAGAGCCATCATAGAAATAGCTTATGGCACGGGTATGCGTGCTTCGGAAATATGTAATATTCAGCTTAAGGACATAGATTCAGGCAACTGTGTCATATATACAAGAGGCAAAGGCTCTAAGGAACGTAGTGTGCCGTTTATCGGCGCTGTAAAAAGAATAGTTGAGAACTATATAGAAGAAACACGTCCCAGTCTAAACACGCTTAGTCAGCCATGGCTTTTCCTTAGTCACAGCGGTCAGAAACTTGGGCGTGACTCCCTGTGGCATATATTGCACAAACGCGGTCAGGAGGCAAAAATACCTACAGCACGCCTTCATCCGCATGTTCTGCGCCACACCTTTGCCACGCATCTTCTGCGCAATGGAATGGACCAGAGAACATTGCAGGAGATGCTTGGTCATTCATCCATAATGACAACGCAGAAATATACCCATATAGACGAAGAAATGCGTGATTTATACGATCGTTACCATCCGCGTTCGGCTGACAGTACGGAGGAAGAGTAATGAAATATACCGATAAAGTAAAAGAAGCAAAAAGATATCTTGCGGCGGCAACAGGCAAACTTCCGGAGCATTTGCTCGTGTTAGGCTCAGGGTTGTCAAAAGTCGCCGAAATCATGGACGCTGAGACAATTATAAATTATACAGCCATACCTTACTGGCCGAAATCAACAGCTCCAGGGCATCTTGGACGTCTCCTTTTCGGAAAACTTGCCGGCAAAGAAGTTGTCATAATGCAGGGCAGAATACACGGTTACGAAGGCTATGACATAAAAGAAGTCACCTTTCCTGTCCGAGTACTCGGTTCAATGGGAATAAAATCTGTCTTGTTTACAAATGCTTCTGGCGGAATACCTTCGGCTGAAAAAGATATTAAGCCTGGAAGCATTATAGCCGTTACGGACCATATAAATTTTATGGGAACAAACCCTCTGCGCGGCGAAAATAATCCCGAATGGGGCGACAGATTTCCCGATATGACCTTTACCTACGATAAAGCATACATAAATCTGCTTTCAAGGGTTGCTTCAAAACTTGAAATACCGCTCATAAACGGCGTTTATATGGCAATGCAGGGACCGTCATACGAAACTCCTGCAGAAATTCGTATGGCGCGTATTTTGGGTGCTAACGTGGTAGGAATGTCCACAGTTCCTGAAGTAATTGTCGCGCGTCACATGGGGATGAGAATAGCTGTGCTCTCCTGCGTATCAAACTATGCGGCGGGTGTTAAAAATGAAAAACTTACTGAAGAAGAAGTTCTCGAAACAATAGGCGGCAATGCCGATAAAATCGGCAGGCTGATAACAGGATTTTTTGAGGCGCTGTAGAATGTTTATCGCAATTGAAGGAATTGATGGAACAGGAAAATCAACACAGGCAAAACGTCTTGCCGAATATCTTGAGGCTAAGGGGAAAAAGGTAATTCTTACAAAAGAACCTGGCGGATGGGAAGGCGGAGAAAAACTCAGAGAGCTTGTTCTCGGCGGAAAACTGCAACATCCGTGGAGTGAAGCGTACCTCTTTATGCTTGACAGGGCGGAGCATGTAAAGCGTGTAATTCTTCCTGCGTTAAAAGAAAAAACTACGGTTATATGCGAACGCTACCATGCCTCTACGCTTGCCTATCAAGTGTGGGGCAGAGGACTGCCGCAGGCGCCTTTTGACATCCTCTTCCAATTGTCTGAATTCCCTTTGCCTGATATAACAATTCTGCTTGATTTAGACCCTGAAAAATCGCTTGCGCGTGTCAGAGGCAGAGGAGCGATGGATGCGTTTGAAAAAGAGGGACTTGAGTTTATGAAAAAAATCCGCAGAGGCTATCTTGAACAGTTAAAAAACAATAATGAACGCTGGGTATCTATATCTGCGGCTGACACACTTAATGTAGTTTTTGAAAACATTGTCCGTCATATTGAAACAATGGAGTTTGATAATGTCTAATGAATTTGCTTCGCTAATAGAAAATTCCGCTGACTGGCGTGAAATTGAAGCGTCGCTTGCACAGGGGCACTATCCTCAGGCAGTGGCGGCTGTTGTTCCGTTATCAGGACAGGAATATTTTGTAGAATGTTATGCAAGGCGGATATTGGGTGAGGAGAAAGGCTGGAGCAACGGAAGACATCCTGACCTTATATTTGCGGGCAGCGCGGAAAAAGCACCGTCGATTGAAGAATGCCGCAAGCTCAATGAAGAAATGGCGCTTCATCCTGTTTCGGCAGACAGGCGTTTGTCTGTCATCTGGTCTGCGGACACGCTCTCTCTTGAAGCGGAAAACAGCCTGCTCAAGCTTACGGAAGAACCTCCGGCGAACTCCTGTATACTCTATGTAATGCAGGAAAACAAACTTCTGCCTACTATCAAAAGCCGTGTATGGACAATAAACATAGACCTTCCCGAAGAATATCTCGGCGCGCACAAGCCTCCTCAGACTCCGGCGGAATGGTCGGAATGGATTGCAAAAACTTCTTCGGGCAAAAAAAATGAAACTGAAGCAGTTTATCTTGAAATACGAAGCTGGATAAACTACTATATAGAGCACGGACAGTTCGGAAAAGCTTCAAACGCCGAACTGCTTGTGAGAATGGCGAAAATGAAAAATATGTCACTGTCAATGGTGCAGGATATGACCTTTGCGGTGCTTCAGGAGGATATTTCTTGTGAACAAATATTTGGTAACATACGGTAAACCGAGATATCTTGGCATACTGACATATGCCGAAACATTCAAAAACGGCACACAGATTGTTGTTGAATCTGTGCGCGGAGAAGACATAGCAATTATTGTCGGGCAGCTCACGGAAGAGCGTGAAGCTGAATACAGGGCTATCAGGAATACTGTCGAACGCCCGGACAACGCAGTCAAAATCACAGAGCCTGCCGTAACTGATGTCAAATTCATAAAAATAGCTGACGAAAAAGAATTCAAAGAACAGGCGGCTTTCCGTGCGGACGAAAACAACATGCTCAGAAAAGCCAAAGAAATAGTCGTTCCGCATGACCTTGATATCAAAATCATCGATGTTGAAATGCTGAAAGGACGACAAAAACTTTATATATACTTCTCATCTGAACAGAGAGTTGATTTCAGAGCATACGTGCGCGACCTGGCAAAAGAATTCAGAACACGCATAGAACTTCGTCAGATCGGTGTGCGCGATGAAACAAAAATAGTCGGAGGGCTTGGAATGTGCGGCCATAGATGTTGCTGCAGCTATTGGCTGCACCAGTTTGTCCCTGTGGGCATAAAAATGGTAAAAGAGCAGAATCTTGCGCTCAATCCGACAAAAATATCGGGAATATGCGGAAGACTTATGTGTTGCATGTGCTACGAACACAATGTGTACAGCGAACTTTGGGAAGGACTTCCCAGCCCCGGAAGCAAACTGAAAATGGCAGACGGCAATATAACCATAAGCGGCATTGACATAGGCGCAAAAGCCATTAAATGCTACATACCGGGACTTGGAGAGAAGCCTGTGGCAATAGACAAATTCGAAGAATTCCAAAAAGCCGTTGAAGAGGGCAAAACTGCGGCAGAACTTGAAGAGCTCATAAAAACTAAAGATGATAAAAATGCGTATGACGCACTTGAAATGGATATATTCAAAGATATCCATAAAACGAGCAGTGAACAAGACACAGCTGAAGATGGAAAAGCCCGCCGCAAAGGTTTACGCGGCAGACACGGCAGAGTGGGCGCACATCGCAGCCCGTCAGACATAAATATCGGTGCGGACGAAGAATTCTTTGATGCAGAAGAACAAAGAGAATATCAAGCAGAAATCGCAGAAAAAAGACATTCACGGCCTCGCCGCCGTGGAGGCAGAAAACATCATTACAGACCGGCAAACAACGGCGGAGCAGAATAATGTTTAAAAAATTAGCGGAAAAATTCCGCACAGGCGGTAATAAATGGGTACAGCACGTATCAAATCTGTTTTCGGACAAACCGGTGACAGAAGACTTTTGGGATGAACTTGAAGAAACCCTCATACTCGGAGATGTGGGAGTTGACACCTCTTGCAGTCTGATAGATTCACTCAGAAAACTTGCCATTGACCGCAGAATAGCAAACTGTGACGAACTAAAAACGGCATTCGCAGAACTGGTGCGGCAAAAACTTGAAAAAGTGCCTATGACAGGCAAACCGCTTAGATTGGACAAAAAACCTGCCGTAGTACTGCTGATAGGAGTAAACGGCAGCGGAAAAACAACGACAGCCGGCAAACTTGCCATACAGCTCAAGGCGCAGGGCAAAAAAGTAATACTTGCGGCGTGCGACACATTCCGCGCGGCGGCAATCGACCAGCTCAAAATATGGGGCGAACGCACAGGCACAAAAGTAATATCGCAGGCAGAAAACAGCGACCCTGCCGCGGTGCTTTATGATGCTATAAACTCCGCAAAAGCAAGCGGAGCAGACGTCATAATAGCCGACACGGCAGGCAGGCTTCACACAAAATCAAACCTGATGGAAGAGCTGAACAAAATATTCCGCATAGTAAAAAGAGAAACAGACAACGAGCCTGCAGAAATACTGATAGTGCTTGACGCTGTTACAGGGCAGAATGCTTGTGCGCAGGCAGAAAACTTCGGAAAATGCATGCCAATAACAGGTGTTGTGCTCACAAAATACGACAACAGCTCAAAAGGCGGAATAGTGCTTCCAATAGCGGACAAACTGCAGCTCCCCGTCAGATACGTAGGACTCGGAGAAGCGGCGGAAGACCTTGAACTATTTGACGCAAAAGCATTTACAGAGGCACTGCTGAATGTCTGAACAGCTCCTGTTCGGCTGTGACGGAAAACATCCTCGCGACCCTCTTGTAAAAAAAATCGTTGCGCTGCTTGTGCCGCGCGGCGACAGAGAAATATTTGACAACACACTGCTGATGCTTGCGGAAAAATGGGGAGAGCCGGAAAAAATCAGCGGCTTCTATCCGTTCATCTGGACAAACTACTACGAAGACATAGCGCCTGAACTAGACCGCTGCTTTCTGACATATCCGGGGCTTTATCCCATGTCAAAACTGCCTGAATGGAAACTCACAAGCTGTGAAATGGAAAAAAAGACAGGCGAGAAACGGCGCGTAAACATAGATCCAGGTACAATAGACGGTGCGCGGCTTTTGCTTGCCTCAACAAAAGGGCAGGCGCACAGAATATACATGCGCGACGGCATATTCGCCGAAGTCACTCTGTGCCGCAGAAAAGGACGCTGGGAACACTTCTTCTACACATTTCCAGACTTCGCAAGCGGAACATACGACAAATGGCTTGAAGAAATCAGAGAAGACTGGAAAAGCCAAAAAAACGCATTATAAATAAAACACCGAACACTCTCCTGTTATCCCAAAATTACGGAGGCAAAACAAATGATTCCACGCTATGAAGTAAAAGAAATCACAAAAATATGGAGTGATGAAAACAAATTCCGCCGCTGGCTGGACGTTGAACTTGCCGTCTGCCGCGCATGGAACGAAAAAGGCATAATACCTGACGAAGACTACAAAAACATCGCAGAAAAAGCAGACTTTGACATAAACAGAATACATGAAATAGAAGCCGAAGTACGACACGACATGATAGCCTTCAACAGCTCTGTTGCCGAAAAAATAGGAGAATCAGGGCGTTACCTTCACTTCGGGCTGACCAGCAGCGACGTCATAGACACAGCGGCATCTCTGCTGCTTGGCGAAAGCCTTGAATACACTATCAAAAACCTCGAAAAACTTATCGTCGCCGTCGGCGTAAAAGCCGTCGAACACAAAAAAACAGCATGTGCGGGAAGAACTCACGGCATACACGCTGAGCCTACAACCTTCGGCCTCAAACTGCTTAACCACTACTCACAGCTCAAACGTGACACACAAAGACTCACCGAAACCCGTAAACAGATGATGGTCGGCGCAATATCAGGAGCTGTAGGTACTTACGCTAACTGTCCGCCAGAAATAGAGGCAAGAGTATGCGAAATACTCGGACTCTCCGCAGACAACGTATCAACACAAATAATACAGAGAGACAGACATGCGCGCGTACTCACAGACCTTGCAATAGCCGGGGCGTCACTCGAACGCCTTGCGCTTGAAATACGCCACCTACAGCGCACAGAACTGCTCGAAGTGCTCGAACCGTTCCGCAAAGGGCAGAAAGGCTCCTCGGCAATGCCGCATAAAAAAAATCCCATACTCTGCGAAAGAATATGCGGCATGGCGAGACTGCTTCGCGGAAACACAATCCCCGCGCTGGAAAACATTGCGCTGTGGCATGAACGCGACATCAGCCACTCCTCAGTAGAACGCATAATATGGGCAGACAGCTTCCACACAATCAACTACATGTGCGAAACAATGCTCAAAATAATAAATAATCTTCTTGTCAATCCTGACAAAATGAGAGAAAATATAAACATAACAAAGGGACTGCTCTACTCGGGCAAATTACTTGTCGAACTGGTAGAACGCGAAAGCATAAGCAGAGAAGAAGCATACAAAATAGTGCAGGACAACGCCATGATATCATGGGAAACCCAGACACCTCTGCTTGAACTGCTTGAAAAAGACAGCAGAATCAAAAAAATGACACACGAAGAACTCGCAGACTGCTTCACGCTTGACTACTACATGAAGCACGTTGACGAAATCTTTGCCAGATTTCCTGAGCTATAGCGTTACATCTTCACCAAAAACATAAAATTTTCAACTCGGAGGAGAGAAAAATGTCAGCACCCGACAGAAATATCGCACTTGAAATGGTAAGAGCTACAGAAGCAGCGGCAATGTCAGCGGCTCGCTACATGGGCAGAGGCGACAAAAACGCCGTTGACGGCGCGGCAGTTGATGCAATGCGCTACATGCTCAACACAGTTCACATGGACGGTGTAATAGTCATAGGAGAAGGCGAAAAAGACGAAGCACCGATGCTCTTCAACGGCGAAAAGCTGGGAACAGGAGATCAGCCTCAGGTTGACATAGCTGTAGATCCTATTGACGGAACGCGCCTTACAGCGTTAGGGCTTCCGAACGCCGTAAGCGTCGTAGCATTTGCAGAAAAAGGCACAATGTACGACCCCAAACACATATTCTACATGAACAAAATAGCCACAGGCACAAAATCTGCATCAGCAATCAACATCGACGCAACCCCCGAAGAAAACATCAAAGAAGTGGCCAAAGCGCTCCACAAATCAGTAGCAGACGTCACAGTCTGTATACTTGACAGACCGCGCCACGACGAACTCATCAAACAAATACGCGCTTGCGGCGCGCGCATACGCCTCATCACAGACGGTGACGTCGCAGGATGCCTCTCCACCTGCAATCCTCAGTCAGGAATTGACATCATGATGGGAATAGGAGGCTCTCCGGAAGCAGTTATAACCTCCTGCGCGCTTAAATGCGCCGGAGGGAATATGCAGTGCAAACTGTGGCCGAGAAACGACGAAGAAAAAAGAAAATGCGACGAAGCCGGAATGGACTACAAAAAAGTCCTCACGCTTAACGACCTCGTTGCAACAGACAACGTATTCTTTGCGGCAACAGGCGTAACAGACGGAGACTGGCTTAAAGGAGTACGCTACACAGGGCGCGGCATAGAAACTCAGTCGCTCGTCATGAGAGCCGAAAGCGGAACAATACGCTACATCAACGCTGTACACAACACCAAAAAACTAAACGAAATCAGCGGAGACAGATACAAAGCATAAAAAAAAGACAATACACAATCCGGCGGGAAACCGTCGGATTTTTTAATGTGCCGTGAACACTGATTTAAGTCTCCCTGCGGGGCGAAGACATTGGATTCTCATCAAGTGCGGAATGACTGTCCCTCACGTCTTTCCGCGCGAAGCAACGCGGAGACGCGGAAACCAGCGGCTTTACAGACGAAGTCTGTTAGGTTTTAAAAGGCAGAGACACTGGATTCCGCATTTTTCCCCTTGTCTCCCCGCACGAGCGAAGCGAAGATGCGGGGCCCAGTGACTTTACAGACGAAGTCTGTTAGGTTTTAAAAGGCAGAGACACTGGATTCCGCATCAAGTGCGGAATGACTGGAGGGTGTGCGGGATGACTGGAGGGTGTGCGGAATGACTGGAGGGTGTGCGGAAAGACTGGTGGGGGAGACGGAGTTTTGCAGAATGACGATTGAAGAAAATAGGGCAGGATACTGCCCTGTTTTTTATATTTTGCTGTATAATGGCGCTATCAAACAATAGGTGGTGGACAGAATGAAAAAACTGACCGTATTCATACTCGCGGCACTCATTGCAATAAACTGCGTTTCAGCTGCACTTGCGGCAAACTGGGTAAGAGTAGGCAGAAACGACGAATACATATTCTTCGTAGATACATCTTCTTTAAGCCAAACCGAAGACACATTTAAAATGTTGCAAAAAACTACTCTGCGCACTACGCAAATACAAGATGAACACAAAAAACTTTTGAAATTTTCCCAAACACCGGCATATTATGTAGAGTACATGGAGTATATGATTGATGAGCCGTCATTCATACGAATATCGTTAGTATATTACACAGAAGACAACACAGTTATAAATTCTTTTGACGGAACCAAGGAATGGGATATGTGTCCGTCGGGGTCTATAGGTGAATATGAGTGGCACATTGGCAGGAAAATTCTTGGATTAGAATAAAGACGTAAAAAAGAGAGCTAAACGCTCTCCTTTTTTGTGCGTAAAAACCTGCATGACCGCAATCTTTAAGATAACGCAGAAGAATCAGTCTGTACTTGCGTTTATGGCATATTTGATATAATATGTATGTCAGAGTTGTGACGGAAACGACATAAGTGTGAGGTGAAAATAGTGCTTGAACGTAAATTTTATCTGGACAGAATCGTCAGAAATATGTGGAACGGAGAAATAAAAGTAATAACCGGAATACGCCGCTGCGGAAAATCAGTACTACTATTTGAACTCTTTGCCGCATGGCTGCGGCA
The DNA here is from genome assembly GCA_045642025.1 of Synergistaceae bacterium. Lineage (GTDB taxonomy): Bacteria > Synergistota > Synergistia > Synergistales > Synergistaceae > Equadaptatus. The sequence continues at coordinate 39,578 of JAZUIB010000025.1, forward strand.
AAACGGCACAGCAGATGAGCAGATAATTAAAATAGCGCTTGACCATCGGAAACATTACAAATTCAGAAATCCAGTGACCTTGTGCGATTACGTTGAAAACATCGTTACAGCGATGCCCGAAAAGAAATACTATCTGCTGCTGGACGAAATACAGTTTACCCAGAAATTCAAAGACGAAAACGGCATAGAAGTCACCATATACGATATGCTGAACGAACTGAAAAACTATGCGAATCTTGATGTGTACGTCACAGGAAGCAACTCAAAAATGCTGTCAGGTGATATTGCTACGGAATTTCGGGGACGTGCTGTACAAATCTACATACAGCCGTTTTCCTTTGAAGAATTTTACGCATGGCGCGGCGGAGACACAGCACAGGCGCTTGAAGACTATATGCTGTTCGGAGGAATGCCGAGGCTTACACAGATTGAAGACGAAAGAGATAAGAAAAACTACCTCACAACGCTCTATAAAGAACTCTACATAAAAGACCTTGCAGAACGAAACAAAATAGAGCATGAAAACATACTGAACGAAATACTTGACTTTCTCGCATCACAAATAGGCTCACTTACCAACCCTGCCAAAATCGCAAACGCAATTTCAAGCATGAAAAAAGAGCCTGTAAACGTCAAACTTGTCGGTGCATACATAGAACATACCAAAGCGTCATTTTTGATATCCGAAGCAAAGCGTTATGACATTAAAGGCAAAGCTTATTTCTGCTATCCAAACAAATACTACTATACAGATACAGGACTCAGAAACGCGCGCCTCAATTTCAGACAATACGACAAAGGACACTTGATGGAAAACATCATATACAATGACCTCATACGAAGAGGCTGCTCTGTTGACGTAGGCGTGGTACAGGACAGACGAGGCAATGCAAACACCAAAAAAGAAATAGACTTTGTCGTAAACAGCGGCGACAAGCGAATATACATACAATCTGCACTCGGAATAACAGGCAGCGAAAAAGAAGCCGCAGAAACAGACTCCTTGAAACTGACAGGCGATTTTTTCAAAAAAATACTTATAAGAGCAGATATATCGCACAACTACTACGATGACTGCGGAATACTGCATTGCAGTCTTGCTGATTTTCTGCTCGGAAAAATAGAACTGATATAGCGGACAGCATTCAGCCATTAGCTGCCTGTCGGTAAAGACTAACTTTGAAAACACAGGCTTAGAAAACTTAAAACTGTCATATTACTATGTAACCAACTTCACAGAAAAGAAACAGCAACCGCAAACGAATACAAAAAATATAGGGCATCTGCTGGCTGTTTTTTATTTGCTATACATGTAAAGCAAATGTGCTATACTTGTATAACAAGTATGACAGAAATAACAGATTAAGAGAGGCGGTATGAATGGCTGCGGTTTCATTACGGCTTAATGATGATGAATACAAACTTTTAAAAACCTATGCCGAAGCAAACAGCACTTCGGTATCGGCATTTATCAAAGAGGCAATCTTTGACAAAATTGAAGACGAGGTAGAAATAACGGAAGAACAGCTTGAAGCGTTGTGGGAACAGGAAAAAGACAAGCCCTCCACACCTATTGAACAGGTTTGGAAAGAAATGGGGCTTTAGAGTGAGCTACAGAGTAGAAATCAAACCGCATGCGCTCGAAGCTCTTAAAAGTCTTGACAAGCCTGTTGTAAGAGTTATACGGCACTGGATTTTCAAAAATCTTGAAGACACAGACAATCCCCGCAGAACTGGCAAAGCATTAAAAGGATCTATGTCAATGTTTTGGCGTTACCGCATAGGCGACTATCGTCTGATAGCCCGCATAGAAGACAAAGTGCTTACCATATTTGCGCTTGAAGTTGGGTACAGAAAAACGGTGTACGAGAAATTTAAAAGATATCTTAACGTAAAATAAAGAAATATAAAGCCTTAAAAAAAGAGAGAGAGCTAAACGCTCTCCTTTTTTCTGTGCTAAATCCTGTCGGATTTCCGCGGAATGACAAAGAAAAAAAACGTCTCCCCGCACGAGCGCCTCTTCCCCTTGTCTCCCCGCGCGTTTCTTTTTCCCTGTCTCCCCGCACGAGCGAAGCGAAGATGCGGGGCCCAGTGACTTTACAGACGAAGTCTGTTAGGTTTTAAAAGGCGAAGACACCAGATTGTGCTAAGCCGCTGGCTTCCGCAGAATGACGGTGGGGAAAAAAGGCTTCCGCAGAATGACGGTGGGGAGGAGCCTACAGCTTATTCCGTCTCCTAAGAATATTTACACAATGATTATAGGTATACCACGCCGCTGTATAAGGCTCGAGTGCCCGCATATCGTTTTTCGTAATATTATCAACATTAACAGAGTCATAATCAATAAGATTATTGTACTTATCAAAATAACCGGTGATGACGGGGCAATAAAAAGTGCTTCCGAACTGGAAAACATACCTTGAAACTCCGAACGCAGGGCGCTTGCCCTTTACACGAAACTTAGCTGACGCGCCTCTGTAAACTATCTTTACAATACAGTCAAAAAAAGAATCTTCCGGGTCAAAGAAAATACTGCCATTATCAACATAAAGAATAAAATTCTCACCACGGCTAACCTCTTCCCAGTTGACTGCGTTAACATCCGGAAGAGAATTCGCGCTTGCGCAGACAGGCAGAACTGCCAGCGTAAAACACAAAACAGCGAAAAAACACACAGCAAACCTCTTCATAACAATCACCGCCCAAAAGAAATTAAAAACATTATACAATATACAGCAAAAACTGTCCTGACAAACTGCACCTAAAACAGACAAAACTAAAAAAACAACCCTCCACACGGACACACGTCTGTCCGTTCATTCCCACTCCAGAAAAAATAGAATGAAAAATAAAAATTGGCGGATGTAAATGCAATAGATAAATTAGCGTATTCGCTATAGCGTATACGCTAAACCGTATATACTGCTAAATTATTCTTAACAATAATGAGAGCAGGTGAGTTGATGAATACCAAAGAAGCCGTCGCTAAGCGCATAATTGAGCTATGTAAAGTACAAAATATTGCAATAAATAATTTGGCGGTTGAAGCAGGGATAACGCCGTCAACAGTATATAGTTTGCTAAATGAGCACACTAAAAACCCAGGAATTGTAACTATAAAAAAACTTTGTGATGCGTTAAATATTACACTTGGCCAATTTTTTAGCGCGCCTGTTTTTGATAACCTTGAACAGGAGATCGAATAATGTATCGCGCGTATTATAACGAAAAAGTTGCTGATTTTCTGAATGAAGACGAGAACAGCATTTTTGCAAAAATTGTGCAATCTGATGAATTTACTGATCAAAAGAAACGTCAACGTGATGCATGGCTTAAGCAGATAAAAATCTTAAAAGACCAATTAAAAGATTTCAATGAAGCACAAATATTGTTTGAATATTCTATTCCGAGAATGTCAAAAAGAATAGATAATGTTGTGTTATATAAAGGTGTTGTTTTTGTCATTGAATTTAAGGTTAATAGTGACGAATATATTACTGGTGCTGAACAAGTAATGGACTATGTAGAAGATTTGAAAGAGTTTCATAAAGCGAGTCATAATAAAAAACAATTACTAGTTCCAATATTGCTTGCAACTAAAGCACCTAATAACTGCTTTGAAGATAAGTTACATAGTGAGCGCGGTATTTATGAACTTTTGTGTTGTAATAAGGATAATTTAGCACAAGCAATTAAATTTGTTAGCGATAAATATACAAAAGCGGATTTTAACGTTGATAAGTGGATAAATTCAGAATACACGCCAACGCCTACAATTATAGAGGCGGCTCAATATCTCTACAGAAATCACACAGTAGAGGGAATATCACGGCACGAAGCATCAGCAAAAAATTTGAGCATTACGACAAGTAAAGTAAATGAAATTGTAGAGAAGGCTAAAAAAGATAAAAAACGTGCAATATGTTTTATTACAGGAGTCCCTGGAGCTGGAAAAACTTTAGTTGGGTTAAACCTTGCAATAGAAGAACAAAAAGTTCAGGAACATGAATATTCAATATTTCTGTCGGGAAATGGCCCTCTTGTTGATGTTTTAAGAACTGCGTTAATTAACGACCAAAAAGAACATCGAATTTCTGACGAGGAAAAAGAGAAAGACAAAGGCTTTACTCCTATTGAGGTAAAACTTGGACGTGAGGTGCAAGCAGGGAAGAGACGTGTACATGCGTTTATTCAAGAAATTTATAATTTCAGAAATTATTATATGCAAGAACAAAAGGCCCCTGCCGAAAGAATTGCAATATTTGACGAAGCACAAAGAGCGTGGGATAGTGCTAAGGTTGCTAAATTTCTAAAATCGCGTGAGGGAAAAGAAGATAGCGATATGTCAGAACCTCGTTTCTTGATAAGTGTTATGGATAGACACAAAGACTGGGCTGTTATAGTTTGTCTTGTTGGTGGTGGTCAAGAGATTAACGAGGGCGAAGCAGGTATTGCAGAGTGGTTTAATGCTCTACAAAAATATTATCCTGCTTGGGACGTATATGTTTCAGATAAAATCACAGATACTGAGTATTGCAGGGGGAAAGATATTCGAGAAATATTGAGTGGATTTGAGAAAAACAAATTGCATATAGAGCCTGATATGCACCTTGAAGTATCATTACGCCAGCCACGCAATGAACGCATAGCAGAATTTATCAAACAATTGCTTGATATAGATAAGGATAATGCTAAAACAACGTTAAAAGCAATTAAAAACCATGTGGAAGATGGTGTATCTCTTGAATATCCAATTAGGATTACAAGAGACATAAATAAAGCCAAAAATTGGGTTAGAGAACAGGCGAAAGAACACGGTGGGCGTTATGGATTAACGGTTACGTCAACTGGTGACCGCATGCAGAAATATGGCGTGTGTATTAGAGAACGTGGTGGTAAACCAGACCATACCTCCGTGCCTAACTGGTTTTTGAACAGTAGATATGATGTAAGGTCGTCATATTATCTTGAACAAACTGCTACGGAGTATGATATTCAAGGTCTTGAAATTGATTGGAGTATTGTTGCTTGGGGGGCAGATATGCGGTATGAAGATGGTGATTTCGCATGCTACAAGTTTAAAAACTCTAATTATGAAATTCCGCAATCTGGGTGGAAAAAACGAAATAAAACAGAGCCTGATTATGATTATATGAAAAATAGTTACAGAGTTTTATTAACAAGAGCAAGGCAAGGTTTGATTATTTTCATTCCCAAAGGTGATAATGACGATCCGACAAGTTTACCGGAATTTTACAATTCGACATTTGCCTATCTGAAAGAAATTGGAATTGAAGAAATTTGATTTTGATCCTTTAGAAAAAACTCTGTAAAAACTCTTTTCAGTCCAGTTTGATTTAATATAGCAAAGCGGAGCGTTGTGCTCCGCTTGTGGTGTTTATGCGTTTTAAATGTTTTGATTGTGGCGGAGAGGTCAAAATGTTTTTTTGCATCGCACTCCGCGTGTAAGTGTTTTATTTGGTATATTGACTGCCTATCTGATGTCCTCTTTCGTTGTACATGTAGGCATAGTTGCCGCGCTTGACAGTAACCGTTGAGCCTGTGTATCCCTGCAGTTCACCGTACTGCGAGAAAATCTGATGATTTCTTTCGTCGTAAACATAGACGTAATTTCCGCGCTGTACAGCCATACCTATTGCAAGCGTCAGCGTTAATACTGATACATACTTCATAAGCTTTTTATTCATATCTTCACGTCCTTTCTATACCTTTATTGTAGCACAAAATTTGTGTTGTAAATGTACCGGCGGTACAAAATTACTGCCAATTTTATCTCATTCATTGCTAATGGCGGATGTAAAGTGTCTAACGACGCTATTTTTCTATTGTAACCTTGCCTGATGCATAAACAGTTACTATTTTGTCTTTATGTTTTTCCATGAGCCGCTCAAGTTTTCTATACATTTTGTTAGCATTACAGACTTTATTTACATACTTTGCTAAAGTTTCTGCAATGTTATTCGCAGCACTTTCACTGTCACCAAAAAATGATGGCATTTCCTCTTGTTTAATCAGTTTTCCGCTTGTGTTATAGACCTTGCGTTTAAAAGTGCACCGCCTACCTTCCGCTTCACTACATTCATCAATGATACTGGCAACAGGCTGCCCGTAGTGGTTATCAAAAGCATTTTTTCCTGCTCCGCCAGGCATAATTTTTGCGGTATATTGCGAAGAGCACTCGCAATCCCACATACCACCAATGCAGATACTGTTAATATCTACATACCATTTGTTGCCATTCGCTGTAGTACCAATATATTTCCAGTTACTTGCGGCGAACGACGGGGCAGTAAGGACAACTAGAGATATTAAGAGAGCATAAATTAACTTTTTCATTGCACATTTCTCCTTCAAAGACAGTTTTTAGGCTTTTTTGCTAATGGCAGATGTAAAAAGCAGTTACTTGAACTTTTATTTGCCCACTTCTACCTTTCCTGTTGAATAAACAGTCACATATTTGCCTTTATGTTTTTTCTGGAGCCGATAAAGTTTCTCTTCCATTTTGTTAGCAGTACATATGTCACCTACAATGTTGGTTAAATCAGATACAATACTAACTTGAGAGTCATCAAGTTCTGATGCGAAAGCATCTTTCGAACTTTCACTGTTACCATAAAATGATGGACACTCATTTAGTAGTTTAATCAGTTTTCCGTTTGTGCCATATACCTTACGTTTACCAGCATATTTCACACGTGACATGTGAAGCCATTCATCAATAATACTAGCAACAGGCTGACCGTAGTAGTTGTCAAAAGCTTTTTTCCCTGCTCCGCCAGGCACTATTTTTACAGTATAGGCTGAGGCCTCGATATCCGTGACACCGGTAATATTAATACTGTTAAGATCTATATACCATTTGTCGCCATACGAATCAGTAGCGACATATTTCCAGTTACTCGCGGCGAATGACGGGGCAGTAAGGACAACTAGAGATATTAAGAGAGCATAAATTAACTTTTTCATTGCACATTTCTCCTTCCAAGACTGTTTTCTTTGCACTAGGCTTTCTATAACTGCATTGTAGCATAAAATTCGTTATGTAATTGTACCGGCAGTACAAAATTACTGCCGATTTTAACGGCGGTCTAAAATAAAAATCCGCTCACGAACAGCGGGAGCGGATTGTAACGCATGATTTCTTTGGATTTTTAGCATGTTTCCTTTGCTAAGGAGATATAGCAGCTATTGCAATGATTCCAGTTTAACCTTTCCTGTTATATAAAGTGTCACATATTTGTTTCTATGTTTTTTCTGGAGTCGATCAAGTTTGTCAAAGATTTTGTTAGTCTGACAAGCCTTATTTACATAGTTTTCCAAAACTTTTTCAAAACTATCCTGGGAACTCTCGCTGTTGCCAAAAAATGGCCATTGATCTTCCTTTTTGGGTTTAATCAGTTTTCCGCTTGTGTCATAGATCTTACGATTATAAACACCTAGCCCACCTTCAAGAGACCATTGATCTATAATAGTGGCAACAGGCTGACCGTAGTGGTTATCAAAAGTTTTTTTCCCCGCGCCGCCAAGCACCATTTTTGCAGTATAATAGTGGGCACAACCATCTTCGCCACCGCCACCAGCAACGCAAATACTGTTAAAATCTACATATAATTTGTTGCCATTCACAGCACCTGCATACTTCCAGTTAGGCGCGGCGAAGGACGGTGCGGCGAATACAATCAGAGATATTAAGAGAGCATAAATAAGTTTTTTCATTACGTTTTTTCTCCTTTCAAGACTGTTTTTTTCCTAACTCCTTTGTTAAGGAGATGTAAAGTGTCTAAGGCTCTACTGTTTCCCATTCAACCTTTCCTGTTGAATAGACATTCACAAGTGCATCTGGATGTTTTCTTATAGCCCGCCTACGTTTTTCATACATTTTGCTAGAAATACAGAACTGATGTACATATTTTTTTAAAACTTTTTCAATACTATCTCGGGAACTTTTGCTGTCTCCAAAAAATGTTGGATCTTGTTCCTGTGCAATCAGTTTTCCGCTTGTGTTATAGACCTTACGTCCATAAACAGACGGCCGATTACCGGTTTCAGGCTCATTTTCCGCCCAATGCCATTGATCAATGATACTGGCAACAGGCTGACCGTAGTAGTTGTTAAAAGCATTTTTTCCTGCTCCGCCAGGCACTATTTTTGTAGTATATTCCTTAAAGCCATAGTATGACCACATACCGCAAGAGCAAATACTGTTAATATCTATATACCATTTGTTGCCATCATCAGCGCCAATATACTTCCAGTTAGGCGCGGCGAAGGACGGTGCGGCGAATACAATCAGAGATATTAAGAGAGCATAAATTAACTTTTTCATTACATTTTTCCCCTTTCAAGAGTGTTTTTTTGGACTATGCCATAATTTGTGTTGCAAGGACTCGTATTTTAGTAACTTCGGTCAGCCGCCTCCTTGAGAAAATTTGAAATTTTATTGCAGTATTATAGCAGATATTGTGCCGAATATATTCTAATTTGTAAGTAAACCCCAGCTGTTGTCATAATTTCATCAGATGTCTTGATTTGATAGAGCATAACAAAAGTAATTTAAGCATTGAAAATGTTAAGCTTCTGTTTTCAAGAATATATATCGCATAAAGAGGAATTTTTTACAAGAATTGTTGATTGAACTTATAAGAACACAAGCGGAGCATTGCGCTCCGCTTGTGTTTGGCAGGCTTGCGGCGGCCTGCCCCTAAAAAGGAGAATAAACGAAATGAGTCACAGCAACACGACTCATGCTCAAGTCTTTTTTGTTTTTATATTATGCTTGGTATTGTAATCGCTTTTGGCAATATGCGCAATACCTTACCTTTAATTTCTACTTCGTGGTCATCACAATCAAATGTCCTGTCAGGGTATTCTTTGTTGTAGCTGACAAGCGTTATTGAGTTTTTGCCGTAGAGTATGCCTTTTACAAATACTGTGCCGTCTATGCTTACTATTGCGACGTCTCCGTTGCGTACTTCTAAGTTTTCCGCAAAGAGTACGTCGTCGCCGTCGTGTATGAACGGCTCCATGCTGTCGCCCTGCGCCGTTATGATTTTGTAGTCCGCTCCCTGCCAGCTGTAGCCCATGAGGCTTTTGGCGGAGAAGGGCACTTTGTCTATTATTGTCCAAGGCGAGCCTATGTAACTGTTTCCCTGCCCTGCTGACGCCTGTATGACTCTGTCAACAACAGGTATGAATATGACTGGGTTTGTTTCTGCCGTGTTGCCCCAGAGTTCTTCGCTGCCGCAGCGGAAAAATTCGGTGAATTTGCGTTTGGTTTCCGCAGACGGTTTGGCGCGATTTTTTTCGTAGCGGTATATCATTGTTACGGTTATGCCGATTTTGTCTGCAAGTTCCAGTCTTGTAAGCCCTACGGCAAGTCTTTTTTGTTCGAGCGGTGTCATTTTATCACGCCTTTGTCTTTTTTTTTGTATTCGTGATTTTATCACACAGTATGTGTTTTTGCAATAGGTGGATAATTTTATATTATTTTTATACTGAATATTGTATATTCGGTATATAAATAGTATAATATCAGTGTGAGATTTTACAAAAAAGACATAGAGGTTGTCGGCAGACGCTTTATGTTTGGTTTTGTAAGCAGAATATGAAAGGAGCGTGTGTTTTATGGCACAGCAGGAGAAAATGAGCTCACGAACCCCGTCATGGAAGCAGTTAAGGGCTTCTCAGTCAACAGTTGATCAGGATTATTATCTTATGTTTCCAAAGTCTTTTTATCAGGTTGAATCCGCGCTTGATCATACGGCGTATGGTTTTTACTGGTGTCTGCGTAATTGGTTGTTCAGCACCGGAGGCTTTATGCCGTTTAATGTTAAGTGTATCAGGGATTATACTCACAGTCCGAGTTTTAAGTATGTCGAGAAGCTGCTGGAGAAGGTTGTTCAGCTTGATGAGTTTGATGTTATAGATGTATCTGATTTGCCGGTGTTTTGTAAGCAGTTTATGTTTCAGTCGAAAAGTTTTTGGAATTTAAATCCAAAGGTTTTGGTGAATTGGGAGATTATCGAGGCTCTTCGTTATGCGGAGGAGAAGCACTCCGCGGCTGTGAAAAACGGCACTAAGGCTTCGCACAGAAAGCTGTCGGATTTGTCAGCCTGCCCGCAGGCACCCTGCAGCGATGCAGATGTAGATACAGATGTAGATGTAGATGTAAAGGCGGGTAATGTTATTCAGTTTTCGGAGTTCCGCGATATTTGGAACAGGTGGGCTGAGTTTAACGGAATTGAGCGTTTTGAGAAGCTGACGGCAAGGAAACGGAGGTTGTTTGAAACGCGCAGGGATCATTTTTTGGATAAGGGCGCAGGTACGTCGGAGTTTTGGGTTAATCTGCTGTCTGTCGTGTCTGAGTGCAGGCAGGGTTTTTATGTGGGCAATAATGACGGTTTTAAGCATGACGGCAATCCGTGGCATATTACTGTCGAGTGGCTTTTGAAGAATGATGATAATATTGAGCGTTTTTTGGAGGCGGTGGAGTAGATGCCGCTGAATTGTTTTGCAGAGGTGCCGCCGTCGCCGAAGGTTTTGCTTGACGGTTATTCTGCCGCCGGTTTGGGGCTGAATGAGGATCAGCAGATTTTTGCCGTTTTGGAGAATGTTGAGGAGTGGACGAAGTATTATTGCGAGCATGGCGGCGGGATTGATACTATTATTCCGTATGTCCGTGATGAGGTGAAGAAGTGCGCCGTCGGAGGCAGAATTTCTGATGTTTTGATTAACAGAACGGTCGCAAAAACGTGGCATGCGCATAAGGCGGAGCACGGCAGCCTTGAGTCGGCAAGACGTCAGGAGCTTTACGCGCCGAACAGCTTTGACAGCGCGTTTAAGCAGACGGAGAGTTCTTGGAGAAGTCAGGGGCAGCTGTTTTGTTTCGGCATTGACGAGCTTGATAATGCCATGGGCGGCGGTGTTTATGAGGGGCAGATGCTTTCTGTTATCGGCAATCCGGGGAGTATGAAAACGTCTCTGCTTCTCAATGGTCTGCAGAGGTGGGTTGGAGACGGCGGAAACGGCGCTGTGCTGTTTTCTCTTGATATGGGCAGAGTGCCGATTATGGAACGTCTGCTTGCAAGAGAGATGGGCTGTTCTCCCGCTAAGGTTAAGGAGCTGGGGAAAATCGGCGCGCCTGAGTACGCGCGGGCAAGGGAGAGTCTGACGAACTTTTATGACGGCAGGCTGACGGTGCTTGAAAATGATCTGAATCTGCGCTGGACGGTGGAGAAGATAAAGGAGTATGCGGAGCGCAATGTTCCTAAGGTTGTCTGCATAGATTATCTCACGCTTTTGAAAGAGGGAGAGCAGTCAGATTTTGATATCGCAAATCATGCGACGGAGGAACTTTTAAGGCTTGCCAAGACGTACGGTTTTGCGCTTGTTGTTCTTTCCCAAATGTCTATGGAATCGCAGAGATTGCAGGCGCAGGGCGGAATGGGAGGCTCTGCGAGAGGCGGCGGCTATGTCAATGAACGCGCCGATATTGAAATTGAACTGTTTAAAGATACGGGAGATGATGAAAACGGGCATGACCTCGGCGCGGAAATTATCGCGACGATAAAGAAAACGCGGAAAAACGGCGCGAACGGCAGTTTCAGGCTTGATTACATCGGTGAGCAGATGCGTTTTAAGTCAACGGCGGCAAAAGTCAGCAGAGTGAAAAGGAAGAAAAAGATTTTCGGTCATGCGGATACAAGCTGGCACGGCGCGGCGTAAAACAGAAAATTACCAATTACCAATTACCAAGTACCAATTACCAAGTACCAAGTACCGATTAGCGATTGAGGTGGGGCGCACGAAATAAAAGACGAAGATAATTTGAAGAAGGCGGCAGACGCAGGGTAGAGAAAAAATCTCCGCCCTGCGTTTTTTTTGTTGTTTCTTTCGGATTTTTGTTGTATTTTACTGCTGCAATGATATAATAATTGTAGATTAAAATGTAACTGAATTTTAATTTTGGAGAGATGCGGCATTTTTAAGGCAATCACAAAATCAAAACTTCAATATTCAGTTTTTCAACGGTTTTGCCGCCCGATGACCGTCCGCAGAATGACAAATCCCTGTCTTCCTGCGGTTTTTATCCCTGTCTTCCTGCGGTTTTTATCCCTGTCTTCCTGCGGGACGCGAAGCGTCAGCGCAGGAACCAGCGTCTTTACGGGCTTTGCCCGTTGGGTTTTAAAAGATAACGACACTGGATTCTGCATCAAGTGCGGAATGACTGGTGGATGTGCGGAATGACTGTCCCTCTCGTCTTTCCGCGCGAAGCAACGCGGAGACGCGGAAACCAGCGGCTTTACAGACGAAGTC